>NZ_KV833358.1:4531-159408 GCF_001837635.1 Neisseria sp. HMSC070H10
GCGGCAACGGCAGCGCTGCCGCCGGCAAGCGGCTCGGCGCCGTTGGCGTAGGCCAAGGCCGCGCCGAGCATAAAGTGGCCGATTGCTTGCGCGGCTTCGTTTTTGTTTTCACCGTGGCCGAAGCGCTTGCCGATGGCGGCTGCAGCATACGGCGCCAACGTATTGGCCGCCAGCTGTAAATCACCCTGTCCGCCCAGGGCGCCGGTAATCAGGGTTTCGGCGGCGCTAAGCGCACGGCTTTTGCTGCCGCCTACGCCCCAGCTTCGGGCTTCTTGGTAAGCTTGGGCATACTTCGCGTTCCCCAGCCTCATGGACAGCCGTTCGCTGTCGCTTTTACCGGCATATTGCTCATAACTGCCGTCGTTTTGCTCTTTCAGACGGCCTTCGTAAGCGGCCTGTTGTTTTTCCAGCTCTTCGACTGCCGCTTTGGCACGGTTGCCACTATAGGTGGCAACGGCGCTGTGGATGACGGCAGTCGATTGGGCAATGGTTTGCTGTTTGTCGAGTAGGTTTTGCAGATCGGGAACGCTGTCGGCACCGTGATGGGCAGTGGTCGAATCGGTATGGATGCCGAGAGCGCGGGCACTGGTTTTTTTGCCGCCGATGGTGATGTTGCCTTCGCTGTGCCGCTCGTTCCGTTTGTAGGCTTCGCCGAGGGAAACTTCGCGCCCCTGCAGATGCAGATCGCCGCCGGCATACAGTTGTGCGGCTTCGGTAGTCAGTTTGCTGCCCGCCGCGATGGTGGTATCGCCTTTCAGGCTGCCTATCTGCGAGGAGACTACGGCAGACGATACGCTGTTTTGCTGCAGCTTGGTTTGGGTTTTGCCGTAACCGGCCATCGCCACGCCGTTTTTCAGGCTGCCGGTGAGGCCGGACTTTTTGCGCTCGTGGTTTTCCCAATCCTGGTAGTGGTTGTCTTGTGATTAATGAGGTGGTGGGTAAATCCGCTTACATCCAACACATCATAGCTACTCAAACAATCCGTATAGACAATACTGTCAGGCATAATTTTCTTTGTGATAACAGGAAATAACGTCTCTCTTTTAGCGTTCTCAATAACCACGGTATAAACCTTGCCGCCGCGTTTGAGAATACCAAAAACTGCCACCTTGTCTGCCGCACCGCATCCACGTTTGCCTTTGCGGTGTCCGCCAAAATAGCTCTCGTCCAACTCAACTGAGCCGTCAAAAACCGTATCGGCTTCCAGTGAAAGATGATGGCTGATGACTTCGCGAATCTTGCGGTAAAACAGCACTGCCGAATTGGGGTGGATGCCCGATAAATCAGCTGCTGAACGGGCGGTAACTTCGAGTACAAAAAACTGGAGCAGTTTCTTTTGAATACTCTTTTTTAGTTTACAATGGGTTATCTTCATTTTTGCAGTCTAACATGACTGCTTATCTAGTATAGCCCCTAAATTTTTATTCATGGAGATTTTCATTTATTAAAAATTCGGGTAAGTTTTTAAACAAAAAAAATTCATCTCCCCAATTAATCATATTCAACACTGATTGGGAAAAAATTAGCCGAAACCCGATTTCATCATCATCAAGATATAGTTTTCTCATTTCCAATAGGTCTTCATCTTTAAGGAAACCAAAAAAATCAAAATCGGTTAAATCGAATATTTTAAGCTCTCCATAACTACCTAAAGATACGTTTTCAGCTTCCTTGTTGATTTCATAAGACAGATTCGGTTCGCTGCCATTACACTTAAATAAAACAGGGATCCCTTCCAAATCAAACTGTATTTCATCGGGACGTTGGACATCAATATCAAGATCCGTTTCGTCATATATGAAGAAAAGCCCCTTTACTGATAAAATCCTTCCATTTAACTCATTCATTTATTTACCCTTATCCCTTCTTTTACTGATGGATTAGTTAAGCCATTTTTCAAAATTGTTATAAACTCTCCTTCAGGAGATGTTACTACTACATTATTTCCTTTAATTCTAAATAAAACTGATCCACGTGCATGATTTGCACCTTGCCTGATTCCCTGCCCGTTAAAAGTTCCTACCCTTAACTCATCTGGCCGTTTAGCAATTTCATAAATAAATTTTTTAAAACTTTCTCTTCTGCTAGAAGTTTTCATATCAAATCCATGTTCAGTAGCATGTTTTCCTACTTTGCGACCAAATTGGTTATCGGCTAAAGAAAATCTTTGCGGGTTCTAAGATGCTTTTTGAAATTCCTTAGGAATTTTAGCAAAATCAATTTCTAATCTTGCCAACTCTTCTTGTATCTTGCTTACTTTAACCTCAAGTTGTTCAAATCTTCTAGGCGAGCCTTTCGCATCTTTGGCTAATTCAAACAATTTCTTGGCTGTGCGCAAATCCCCCGCTTCTTTGGCAGCTTCGTAGGCCTTTCTGAAATCGCGGACGGTTTCTAGTTTTTTAGCTACTTTCACTCCTGGAATGGCAAAAATAGTTGCAACAGCATAATCTCTAAACGTGTCGGCCTGTTTGAAATCTTTAATCGTTCCGACAACCGTCATATCGGTAAGCAGTTCGCTGCCAATCCGCATCATTTTTGCATTGGCGGCAATTTCTTCCGGTGATTTGCCGTAAGACATTAACATAACAGTATCGGTTTTGCCGAACTCTTCGCTATGAGCCTGCCTTCTTTCGGGATTAAATGCCATTTTAATCATTGAGTAATATAAAAGGCCGTCTGAAAAATATACTTTCAGACGGCCTTTCAAATGATTCAAAAGAAAATCCTACATTTGCACCGAGCCGCTGACGGTCAGGCTGATCTCTTCCGAACCTGGGGAGGCTGGTACGCCATCTTCTATTCCTGCTGCCATCTCTGCGACAGGGGCTGCCCGCAGCATTTTGGCGCGTGCAAAATCGCCGCCGATTTGGCGGTTGCCGATGTGGCCCAGGTTGAGTTTGACGATTTTGTAGCTGGAGAAGCCGAGCGTTTGGGCGAGGTTTTGGGCGCGGTCTTTGAAGCGCAGGATGACGGCTTTGCTCAGTTGGTCGACGGTTTCTTCGCGTTTTTCTTTGGATACAGAAAATGAGGAGCTCTCCAAAACGGCGATATTGATGCTGTCGGCAATCAGGCGGTTGAGTGCTTCAAAGTCTTTGCTTTCTACTTTGAAGTAGGCGTGTTCTTCCCAGCCGGTTTGGGTGCGTTTGCCGTTGGTGTATTGATAGCGTGGGGAGGCGTTGCGCTCCATCAACTCTGCTTTAAATTTGCTGTTTTGGGAGATTTTGTTGAACTGGTTGAATTTCTTCATGAAGGCTTGGTTGACGGCTTGACGGTCTTTACCTTCTGCGTTGACGCTGAAATGCGCGGTCATGGTATCCCGCGGCACTTCCATATTCGCGGATTCGGAAAATTCAACGATGTTGTAATTGAGGCTTTCTGCTGCAACGGGCAGGGAGGCGGCTAGCAGTAGGGCGGTAAGGGCTGGGCGGAGCATTTTGGTTTTCCTTGTAATGCAGATTTTAAAAAAGTAATTTAGCATGAAAGATGGAAACGTTGGCTTTGGCAAGCGTAAGGATTTGTCTGGGTTGAGGCCGTCTGAAAAGAAGTTATTTTGTATCCATCAAGCCGACTTCATGGGGATTGAGGCGGGCTTTTTCTTCTTGGCCTAAGCCGACCAATTTCCGCAAGCGGGTCATGTAGGCATTGACGTCAAGGCCCCGTCCGTAGCGTTGTGCTTCCCAGATGGTTTCTGCCAAGGCTTCCATCATATCGTGTTCGGCTTTGACCCAGTCGCCGTTGTAACGGGCGCAAAGTTGTTGGTGGATGGCACGGATGCCCGGGGGCTGGTCGATGGCGCTTTGCTCTTGTAGGGAAAGGTGTAGAGACATGTGCAGGAATGGGTTGCTTTCACCGTCTTCGGGCAGCCATTCTTTATCTAAATATTGTTCGATGTCTTCGAGATAGTGTCCGTATTCGGGATGGGCTTCGATAATGCGCAAAGCTTTTTGTTGCAGGCCGTCCAATTGGAGCGGCGCGAGCCTGTGTTGCCAGACGTGGGCAAAGAATCGGCGGACATCGTGGGTGTTTACGTCATACATGATGGGTGTGATTTGATTTTGGGATATGTGATTATATAGCGATTGCGATAAAAAAGGCCGTCTGAAAAATATGTTTTCAGACGGCCTTTGTTTTGCAGGGTTTAGCGGCGGTCGATGATTCGGTAATACACTTCGCCGTCTTGGACATAGCCCAATTCGACGCGGGCAATTTCGGCGATAGCCTCTTGTCCGTGTGCCAAATCTTCAACTTCCGCATTGAGGAAATTGTTGCGCAAAGTGAGCGTTTGGTTTTTTTCCTCCTGACGGACGAGCTGCTCCTGCAATTCTTCCGTATGCCCGACGCTGCCTTTACCAAACCAAAGGCTGTACTGACAGCACAACAGTGCGAAGGTTAAAACAAAAGTCACCCACTTCATACAATCAATATCCTATATTTTGCTTATTTGCCCAATTGGTAGAATGCGGCTTTGCCAGGGTAGTAAGCGGCTTCGGCCAATTCTTCTTCGATGCGCAACAATTGGTTGTATTTCGCCATGCGGTCAGAACGGGACAGGGAGCCGGTTTTGATTTGCATACAGTTGGTGGCAACTGCCAAGTCGGCAATGGTGCTGTCTTCGGTTTCGCCGGAACGGTGGCTCATTACGCTGGTGTAGCGGTTGCGTTTGGCCAAGTCAACGGCTTTCAGGGTTTCGCTCAAAGTACCGATTTGGTTGACTTTAACCAGCAATGCGTTTGCCACGCCTTTTTCGATGCCTTCAGCCAAGATTTTTGGATTGGTTACGAACAAGTCGTCGCCGACCAATTGAACTCTGCCGCCCAATTTTTCGGTCAGCAGTTTCCAGCCTTCCCAGTCGTTTTCGTCCATACCGTCTTCGATGGAAATGATTGGGAATTCGTTAACCAGGCCTTCCAGGTATTCGGCAAATTCTGCGCTGGTGTAGGAGCGGCCTTCGGCTTCCAGGTGGTATTGGCCGTCTTTGTAGAACTCGCTGGATGCGCAGTCCAGGGCGAACAATACGTCCTCGCCTGCTTTGTAACCGGCGGCTTCGGTGGCTTCCACCATCAATTGCAGGGCTTCTTTGTGGCTGTTTAGGTTGGGTGCAAAACCGCCTTCGTCGCCGACGGTAGTCGGGAAGCCTTTGCTATCGCACAGTTTTTTCAGCGCATGGAAAATTTCGGCACCGCAACGCAGGGCTTCGCGGAAAGATTTTGCGCCGACAGGCATGATCATGAATTCTTGGATGTTCAGGCTGTTGTTAGCGTGTTCGCCGCCGTTGATAACGTTCATCATTGGAACCGGCAGAGCCATTGGGCCTGCGCCGCCCAAGTAACGGTACAGCGGCAGGCCTGCATCTTCAGCGGCCGCGCGTGCTACGGCCATAGAAACGGCCAAAGTGGCATTGGCACCCAAGTTGCCTTTGTTTTCAGTACCGTCCAATTCGATCATGATTTGGTCGATATAAGATTGCTCGCTGGCATCGATGCCGATGAGGGCTTGCGCGATTTGGTTGTTAACGTGGTCAACGGCTTTCAATACGCCTTTGCCCAAGTAACGGGATTTGTCGCCGTCACGCAGTTCCAAAGCTTCTTTTTGACCGGTTGATGCGCCGCTTGGTACGGCTGCACGGCCCATGACGCCGGATTCCAACAATACGTCACACTCTACAGTAGGGTTGCCGCGAGAGTCTAAGATTTCGCGTGCAAAAATATCAACGATTGCGCTCATGAATATCTCCAAATAGGATGGTAAAAGAAAAGTAGCTTTGTTACGTTTCAGACGGCCTTGATGATGATTTCCGAAGTCTGATGAATGCAGACATTATACCGTCTTTGCCGGGCATGGCATCGGCGTCGGTATGAAACCGACTGTAAGTTTGTTTCACGTCAATATCGGTCAAACAAACATAAGCCGTATAGTGTAACATTTTTTACCCTTTTTAGGGTGAAAAGCTGATTAAATCAGGTATAAGGCCGTCTGAAAACCAGATCAGCCTTCGCCCAAAATCATCGAGCCTACGCCGTCATCGGTCAGCACTTCCAAGAGCAGGGCGTTGGGAACGCGGCCGTCTATGATATGCGTGGCTTTGACGCCGCTTTTGGCGGCTTCGACGGCGGAGGCAATTTTAGGCAGCATGCCGCCGTACAGCGTGCCGTCTTCAATCAGTTCGTCAATGCGGCTTGGCGTCAGGGTGGTCAATAATTTGCCTTCTTTATCCAGTACGCCGGGAATATTGGTCATCATCAGCAGTTTTTCGGCTTGAAGTTTTTCCGCCAGCTTGCCGGCAACCAAGTCGGCATTGATGTTGAACGCTTCGCCGTTTTGGCCTACGCCGATGGGTGCGATGACCGGAATGCAGCCGCGCTCGACCAAGCCTTCCACCAAACGGGTATCGATGTCGGCCACGGTGCCGACTTGGCCGATGTCCACGCCTTTTTGTTCGGGCGTGTCGATTAGGAGTTTTTCCGCTTTGATGAAGTGGTTGTCCCGGCCGGTAATGCCGACGGCGCGACCACCGAAGGAGGTAATCATGGAAACGATTTCTTTATTGACGTGTCCGCCCAAAACCATTTCTACGATGTCCATGGTTTCGCTGTCGGTGACGCGCATGCCTTGAACAAATTCCCCTTTTTTGCCGACTTTTTCCAGCATTTCATTGATTTGCGGGCCGCCGCCGTGAACGATGACGGGATGCAGGCCGATCAGTTTGAGCAGGACGACATCGCGTGCGAAGCCCTCTTTTAAGGCCGACTCGGTCATGGCGTTGCCGCCGTATTTGATGACGATGATGGAGCCGGAAAAACGGCGGATATAAGGTAAAGATTCGGCAAGGACGCGTGCTTTGATCGCAGAGGAGACAGATTGTTGCTGAGTCATGGTTTCAACCTTGTTTCATGATTTCGGCCTTTATCTTAATCCCAAAGGCCGTCTGAAACAATATTTCCAAGCGCTTGAAATCCTGTTAAATCAGTTAAATGGTTGAAACCAGCCTCATGCAAACGGTAAAATGACGGTTTGCTTCGGCCTCTTTGCCGATTACTAAGGATACCCATGATGAAAATCAGCACCCAATTCGATGCCGGTTCGGTCGTTGTCAAAGACTTGAGCAACCCTGCCGATATCCGTCTCGCCCTGCGTTCCGACAATGCTTCGGAGTTTGCCCAATGGTTTTACTTCCGTTTACAGGGTGCGGCCTATCAAAACTGCGTGATGCATTTTGAAAATGCGGCGGACGCTGCGTATCCTTTGGGCTGGGAGGACTATCAGGCTTGCGCTTCTTACGACCGCCAAAATTGGTTCCGCGTGCCGACCAGCTATGAAAACGGCGTGTTGACCATCAACCATACGCCTTTGTCCAACAGCGTTTACTACGCTTATTTCGAGCCTTATTCCAACGAGCAGCATTTGAACCTTTTGGGAGATGCGCAGGGCAGCGGCTTGTGCCGTATCGACGATTTGGGCAGTACCGTTCAAGGTCGCGACATCAACCTTCTGACCATCGGTAACCAAGTCGAAAGCGACATGAAAGTCTGGATTATCGCCCGTCAGCATCCGGGTGAAACCATGGCGGAATGGTTTGTCGAAGGTTTGCTGGGCCGCCTGCTTGATCCGCAAGATCCGACCGCGCGCATGCTGCTTGACCGTGCGACTTTTTACATTGTGCCAAATATGAATCCGGACGGTTCGGTTTTGGGTAATCTGCGCACCAATGCCGCCGGCGCCAACCTCAACCGCGAATGGGAAAACCCGACTTTGGAGCGAAGTCCCGAAGTCTTTACCGTCCGTGAAAAAATGATGGAAACCGGCGTGGATTTGTTCTTGGATATTCACGGCGATGAAGGTCTGCCGTTTGTCTTTGTGGCCGGTACCGAAGGCGTGCCGAATTACAACGAACGCATCGAAGCCTTGGAAGATCAATTCAAACTGGCGTTGCTCAATGCCAGCCCCGATTTCCAAGACGATTACGGCTATGACAAAGATGCGCCGGGTCAGGCAAACATGACTTTGGCGACCAACTGGGTCGGCAATCATTTCAACTGCCTTGCCTATACTTTGGAAATGCCGTTTAAAGACAATGCCAACCTGCCGGACGACGACTTCGGCTGGAACGGCCAACGCTCGTTGCGCTTGGGCGAGGCAATGTTGTCTGCTATTTTGAATGTGGTTGACGATTTGCGTTAAACCATCCGACACCGCATACAGGCCGTCTGAAAGTTCAGGCTTTCAGACGGCCTTTGAGATAAGGAACACACATCATGATAATACATCCCCAGTTTGATCCGGTGCTGATCAGCATCGGCCCGCTTGCTATCCGCTGGTATGCCTTGAGCTATATTGTCGGCTTTATCCTGTTTACGATTTTGGGCCGTCGCCGTATCGCGCAGGGCAATTCTGTGTTTACCAAAGAAACACTCGACGATTTCCTGACTTGGGGTATCTTGGGCGTCATCTTGGGCGGCCGTATCGGCTACGTTTTGTTTTATAAATTTTCCGACTATCTTGCCAACCCGTTGGATATTTTCAAAGTATGGGAAGGCGGCATGTCGTTTCACGGCGGCTTTTTGGGTGTGGTCGTTGCCATATGGCTGTTTGGCCGCAAGCACAACATCAGTATCTTGAAATTGATGGATACCGTTGCGCCGCTCGTGCCGCTGGGCTTGGCTTCCGGCCGTATCGGCAACTTTATCAACGGCGAACTTTGGGGACGCGTGACCGAACTCAATGCTTTCTGGGCGATGGGTTTCCCCCAAGCGCGTTACGAAGATACGGAAGCTGCGGCGCACAATCCTTTGTGGGCCGAATGGCTGCAACAATACGGCATGCTGCCGCGCCATCCGTCTCAGCTTTACCAGTTTGCCCTTGAAGGCATTTGCCTGTTTGTCATCGTTTGGATTTTCTCGAAAAAACCACGTCCGGCCGGACAAACGGCAGCATTGTTCTTGGGCGGTTACGGTTTGTTCCGCTTTATTGCAGAATTTGCCCGTCAGCCTGATGACTATCTCGGCCTGCTGACTTTGGGTTTGTCCATGGGGCAATGGTTGAGCGTGCCGATGATTGTATTGGGTGTGATTGGTTTTGTTTGGTTTGGCCGTAAAAACAGCGTTGCCAAAGCATAAATAAAACAAGAAATAAAGGCCGTCTGAAAAGGTTTTCAGACGGCCTTTTTATGGCTTCAAGCAAACGGATTTTGGGCTTAACCGAAAAAGCCCATTTTGACTTGAATGAGTTTTTCCAACTCCGGCAGGACGCGGCGGCGTGAGACGAAGAAGATAATGTGGTCGCCGTCTTGGAGGATGGTTTCGGTGTGGTGTCCCATGATGACTTCGCCGGTTGCGCCGCGGACAATGGCGGCGATGTAGCAGTCGCTCGGCCATTTGATGCCGCTGATGCGGCGGCCGACGATGGCGGAAGTGTTTTTATCGCCGTGTACCACCACTTCGATGGCTTCGGCCGTGCCGCGGCGCAGGGGGTGGACGGCAACGATGTCGCCGCGGCGGATGTGGGCGAGGATGGAGCCGATGGTAATCAGGTGGGGGGAAACGACGATATCGATTTTGTTGCCTTCGAGCAAATCGACGTAGCTTGAGCGGTTGACGATGGTGATTACGCGTTTGGCACCAAGGTTTTTTGCCAATAGACTGGACATGATGTTGTTTTCGTCATCATTGGTCAGCGCGCAGAAGACGTCGATTTCATCGATGTATTCTTCATCCAGCAGGGTTTCGTCGGTGGCGGAACCTTGCAGGACGAGGGTGTTGTCCAGATTCTCGGCCAGCCATTCGGCGCGCTGGGGTTTGTATTCGATGATTTTGATGTCGTATTTGGACTCGAGCTGCTTGGCGAGGCGGTAGCCGATGTTGCCGCCGCCGGCAATCATGATGCGGCGGGTACGCGCTTCTTTCGGACGCAATTCGCGCATGATGGCTTCAACGCTGTTGATGTCAGCGGCAAACAGGACTTCATCGCCTTCGATGATGACGGTTTGCGGGGTGGGGACGATCAGGCGGTTGTTGCGGTAGATGGCGCAGATTTGGCAGTCAACGCCTTCGAGCAAGTGCTGGTTGATGTCGGCAATTTCACGGCCGATCAGCAAACCGCCTTTGCGGGCTTGAACAATTACCATGCGCACTTTATCGTTGGCGAAACTGAGTACCTGCAATGAGCTGGTGTAGTTGAGCAGGCCGACGAGTTGTTCGGTAACCAGTTGTTCGGGGCTGATGGTTTCGGTAATGCCGAAGATGTTGAGGCTGCCTTCTTCGGGGTTGTCGCTGCCGTCAACCGGATATTCGAGGTATTCGCTTGAGCGCACACGTGCGATGCGGCTGGGGATGTTGAATAGGTCAGCGGCGATTTTGGAGGCGACAATGTTGGTTTCGTCGCTGCGGGTCAGGGCAAGCAGGAGGTCGGAGTCCGCCGCGCCTGCCTGTTCGAGGGTAAAGGGCGATGCGCCGTTGCCGACGATGGTTTGGACATCGAGGCGGCTGCTGATACGGTTGAGCGCTTTTTCGTCGATGTCGATGATGGTAACGTCGTTGCTGGGAACGGAGGCAAGGTTTTGGGCGACGGTCGAGCCGACTTGGCCGCTGCCGAGGATGAGTATTTTCACGGTAATCGAGTGTGTTCGGTAAAAATGAAATTGTAACAAAAGGCCGTCTGAAATTGGAGTTTCAGACGGCCTGATTTTTCAATCGGCTAAAGGATTACCAATAGCCTAAGGCTTTCCACCACAAGATGCCGACAGTGCTGAAAATCAGAATTTCGACCACGCTCATGATGAAGCCGGCTTTCCACCATTCGGTCATGTTGACGTAGTTTGAGCCGTAAATGACAGGTGCGGAACCGGTGGCGTAGTGGGTTAGCGACATCATGATACCGGTAGCGGCTGCCATAATCAGGGCAAACAGCATCGGTGGTGCGCCCAAGGCTAAGCCTGCGCCGTAGAATGCGCCGAACATGGCGGTAACGTGTGCCGTACCGCTGGCGAAAACGTAGTGGGCGTAGAGGTAGGCAAGCATTAACAGGGCGCAACCGGCTTCCCAACCCAAGCCCATGTGGGCGATACCGCTTTGCATGGAGTCGGACAACCAGCTGATGAGGCCCAGTTTGTTGAGGAAGTTTGCCATCATAACCAAGGCCGCAAACCAAACGATGGTGTCCCACGCGCTTTTTTCTTTCAGCGCATCTTCCCAAGTCAGTACGCCGGTCAAAAGGCACAGGCTCAAGCCGAGGAAGGTGGTGGCGGTAGCATCAACTTTCACGCCGAACAACATCTCGGGAATACCCGCCCACAACAGCAGCAGAACCAGGAAAATGCCCAGCATGATTTTTTCTTCACGCTTCATCGGCCCCATGGCAGCCAAATGCTCTTTTGCCAATGCAGTGGCGTTGGGGGTTTGTTTGATTTTAGGCGGATACAGGAAATACAGCACCAGCGGCATCAGCAGCATGGCAAGCAGGCCGGGTACGACCATCGCCAAGAACCAAGTACCCCAAGAGAGTTGGATTTCTGAATTAGTGGCTTTGGCAACCAATTCGACTACCAGCGGATTGGGTGCGGTGGCAGTGATAAAAATCAGACAGGTAATCACGTTGGAGTGGAAGTTGACCAGTGAAAGGTATTTACCGATTTTGCCTTCCGTACCTTTTTCAGGGTCGGAGTCGAAGCTCAAGGCAATGGATTTCATAATCGGATGCACGATGGCACCGCCGCGCGCGGTATTACTCGGCGTTACCGGACCGATGACCAAGTCGGCCAATGCCAAGCTGTAACCTACGCCCAGCGTGCGTTTGCCGAAGAGGGAAATCAAGAGGTAACCGATACGCATACCCAAGCCGGTTTTCAACAGGCCGCGCGAGATGATGATGGCGATACCGATCATCCAGATGAGTGAGTTGTTGAGGCTGCTCAAAGCGTCTTTGGTTGCATCGGCGGCTTTTTCGTTGGTCACGCCGGTCAGTGCAACCAAGGTAATGCCCAAAATCGCCATTGCGCCGATAGGCATGGCTTTGCCGATGATGCCGGCAATGATGCCGACAAACAATGCCAAAAGATGCCATGCGTCAGGCGAGACACCTTGAGGAACGGGGATAACGAACCAGATAAGCAGCGTCAGCACAAGTGCGGCCGCAGCAGGAATTGGCTTGAAGCCCATGTTGAATCTCCTAATTTGAGGATTGAAGTATTGGGAAATCGGTTTTCAGACGGCCTGAGTGTTGCTTAAGCTTGTCTGAACGTGTTTTGGTAGGTTCGGAAGGTATTTTTCTTATTGGGTTTCTCTTCCATCTTGGAAAGAAGAGAAAGGGAGTTTGGTATTGGTTTTTCAGACGGCCTTTACAGTAACAGGCCGTCTGAAAACAACGCCGTTTTACTCCTGTTCTTGCGACAGGCCGTATTCTTCGGGGAAGGTGCGCAACGAGCTTTGCAACACGGTAACCGCGCCGTCAATCAAACCGCAACGACCGCTTCGTGGCAACAGTTGGCATAGGCTTTGCAGGGCGCGCAGATCGTCGGGAGTGCCGATGCCGGTGTCCACGCGGTTGAGCAGGCGGGAAAGCTGGAATGTGCCGCCTTTGCACGGCGGGCATTGACCGCATGAGTTGGACGCAAAAAATTCCACATACTCGGCCACTTTACGCACGACGCTGGTGCCTTCGGAAATTACAATCATCGCGCCCGTACCGAGGCTGGATTTGCGTTCGCGCACGGACACGAAGTCCAAAGGCACATCCAAATCTTTGACGGTCAGAAGCGTGTTTGACGGGCCGCCGGTGAAGACGGCTTTAAACGTGCGCCCTTCGAGCATACCGCCGCCGTGGTCGAAAATCAGCGATTGCAGGGTCGTGCCCATCGGCAGTTCGTACAGCCCCGGATTCAATACGTCGCCGGAGAGCGAGTAGAGTTTCGTGCCTGCGGCATCGCCCAGGCCCAGCGATTTGTACCATTCCGCGCCTTTGGCAAGGATTTGCGGGATGTTGGCGAAGGTTTCGGTGTTGTTGATTAAGGTTGGTTCGCCTGCTACGCCGCTTTCGGCAGGGAACGGCGGCTTGCGGCGGGGGAAGGGGAAACCGCCTTCCAACCATGAAATCACGGCGGTTTCTTCGCCGCCGATGTAGCGGCCTGAAGTTTCGACCAGTTGCAAGTCCAAAGGTTTACCCAAGTAGTTTTCGATACGGATAAACAAATCGCTGTTTTTCCATTGCTCGATGGCTGGTGTGATGGAAGCGATGGATTCGGTTTGATGAGGGTTGACGTACAGAATCGCTTTGTTGGCGCGGCAGGCGACGGCGGCAATCAGTACGCCCTCGATGACTTGGTGCGGCGTTTTCGCCAGCAACACGCGGTCTTTAAATGTACCCGGTTCGTCTTCGTTGGCATTGCAGACGACGTATTTGTCGCCATTTTTGCTTTGGGCGGCAACGGCGGCCTCCCATTTGCGCCAAGTCGGGAAACCTGCGCCACCCATACCGCAAAGATTGGCATCTTGCAGTTTGGAAACAATGCTTTGAGGATCGGCAAGCGCAGCCAACAGGCCTTCTCCGCCGCCGACTTTGCGCCATGCGGCTAAATCTGCGCCGACTTGGCGGGAAGGATGCAGTAAGTTTTGATTGGCTTGATTCATGATTGTTGCTCCTGCAAACCGGCGTGTTCGCGCAAATCGAATTTGCCGTAGTCGGGATATAAAACGGGGGCTTTGATGTCGCTGGTCAGACCGGCGCGGGTCATTTCGCGTTGCAGATCGTGGACGTGTCCGACACCGCCGCGTACTTTTTTCAACGGCAGGCCGCAATTTGCCGCGGCTTTGCCGGCACGGCGGCCGAAGCTGATGATGTCTAAAAGTGCATTGCCCATCAGACGGTTGCGGCCGTGAATGCCGCCGGTTACTTCGCCGGCGCAATAGAGGCCTTCGACGCAGGTTGCGCCGTCGCCGTTGATTTCGACGCCGCCGTTTTGATAGTGCAGGGTCGGATGAATCATCACGGGTTCGACGGCGGGGTCGATGCCGCATTTGTGGGCGACGTGGCCGAGTGTTACCAAACGGTTCAACACATCAGGATCGTTTTCAATCAGGCGCGGGGTGTCGAGGAACACGCCGACTTGTCCGTCGCGCACCACGCCGCGGCCTTCGCGGCACTCGCGCAAGATGGCGGCGGCAACGACGTCGCGCGGCTGCAATTCGTCAACGAAACGTTCGCCTAAACCGTTGACCAGTTTGGTACCTGCGGAGCGCACGGCTTCGGAAATCAGCGCGCCTGCCAAGTGAGGAGGGTGGGCGACGCCGGTTGGGTGGTATTGGAAGGAATCGACATCGCGCAGTTTCGCGCCGATGCGGTAAGCCATCACTAGGCCGTCTGCAGTCGCGCCATAGTGGTTGGATGTGGCGAAACCTTGCAAATGCAGGCGTCCGCTGCCGCCGGTTGCCAAGACCACGGCTTTGGCGTGAACCAATACCAAAGAGCGTTTTTCCAAATCGTACAAAATCGCGCCGACGCAGCGGCCGTGTTCGTCTGATAATAATTCGATGGCAGGGTGGCGGTTGAGCTGGGTGATGTTTTCGTCGAGTTCGACCGCCTCGCGCAGTACGCGCATCATTTCGAGGCCGGTAAAGTCGCGGTAGCTCAGGATGCGCGGCACGGTCGTACCGCCTGCGCGTTTGCGGCTCAACATGCCGTTGTTGTCTGCGCCTTTAGTCAAGTCAAAAGTCATGCCCAAGCCAATCAGCCAGCGGATGGCGGATGGTGCATCGGTAACCATTTGGGCAACCAATTCTTTTTTGCCTGCGTTGTGACCACCTTTGATGGTGTCGTCAAAGTGTTGTTGCAGGCTGTCTTCCGCGCCGACCGCAGCTTGAATGCCGCCTTCGGCCATCACGGTATTGCTGTCACCGATACGCAGCTTGTTCGCCATAATCACGCGCGCGCCTGCCTCGGTCGCGGATAACGCTGCTGCCGCACCTGCACCGCCGCCGCCAATTACCAATACGTCAGTGTTCAAGTGTTCTGCGCCTGACAAATCATAGTCGTCAATCAGAGGCTGACTGATTAAGAGTTTGGCCAAATCAGGATGGCAGTAATCGCCTTGGTTTGGGCCGATAGGCAGTTTCACACGCGCATTTGCCTGATAGTCAGGGTGAAATTGGCTCAGTAATTCGTTCTTTTCAGGTAAATCGCCGCGCAGCTCCAATGAGGACGCACGCAGGTTGGCAAGGGCGGTTTCGTAGTCTATGCCTTGGATTTTGTTAACCATTACACTGACTCCTCTTCAAATTCGACTTTCATTTTGCCGCTGTCGATTTCGCGCAGGCGGCGCATCAAATCCACCGGACGCAATGTACGCGCCGCTTTCATACGGCGTGCGAACAAGCCCAAGTGGTTCGGACGGATGTGTTCGGGGCAGGAGAGGGTGCAGAGGTTGCACATCACACATTGGTCGAAGGTCAGAGCAGCCGCGCCGAAATCGCCGGAAACTACCTGCGCTACGCCGTTTTCCACTTGCAAACCTTTAGGACAGGCGCGATTACAGCCGCCGCAATGGCGGCAGTTTTGCGCTTCAGGGAAGGCTTTGGCGGTATCATCCAACCAGTTCCAGCCATCACCAATCTCGCTGACGTCGTAATATTGGATATGTTCCGGAATAAAGTAGTCCAAGAAGCTGACCTGCATCCCTTCTTCGACTTTGGTTTCACACGCCAACGCAGTCGTTACCTCACGCTCGCCTTCCTTGCGTATCATGCAGCGGCACGAACCGCATACGCCTTGACCCATACAGCCGACATTGGCAGTAATCGCATTGCCTGAACGGGCATAGGCTTGGATGATTGACGAGTCGGCGGAAGCTTTGACTTCATGGCCGTCTATGGTCAGGGTTAACAAATTTTCACTCATGGTTTGTTCCTGTGAAATTGGAAGGTGGAATAGTGGGTAATTTGATTAATTGTATTTTTATTACATTTGTGCGTATGAGGAAAATATCCAAGTGATTTACTCAGAAATTCTTTTAAAATCAATGTTTATATATATAAGGCGAAGTGTATCAGAATTTGTTGGATTTGATGATAGGGAGGGATTAGCCTTGCTTAAGGAAAAGATTGTAAACAAAATATGCCTATTATTTAGACAAATTTATTACAAATACTTGATTTTAAAAGTAAAATAAAATTACTTTTTTAGTATAATTTTAAAAATATTTATCCATTTTCTAGTGAAAATCATTATTATATATTAGGTAATTTTACATATCTTATTGTATATATTGAATAATATTTAGGTATATAAGCAAGTGAAAAGACTGTTATAAAATTTCAGAAAATCAAACAAGTTTGATATCAGTCAAGAAGGTTGAGGGAGAAAATGACACAGGTTTTACAATTGTGTATTGTATTGGAAGATAAGAAAGGCCGTCTAAAATTTAGGTGGTTCCCTTTTAAATACAAGCTACTAAATTTCTTTCTCAGATGCTTGAGGCAAATATTTTCAGACGGCCTTGCAATAAGATTATCATTTAAAAATAATGTAATTTTATTTCTATGTAAGCGAATGGTCAGTGGATATAAATTATCAATAACCAAGTGATTTAATACGATATTAAATTTTATTTAAATCAATAAAGTATAAAAATGATATTGTCTGGGTCATTCATTTGAAAGCACTATTACACTATTGAAGGCCGTCTGAAAAAATCGGTCTCTTAAGAAATAAACAAATCCTCCCTACCATGACTCCGAAAAGGAACACAATCATGACCGTCATCAAGCAAGAAGACTTTATCCAAAGTATTTTCGATGCTTTCCAATTCATCAGCTACTACCATCCTAAAGACTATATTCAAGCTTTGTATAAGGCTTATCAAAAAGAAGAAAACCCTGCCGCCAAAGATGCGATGGCGCAGATTTTGGTCAATAGCCGTATGTGTGCTGAAGGCCATCGTCCGATTTGTCAGGATACCGGTATTGCGACCGTATTCTTGAAAGTGGGCATGGATGTGCAGTGGGATGCCGAGATGAGCGTACAGGAAATGGTTAACGAAGGCGTACGCCGTGCATACACTTATCCTGACAACAAACTGCGCGCCTCTGTATTGGCCGACCCGGCTGGCAAACGTCAAAATACCAAAGACAACACGCCTGCCGTTGTACACATGGAAATCGTAAAAGGGGACAAAGTCGAAGTCACTTGTGCAGCCAAAGGCGGCGGTTCTGAAAACAAAACCAAAGTTGCCATGCTCAATCCTTCAGACAATATCGTTGATTGGGTATTGAAAACCGTTCCTCAAATGGGTGCAGGCTGGTGTCCTCCGGGCATCTTGGGTATCGGTATCGGCGGTACGCCTGAAAAAGCAGTGTTAATGGCCAAAGAAAGCCTGATGAGCCATATCGATATTCAGGAACTCAAAGAAAAAGCCGATTCCGGTGCAGAATTGTCTACAACCGAAGCCCTGCGCTTGGAACTCTACAAAAAAGTAAATGCCTTGGGTATTGGCGCACAAGGCTTAGGCGGTTTGAGCACCGTGCTGGATGTCAAAATCCTTGACTACCCAACCCACGCGGCTTCCAAACCGATTGCCATGATTCCAAACTGCGCGGCTACCCGCCACATCGAATTTGAATTGGATGGCTCAGGCCCGGCCAAACTGGAAGCCCCATCTTTGGAAGACTGGCCGGATCTGACTTACAGCCCGGACAACGGCAAACGTGTCGATGTCAACAATCTGACCAAAGAAGAAGTGGCCACATGGAAAACCGGCGACGTATTGTTGCTGAACGGTAAAATCCTGACCGGTCGTGATGCCGCACACAAACGCTTGGTTGATATGCTTAACAAAGGCGAAGAATTGCCGGTAGATTTCACCAACAAACTGATTTACTACGTCGGCCCGGTTGATCCAGTCCGTGACGAAGTTGTTGGTCCGGCTGGTCCGACTACTTCCACCCGTATGGATAAATTTACCCGCCAAATGCTGGAACAAACCGGCCTCTTGGGTATGATCGGTAAATCCGAACGCGGTGCAGCAACTTGCCAAGCCATTGCCGATAACAAAGCTGTTTACCTGATGGCTGTCGGCGGTGCGGCATATTTGGTTGCCAAAGCCATTAAAGCATCTAAAGTCTTAGCGTTCCCAGAATTGGGTATGGAAGCGATTTACGAATTTGAAGTCAAAGATATGCCTGTGACCGTTGCGGTGGATAGCAACGGTGAATCGGTTCACGCCATTGCGCCAAAACAATGGCAGGCCAAAATCGGTATTATTCCGGTTGAATCTTGATATTTGACTGAGTAATCAAAGGCCGTCTGAACGATTTCAGACGGCCTTTTTTTGTTTACAAATAATTCAAATGTTTTCAAACGAGTAAATTTCCCTTTCTAAAAAGCACTTGTCAAAATCAGCGTTTGAAACTAAAATTTATAGCTTATTGAGTCGGAGTGTGGCGCAGTCTGGTAGCGCACTTGCATGGGGTGCAAGGGGTCGAAGGTTCGAATCCTTTCACTCCGACCAAAGAATTGGAAAGAGCCGTTTTAAAAACGGCTCTTTTTTCGTTTAGATGATTTATCTGAATAATGTGTCCGAATGGATTTTAAAACTTAATACCGATGCCGTCTGAAACAAAACCTGCTTTAAAAAAGCAGGTTTTGTTGTTTATTATAAAGCAGGGCTTATTCGACACTATCTTTCAGCGTGTCTTTATAGGTATAAAGATAAGATGCGCCGACAAAGGATGCGCCACCGACGACATTGCCCAGGAATACGGAAATCATGTTGAAGAAAAACTGTCCCCATGTGATGTTTGCGCCTGCCAAAATACCTGCGGGGATAACGAACATATTGGCGACAAGGTGTTGGAAGCCGTTTAATACGAAAATCATGACGGGGAACCAAATGGCCAGCATTCGTCCGGTTGTGTTTTTAGCGGCAAAGTGCAGCCACGCGCCCATGCAGACCATCCAGTTACATGCGACCGCCGATACGAAAGCGCGGCCGAAATCCATATGGACTTTTGCTTCCGCCACGGCAATGGTTTTTTCTGCCACGCTGCCTTCAATCATGCCGACATAGTATCCGAGGAAAAACGCCATCGCCAGCGTACCCACCAAATTGCCCATGCAAACGATAACCCAGTTGCGCAGCAGCATTTTGGAGGAAATCCGTCCGGCCAATCTGCCTAAAGACATAATCATCATGTTGCTGGTTACCAGTTCGCCGCCGCCAAGCAGGATGCAAATCAAAGCGATTGGGAACACGGCTGCGCCGAGTAAAGTGGCAAAACCGCTCCATTCGTGCGGAATGCCGCTGACTACTTTCAAATAAGCAAGATAACCGAAACCGATGTATCCGCCGGCCAAAACGCTCAAGATTGCCAGAGTGGGGATGCTGGATTGTGCTTTGGCGCAGCTTTTGTCGAGAACAACCTGTAAAATTTCCTGTGGGTATAAATCGCGCGAAGCCATGATGTTCCTTAAAGTGGATTGAGGAGGAAACGCCGTTTCAAAAGTGGCGCAAACTGTCGCGGTAGAGCAGTGTTATAGGGAGCCGGTGTACGGTCTTTGTTTTATCAATCAGCCTGAATTAAACCTAAAAAACAGATACTTCGCCTTGCTTTAGCTCAAAAGAAATATTATTACATTTTGTTTCTGTATGAAAAAAGGCCGTCTGAACGTTGAGGTTTCAGACGGCCTTGTTTTGAATTTTTAAACTTACAAATGAGCCAGCTTTGCATTGCCTTCGCGAGGGATAGGGCGCGGATTGCCTTGTGAATCGATGGCGACGTAAGTGAACACGGCTTCGGTGACCAGTTGGCGGTCTTCCGTTACCATATCGTTCATCAAAGTCTTCACCCATACTTCGATTTTCAGTTGCAAAGAAGTATTGCCTACTCGGACGCAATGACCGTAGCAGCACACGACGTTGCCGACCTTTACCGGTCTGATGAAATTCATTTCTTGAACAGCCACGGTTACAATTCGTCCCTGTGCGATTTCTGCCGCCAAAATACCGCCGCCCAGATCCATTTGCGACATAATCCAGCCGCCGAAGATATCCTGATTAGGATTGGTATCGCGCGGCATGGCTACCGTACGCAATAAAAGTTGTCCTTCTGGTGCCGGATGGGTTTGTTTGTTGTCAGCCATAAATAATCCTGTCAAAAAAGTGTTATTTTACGCCATTTGTGGCGATAAACCTATGTAGGCCGTCTGAAAAATCAGAAGGCAAAGTGTTACAATCAACATATTCATCAGACAAAGGAGAAAGATTATGCATCCGATTCAAGAACCACGAAATAGCGGCCTTTTGCGCGTATCCGACATTCACGAAATCTACTGGGAGGAATCAGGCAATCCGGATGGCCACCCCGTGATTTTCCTGCATGGCGGCCCCGGAGCAGGGGCATCACCGGCCTGTCGTGGCTTTTTCAATCCAGAGCATTTCCGCATCGTTATTATCGACCAACGCGGTTGCGGACGTTCCAAACCCTATGCCTGTATCGAAGACAACACCACATGGGATTTGGTTGCAGATATTGAAAAAGTGCGCGAAATGCTCGGTATTCAAAAATGGCTGGTTTTCGGCGGCTCATGGGGCAGCACCTTGTCGCTGACTTATGCCGAAACCCATCCCGAGCGCGTCAGCGGCTTAGTTTTGCGCGGTATTTTCCTGTGCAGGCCGTCTGAAATGGCATGGCTAAACGAAGCAGGCGGCGTCAGCCAAATTTATCCGGCTCAATGGCAAAAATTCATTGCCCCCGTAGCCGAAAACAAACGCCAAGCCCTAATCAAAGCCTACCATGAAATGCTGTTCAGCGAAGATGAGGCCACGCGCCTCAAAGCGGCTAAATCATGGGCAGACTGGGAAAGCTACCTTATTCAGTTTGAACCTAAAGACGTAGATGAAGACCCGCAAGCTTCCCTTGCCATCGCAAGAATGGAAAACCATTACTTCGTGAACGAAGGCTGGCTGCAGGGCGATAAAGCTATCTTGGCAAACATCGACAAAATCCGCCATATCCTAACCATCATCGTCCAAGGCCGCTACGACCTATGTACCCCGATGCAAAGCGCGTGGGAACTCTCGCAAGCCTTCCCTGAGGCAGAATTGAGAATCGTCCAAGCAGGCCACTCTTCTTTTGATCCCTCGCTTTCTGAAGCATTAGTGAAAGCAGTAGAGGATATTAGAAGCAAGTTATAAAGGTTAATCAATGAAAATGCCGTCTGAAAAAGTTTCAGACGGCATTTTTCTATTTACATATTAAATTTGATAGCATATTATCATTGCATTTGTATCAATTTGAATTTTTTAGAATTTCAATATGAGCCCCCTCATTTACTACGCCCATTCCGCCCAAGACAAACTCGGCAATCTCTTGCCTTACGAACATTGGCAAACCTTGCAAAACCATTCGGTAAATGTTGGCGAAATGGGGGCTGAGTTTGCTTGGGTATTTGGTGCGCAGGAACAGGCCTGCCAGACGGGAAAGCTGCATGGCTTAGGGAAATATTCGGAAGCCTTTAATCATCGATTGCATGGTGGCCCATCAGTCGATCATGCTACCTCCGGCGCAAAATTTCAAAAATGCTTGCTTTATAGTGAATTCCAAAGTATAAGCTGTTGTTCTCTTTCTTAGGCTAGATAACTTTAATTAATGAATTAAAAGGCAAAAATAATGGAAAATAGACAAACCAATTCAACCATCAAATCTCGTGCGGCGGTGGCATTCGCACCAAATCAACCCTTACAAATTGTGGAAATCGACGTAGAAATGCCACGCAAAGGCGAGGTGTTAATCCGCAATACCCATACGGGCGTGTGCCATACTGATGCATTTACGTTATCAGGAAGCGATCCTGAAGGTGTATTCCCTGTGGTGCTTGGGCATGAAGGTGCGGGTGTGGTTGTTGCTGTGGGCGAAGGTGTGTCAAGCGTAAAACCGGGTGATCACGTTATTCCTCTTTATACCGCTGAATGTGGCGAATGTGAGTTTTGCCGTTCAGGTAAAACTAACTTGTGCGTCTCAGTGCGTGATACACAAGGTAAAGGTTTAATGCCGGACGGCACGACGCGTTTTTCTTATCAAGGTCAGCCGATTTATCACTATATGGGCTGTTCGACTTTCAGTGAATACTCAGTTGTTGCCGAAGTTTCATTGGCGAAAATCAACCCGGAAGCGAATCACGAACAAGTATGTTTACTTGGCTGCGGCGTTACTACAGGTATTGGTGCGGTGCATAACACAGCAAAAGTGCAAGAAGGCGACTCTGTGGCGGTGTTTGGCTTGGGGGCGATTGGTTTGGCTGTGGTGCAAGGTGCGCGTCAAGCCAAAGCCGGTCGCATTATCGCTATTGATACCAATCCTTCAAAATTCGAGCTGGCAAAACAGTTTGGTGCAACTGATTGTTTGAACCCAAACGATTACGATAAACCGATCAAAGATGTATTGTTAGACATCAATAAATGGGGCATTGACCATACCTTCGAATGTATCGGCAACGTAAACGTAATGCGCCAGGCATTAGAAAGTGCACACCGTGGTTGGGGACAATCCATTATCATCGGCGTAGCAGGTGCAGGACAAGAAATTTCAACTCGTCCGTTCCAGTTGGTAACAGGTCGTGTTTGGAAAGGCACGGCGTTTGGTGGCGTGAAAGGCCGTTCTGAACTGCCGAAAATGGTCGAAGATTCAATGAAAGGCGACATCCAGTTGGAACCATTTGTGACCCACACAATGACGCTCGATCAAATTAATGAAGCCTTTGAGTTAATGCATGAAGGTAAATCGATCCGCGCTGTTATTCATTACTAAGGTACGCGATGAAACTGATTGAACAACATCAAATTTTTGGTGGTTCGCAACAAGTTTGGGCGCATCATGCCCAAACGCTTCAATGCGAAATGAAATTTGCCGTCTATTTGCCGGATAATCCAGAGAATCGACCGCTTGGTGTGATTTATTGGCTTTCCGGATTAACGTGTACGGAACAAAATTTCATTACCAAATCAGGCTTTCAGCGTTATGCGGCAGAACATCAAGTGATTGTGGTTGCCCCCGATACCAGCCCTCGCGGAGAGCAAGTGCCGAACGATGATGCTTACGATTTAGGGCAGGGTGCGGGTTTTTATCTTAATGCGACCGAGCAGCCTTGGGCGACGAATTATCAAATGTATGATTATATTTTGAATGAGTTGCCTAGTCTGATTGAGGAAAATTTTCCTACCAACGGCAAACGTTCGATTATGGGACATTCAATGGGCGGACATGGCGCATTGGTATTGGCATTGCGAAACCGAGAACGTTATCAAAGTGTTTCTGCCTTTTCGCCCATTTTGTCGCCAAGCCTCGTGCCTTGGGGAGAAAAAGCTTTTACTGCTTATTTAGGGGAAGATCGTGAAAAATGGCAGCAATATGATGCCAACTCGCTCATTCAACAAGGCTATAAAGTGCAAGGTATGCGCATTGATCAGGGCTTGGAAGATGAGTTTTTGCCGACACAATTGCGTACCGAAGATTTTATCGAAACCTGTCGTGCGGCAAATCAACCGGCCGATGTGCGCTTTCACAAAGGCTATGATCATAGCTATTACTTCATCGCCAGTTTTATTGGTGAGCATATTACCTATCATGCGGCATTTTTGAAGTAAGCCAAAGAAGTGATTCGGGAATCGATCAAACGTTGGAATGAACGTTAATTTTCATATTAACGAAAATAAAAGGCATCGGATTGATGCCTTTTATTTTTTATAAATGATGAAAAATAATGCGATTAAAATGAGCTAGCTTGCACACTCTATTTAAATATCCCCCCATTCCAATCCAAATCGCTGTAAATATTTTCTCAATCGGTCGCTGTCATTGACTTTTGCCCTTTCTGTTCGGGAGACGTTGAACAATGCACGGCCGGCGGCGGCCATGTTGGGATGTTTGCGGCATTCGTCGATGACGTGTTGCAGTTGTAGTTTATCGAACAAATCCAATGTGTCCCAATTGACTTTATCGGGGTAGTCTTGTGTTTTTTCAGACGGCCTTTTATGTAAGAGGCCGTCTGAAAAGGGTTCTTCCGACCATAACCATTTGAGGCGTTCGATTTCGGCTTGGACTTGTTCTACCTGTATCCTGCCTTGCGGCGCGAGTGTGGCCAGGCGCATGATGCTGGCGGCGAGGTCGCGGAAATTGCCGCGCCATGGTGCTTGGTTGGAGTGGGCGAAGTCAAGGTAGGCGGCCAGGGCTTCTTTGTTGAAGCGGGTGGTTCGGCCGAGTTCTTGCGAGGCTAGGGCAAGCTGGTGTTCGACGTTGGGCTCGATGTCTTCGCGGCGGTTGGCGAGTGCGGGCAGTGGGTAATTCCAGATGTTGATGCGGGCGAACAGGTCTTCGCGGAAGCGTCCGGCGCGGATTTCGTGGCGCAGGTCGCGGTTGGTACCGGCGATGAGTTGGAAGTCGCTTTTGACTTCGCTGTCGCTGCCGACGGGATAAAAGTGTTTTTCTTCAATGGCTTTGAGCAACATGGCTTGCTCGTCTAAGCCCAATTCGCCGATTTCGTCTAAAAACAATACGCCGCCGTCGGCAGTTTTCAGATAACCTTCACGTTTTTCTGCGGCGCCGGTAAAGGCGCCTTTTTTGTGGCCGAACAGGGCAGATGCTGCGCCGTCGCCGCGAAGGGTGGCGCAGTTTACATCGACAAATGTGCCTTTAATCAGATGGCGTGCTTTTTTCAATTCAAAAATCCTGCGTGCCAGCATAGATTTGCCTGCGCCTGTGGGGCCGGAAAGAAGAATGGGGGAAGGGGAGTTGAGTGCGACCTGTTCGATTTCGGCAATCATGCGGTTGAAGGCAGCGTTTTGGGTGGAAATACCGCTTTTCAGGTAGCGCACTGCGTCGTCGCGTACGGCGGCAAGGCGTTCTGCCAGTACGTCGTAACGAGCCAAGTCCAAATCAATGATTTCATAACTGCCGACATTGCCGTCCTCCATACTGCGTCTTTGATTTTTGGGCGGAGCGGTTTGTAACAGTACGCCGGGGATTTGACGCGATTCCACCAATAAAAACAGGCAGATTTGGGCAACGTGCGTACCCGTGGTGATGTGGGTGAGATAGGTTTCTTCTTCTATATCAAATGGATAGCTTGCTGCCCAATCGTGCAGCTTGGTATAAACCTCGGAGAAATCCCACGGGTTTGCCAGCTCCATAGGCACGAGATTGACGACTGTGTGCGGCGATACTTGCTGAATATCGGCTTTTACATGATCCGCCAGTTCGCGGTATTTTTCCGCATAAAACAGCTCCATGCGGTCAAGATGAAAATCTTGACGCTGATTCATGGCGACATTTGGCCGCCATTTCAACCAACGCCCTTGACCGAAACCGCTGTCCAATACCGTACCGAGAAAGCTGACGGCGACTTGTTTTTTGTTACTCATCTTTTATTCCGTTTATTCCGTTTGAGTCTCAGACAGCCTTGTATTCAAGCTGCCTTCTTCATGTTTGAGATGGCCTGAAAAACTCTTTTTACTCAGGCGGTATCACTAACATAGGAATAACAAGCGTCCATTTTTCCAGCTTTTGAGTGCCGATTTTTTCTGGGATACGTTGGCGAAATGATTCTCCGACTTCGTCTAAATAACGTACTCTGAAAGTGTTGGCATAGGCGGTAGTTTTTGTCGGCAACGGTGGTAATTTGACGGTACGGGCAACTTCAATATCATCAGAAAGGAAAATATATCTGCCATCCTCCGTCCGCTTCATTTCCAGTGGGTCGTCTTTTTTCAGCTTCGCAGCAGCAAACAGACGTTGTTTCACAGTTTCGACATTGTTGTGACAGACAATGAAGTCGATATCCAAATCACTTTTGCTATCGGTTTCTCCCTCGACTGCCGTGTTTCGATAAGCTGCCAAACGTCTGTATTCGGTATTCAACTCAGGTAATTCGGTAAAGATTTGAGCCACGTTTTCAATATCATCAGGTAGCTTTGTCATCCAAGGATGCTCTGGAGTAGTTTGCAGTAGGGTCAGTGTTTCTATGGCACGAGTCATAGCGACGTAATAAAGCCTCTGTTCGGCTTCGTCAACTCCCTGCCAACCGCCGTCTAAAATGAAGACGTGCTTAAACTCCAACCCTTTGACTGCGTGCGCCGTGCCTAGAAATATACCTTCCGAACGGGTTTCATGTTCATCACCTACATATTCGTAGAGCCAGCTTTTCAGAAAGGCAGACGAATATCGGTTAACAGTGCCACTACCGTTTTCAGACGACCCGTTGTCTTCTATGGGCGACGCTTGGATTTCTGCCTCACGACTCTCTGCAAGGTTATCCGACTTTTCAGGTAGCTTCTCATCTTGCAGTGGATATTCGTTTAAGAAATCAGTTTGTAATTGCCTAAACCAAACACACCAACTGCCACCGCTTTTTTTCACTTGTTCACTAATAAGTTCTGCAAAAGCTTGTGATGTAAAGCCTTCGGTTTGTTTTTCCACGCCATCAATCAGGCGGACAAACTCACGGGTGTGACGCAATTTGATTTTGCTGCTTTTGTCGGCACTCAAAAAATAAGGTATGCCGTTTTGTTCACACCATGCCTGCAGAGGTTTGAGACTGGCATTATGACGGGATAAAACTGCAATCTCATTCCATGCGACTTCGCTCAAGGTTTTCAGACGACCTATTTCGGTGATAACAGCTTGTGCCTGTATGTTGCTGCTGCTACCGAACGGCAGGCTGATGTGGCGCACACGCCCCTGCCTTTCGCTGTCTGTTGCAGCCCATACGCCACCGTTGGGCTGTGTTTGACGTTCAGGGTTGATAACAATCGGATGCAGCGTTTTCAGACGACCTGTCATGCCGTTTATCACGCTGTTGGCAGCGCTGATGATGTATTGCGTACTGCGGTAGTTGTAGGTCAAATAGTCGGGTTGGGCAACGTCGTAGTCTTTTTGGAAACGGTGTATGTACTCGTTGCTCGTGCCATTGAAGGCGTAGATGTTTTGGTCATCGTCACCGACCGCCAGAATCGTCAGCTTGTCTTCTTCAGCCCGCTTCCTACCCGCAAGCGCAGAAACGAGCCGGTAGTGTTCTTCGCTGATGTCTTGGTATTCATCTACCAGAATATAGCGGAAACCTGCCATGATACGTTCGCGTGTCTCGTCGCTACCATCATCGTTTTCAAGGTCGTCTGAAAGCATAGCGGCAGCCTGCCTGCACCATTCTTTAAACTGACTTTTGCCATATTCTCGGTTGTTGCCGTCAAAACGAACCCCCAAAAGCCGCATTGCCATACCGTCATAAGTCATGACCGTAACGGCAGCAGCAAGAGGACCGACCAGTCCGAACAGGCGGCGCTTGACCTCCTGCGCCGCCAACCGGTTGAAAGTCAATACAATGATGGCGGATGCGGGAACATGTTGCACCCGTAAAAGGTAAGCAACACGGTGCACAATAACTCGCGTTTTGCCTGAACCCGGTCCGGCAAGAATAAGACGGTTACTGCCGCTTTGGTCGGTAACAACGGCTTTCTGCATCTCATTCAGCCCATCTGTAATTTCGCGCAGAGTTTGTGGCGATGCAGGCTCGTCCAATTCTTTCAGACGACCTTTAAACCATTTATTCTTAAAATTCTTTTCTTCCAAGCCAAAGTAATCACGCACCAAATTCAACCCTTCAGTAAGATTTTTCAGTGCGCGAAGGGCATATTCCTGCATCACATGGATTTGAAAGCGTTTTTCGCCGTAAAAAATGGAAAGCGGTTTATAGTCCTCCGCAAGATACTGGCGTTTAGCTGAGAGTGCTTTTGGATTGGGTGTAATAGTCATGGCATGTCTCAGAATGGTCATACCGTGATTGAGTTTGATAATGCCTTGTTTGTGCATAAACAGCAGTGTCTGCCTGAGCAGAAGCTCGCGACGGTCAGCCGGGATTTGTACCGATAATACCAAATCGTCGGCAAGCTGCTGCACCAATTCACCCATACGGGTTTCAACCATTACGTCTTTTTGACGCACTCCATTGGTTTTTGTCATTAGGAATGGTAAAAGGCACAGACCGATATTACGGCGAAGTTCGGCATTGTTTTGTAGGTTTTCCCAACTGTCGCTTTGGGGATTCTTGAAACGTACTTTCAAAAGGTTGTTGCCAACATCACGGATTTGGAAACTTCCACTGCTGTTTGTTCGCTCTGCTGCTTTATCATCGGCAAGCGACTGCATCAGAAGTTTGATTTCAGCAGGATTGGTTTCTAAACCTACCTCATGCATTTGGTGGCAGACAGCGCTCAATGAGAGGTTTTGCCAAATACCTTGATCTGCTTCTGGAATTTCGTTTTTTAAAATCTGCCAGAGTTTTTCCTCACAGGCGATAACTTGTGCCAGACGTTTGTCGGCAGGCTTTATGTTATCGGTACGCAAAATGATCGTCATATGCGTATCGTTGGTAAGGATACCCAATTCCTCCAGCTTTTTTAGATGACCTCGCAATTCGGTGAAACTACATGCTGTTGCCTGCACCAAATCATCGGTACTCAAAGGCGCGTCCTCTGGCGCTTTAAACACAATTTCGGCAATCGTTTGGTAAATTTCCGAGATACGCTTGCTGAACTTGTTTTTTTCAATAATCGCCAGCACCTCATCTAGATTCAGACGACCTGAGCGTGCGGGGAAAATACGGGTTTGATTTTCCTTACGTTCCAATAAGTCTGCACGTTCCAACCATGCCAATACGGTTTTGACTTTGGTATCTGCCTGTCTATCATCGCTGTCAAAACTCATGTACTCCTCGGTGTCGCGCAAAATTTCGCCACCTGTTGCCACGATTTCACCGCAATGGTCTTTGCCGTATGCCGCCTGATTCAGCCAACCAACTTTCTTCCACACTGATTTCAAATCGCGCAATTCGATTTGCGACATTTTGCTGATGGAAAACTGCGTATCCACGTCTTTGCCGTCATACAGCAACACGCATTTTGCCTCTGCCTGATCACGCCCTGCTCTGCCCGCTTCCTGCAAATAATTTTCCAGCGAGCCGGTGATTTCAGCGTGAATAACCAAGCGTACGTCAGGTTTATCCACGCCCATACCAAAGGCGTTGGTGGCGACAATAACGCGCAAATTACCGCCAATAAACTGGTTTTGAATATCGGCTTTTTCGTTGTTCCCCAAGCCTGCGTGGAAATGCTCACATGCCCAGCCTTGTTCTTTCAGATAATCTGAATAGGTTTCCGCACTTTTCCGCCGCCCGACAAATACCACTGCACCTCCGCTTTGATGATCAAGTTCACGATGCAACAGTTCGTTGATTTTTTGCTTTTTAAGGTCATCTGAAATTTCCAGCACATCATAAAACAGATTGTCGCGCTCGTTGTCACCAATAAATTGGCGGAATTCAATACCAGCCTCTTCACGGAAATGGTTAGTGATGTCGGCGAGGACATCAGGTTTGGCAGTAGCAGTAAAACAACTTATCGGAGCAACCGTACCGTTGTTTTTGCTGTGTTTAGCGATAAATTTGACTGCGTATAGATAGTCTGGACGGAAATCATGGCCCCATTTAGACAGACAATGTGCCTCATCGAATACCCAGCCGTTGATTTGGCGTTGCGAAATAGCGTTAATAAAACTGGTGTTGCGGAACTGTTCAGGCGCGACAAACAAAATGCCGATATCGCCTAAGGCTATTTTGTCTAAAATTTGGGCGCGCTCAACCACCTCAACCAAGCCGTTAAGCATAGCAGCGCAGGTAGCTCCTTTTTTCTCCAAACCGTCCAACTGATCTTTCATCAGCGATTGCAAAGGTGAAACAACTATTGTCAAGCCTCCGTTGCGGTAGTAGCGGTTGAGTGCTGGCAACTGATAACACAAGGATTTGCCGCCGCCCGTGGGTAGCACCGCCAGCGTATGCAACCCCTTCATACCTGATTGCACCACAGCACGTTGTCCACCATCAAATCCTTTTACATCGCGAAAAGTAGGTAGTTTGAAATAACGCTGTAACTGCGCTTCAGGATTGAGTGTATCCTGACAATAACGGCATTCCGTACTACCGCAATCATGGTCGCGCAATTCGGCAATCAGCCGAGCCGTATCGGGAAACTGGTGCCTCACCCACGGAGCTAACACAGAATTACCACCAGAGACATTTAACCAAGATAAGGCATAGCTGAGGGAAGGATATATGGCAGGATTGCGGATGTCAGTTTTCATTAACTCCAAAAAACGTGTACGGCAGACTTTCAGACGACCTTGATCATTGTTGTCCTGCATCATCAACCAAATAGTGTCGATCAGTTTCTTGACATCTGGCGATGTATCACGCTCGGGAATCATAATGTCTTCTGAAAGACGATACGGCAGGGGTATATCAGACAGGGCTGTCCACAGCGCAAACTCCTCGGGCTTTTCGGCTTTGATTTTTCCGAACGCAGTGCATTGGTCTTGAAAAAGCTGCCAGCAAGCGTGACAGTCGGCAAGCGGGGAATTAATTTCAGAAGAGATGATTTTATGGTTTTTGATTAGTCGGTGATACGGATTTTGCGGAAATGCCAAAGGCGAGAGCCATAGCGTATCGATAACAGGCACTTTAAGCCATGCGGCTTCGGGCACTACGGCCTTCAAATATTTTAAATCGTGCCCGAGGATGTTGTGCCCCATCAGCCACTTTAATCCACTGGTCAGATGAGCCATTTCACACAAGGCGGTATGAAAACCCTTTTCTCCACGAAAAGCTTTTTCAAAAAACAAACCTGAGTCGGGGCGGAATGCACCAATTTTGAACGGCTTGTCGGTTTTTGGATCGACTTCCAAATCAATGATAAGAACAGCGGGGATTTGTCCTTTTATAGCGGTATTCATTTTTAGACGACCTCTAAACAAATTAAACAATTCTTTCCAAGACAAATGCGCCGTAATCATCGCCCAACGGCAGCTCGAAATCCGTATGCAGGATTTGGCGTTTGACTTGTACGGTTTCGTCAGTTTTCGGATTAAAACCTTCTTTTAAGGCCGTCTGAAAATACACACCGAAGCCACGTTTCTGCCACGCAGGCAGTTCGTTGAAATTGATATTGTTTTCAAATAACAAATCGTGCTTTTGCACGCGTGTCAGGCCGCTGACGGCATCTGTAGCGCGGGACACGCTTTCTCCTTTCTTGCGCAACATCCAATAGCAGTGGGCGTTGAGCGCGTTACGGTATGAGTCTTCATGCCGCCAACGGAAATAATCGACCACCAGTTTTTCGTTCGGCAAAACGCAAACTCTAGCATCAAAAGCGGCGGTCTGCCCGTGCGCCACGGAAAAGGCGGCGCTGGCTTCTCCCGCCAATACTGAAATGATTTTGCGCGTTTTGCGTTTGAACGTATCGTCGTCTCGGCGCAGCAACAGTGAAATTTCATCGCTTTCCGAATAGCCGTACGCTACATTGAAACCACACTGCATCAGATGGCGGACGGTGTGTGCCATCAGGTCGCGAAAACGAATGTCGAACGGGGCTTCAAACTGCCAAATTTCCTTGGTCAGTCGTGTAAAACCGCGCCCGTCTAAGCGAACAACAATAAAATTTTCCAGTGGTACGCAAAAATCATAAGCGGTTTCGTATTGTCGCAAGCGTTTGTCCAAATCATCGAATCGCATTATATATCCTTGTATATTTTATTTTCTATATAACTATCTATAAACATATTTTTTATCATTTTACGCTTCTTGCCGATAAAAGCCACTTTAAAATATATTTTCTTTATATTCAATTGATTAAAAATTATTTTTATAAAAATTTTATTCTTGGCACGCTGTTGGCTATGTTGTGAATGTAACGATACAGCAGATGCTTCGGGAAATACAGTTACCGGAGAAAAATTTTCCGTAAATTTAGTTGCTGTGTGGTTACAGGGCGAATGCCAACAAGACTACATTTGGATTAACAGGTTCGAATCCTGTCTCGTCTGATAGACGTTGAACGTCTTGTTTATTTAGTCGCCCACCCTTTTTCAATATGGCAGGCAAATGCCTAGGGAAACTACAACATGGATATCCTTATGTCGCAGGTTCGAGTCCTGTCTCTGTTGTTCAAAATAGCAGAGTAGCTCAGTTGGTAGAGCCAAGGCATGTTTCCCTTAAAAACTTGTTGCGTGCCATATTACTTTTACGGCAGCAGGCGGATGTCTGGAGAGAATACATGAACCTTTCACGTTAAAACCGTTTCTCTTCATGTTTATCCGCTACGCTGCCACCCATGCAAGGCCGTCTGAAATATTCGGACGGGCTGATATAAAAACCGTTTTCGGTACATTCGGCGAATGCCGGAGGAATTACAGCCTGTAAAGCTCGAGGTCGCGGGTTCGAGTCCCGTCTCTGCCGCCAACTATGGCAGAGTAGCTCAGAGGATAGAGCGCGTAAAAATTTCTCCACTCTTTGTTGCCCAATGTACCACCCCTTATGGGCGAATGCCATTAGGATTACATTCCTTCCTTGCTACAAACCCGAATGATCCTAATTAAACTAGTCGCCCTACGGCAGTAGGCGGATGCCCGGAAGAGAATACATTAGCTTTCAGTTAAAAACGCTTCTCTTCATCTTTAGCCGCCACACTGCCACCCATTCAAGGCCGTCTGAAAAACAAAGCTAAAACAAGTTCAGACGGCCTCAAACCAACAATATGAAAGAAAATGAAAATGGCTAATACTACCTTGTTTCAATCGATTAAAAACTGTTTTACTAAAACCGATACCTATAATGAAGCCGGCGGCATCGCCTACACGCTGACACCCAAACAACAGCTGGCCCAGCTTGCCGCTACCGGTTGTCTGAACAATACCTTCTATGCTGATGCACAAAGCCAGCTTGACCAAGTGCTGAAATTGGCAGAAAGCCTGGATGCCGAGTTTATCGCCAAAACTGCCGTATATGCCCGTCAAAAAGGTTTTATGAAAGATATGCCTGCGCTGTTGCTTGCCGTATTGGCGCAAAAAGATGTGAACATGCTCGCCCGCGTCTTCGACCAAGTAGTGGACAACGGTAAAATGTTGCGTAATTTCGCACAAATTATCCGCAGTGGCGCAGTCGGCAGAAAATCTTTCGGCAACCGTCCGAAAAAACTGATGCAGACTTGGCTTTTGACCGCCACCGAAAAACAACTGTTGAACGCCGCCGTCGGTAATTCGCCGTCGCTGGCAGACGTGGTCAAAATGGTGCACCCCAAACCGCGTGAAGCATGGCGCGCCGCATGGTTTGCATGGCTGATCGGCAAACCTTACGACCGCGAAGCATTGCCGCCCATTACCCGCGCTTTTGAAGATTACAAACAAAGCCGAGAAGGCGAATTGCCCAACGTTCCTTTCCAAATGCTTACTGCTTTAGACTTGAACAGCGGCGACTGGGCGCAAATTGCCTGTAACGGTTCATGGCAGCAGGTTCGTCAAAACCTGAACACTTTCCTGCGCCACGAAGTATTTGCGAAAAGCAAAAACATCAAAATGGTGGCAGAAAAACTGCGTGACGAAACCGCCATTGCCCGCGCCCGCGTCCTGCCTTACCAATTGCTGACCGCGTATCAGGCAACATCTAATCAAATGCCGTCTGAAATCCGTGAAGCCCTGCAAGATGCGATGGAAACCGCCGTACAAAACGTACCGGTAATCCAAGGCAAAGTCGTGGTTTGTCCGGACGTTTCCGGCTCTATGCACAGCTCGGTTACAGGCTATCGCGGCAGCGCGACCAGCAAAACCCGCTGCATCGACATTGCCGCGCTCGTATCCGCCGCCATGTTGCGTACCAATCCGCAAGCCCGCGTGATACCGTTTGAACAAATCACGGTAAACGTGCAGCTCAATCCGCGCGACAGCATCATGACCAACGCCGAAAAACTCGCCAATATCGGCGGCGGCGGAACGGCATGCAGCGCACCGCTCGCCATGCTGAACCGTGAAAAAGCCGATGTGGATTTGGTCATCATCGTATCAGACAACGAAAGTTGGGCAGATGACAGCCAAGGATGGGGCGCCACAACCAGCCTGATGAAAGAGTGGGACATTCTGAAACGACGTTGTCCGGAAGCCAAACTCGTTTGTCTGGATATCCAGCCCTACACTAAGGCTCAAGCACGAAACCGTCAGGATATCTTGAACATCGGCGGCTTCTCCGACCAAGTATTCTCCCTGATTGGCTCCTTTGCCAAACGAGGTATGGGTACAGATTTCTGGGTAGAAGAGATTGAGAAAACGCCGTTGGCAGCTGTGAACTGAAGCTAAGGCCGTCTGAAAAAAGGGTAGAAATATTTTTCAGACGGCCTATTTATTCAGGACACGCTGTGAAAAAGAATAAGGAAACAAAATGCAAAAATTTATCTTAATCCGCGGTCATCAAGGTTCGGGAAAATCGACGTTTGCCGAACAAAAAGCCGCTGAATTTAAAGTGCAGTATCAGGATGCGGAAGTGGTCCGTATTGAAAACGATTTGTTCATTACCGATGAATACGGCGAATATCGTTGGTCGGGTGAAGCAGTGGATAAGGCGCAAAAACGTGGTAATGCTTTGATGACTGAAACCTTGAGACTTGGACGTCAAAATCCGAATCGAAATATTCTGATCATTAATTCCAATACCAACCAAAAAGCTTCGCGTTGCCGTCATTTATTGGATCAGGCGGAGAAAAGCGGTTTTGAAACAGAGGTCTATCGACTGCACAATTTCTATCCCAACCTGCATGGCGTGAAAGAGCATGACGTATTGGCGGCGTATATCAAGCTGAACCAAAACCGAGTGGCAAACGAAATCCACATCGAGGCCGTGCAACCAGCAAATGCGGAACAGTTAGAAAAAATCGAGCAGATGCAGGCTATCGATCATAAGCCGCTGGTATTTGATGAGGCGCAGCAAACCTTTGTGACCGATCATTATCTGCAACACGGCAGCCGCAACTTTACCGCCAAAGCATCTAAGCGTTATCCTGAATTGCGCGTGTTGAAATACGCACGCAGCGTGTTCTATAACAACCGCTTTGATGATGCTTTGCTGGAAATGCGCGGTTTGATTATCGATGCGCATAATCGAATCATCGTGCGCCCGTTTAAAAAAGTGTTCAATTATTCGGAACGTATTGCCAAAGGCAGCCGCTATCCGATCAGAATCAGCGACGAGAGATTGGTGGACGCAGTGGTGAAAGTAAACGGCTTCCTCGGCTGCTGCACTTTCGTCTCGCTTTCAGACGACCATCCGTCCCATGGCGCAACGTTTGACGGCAAAGTGCTGTATTCGACTACAGGTTCGCTTGATAGCGCGTTTGCCGACATGACCGCCGCACATTGCGCTCAATACGAAACCCTGTTCCGCACGTATCCGAACCATACTTTTTTGTTTGAAATCACAGATGCGAAAGACGTTCACATCATCCGTGAAGAATTGGGCGAAACCCTAATCGGCTGTATCGACGTGGCGACAGGCCGTCAGTTTGGCGAAGCCGAATTGGACGAAATCGGCAAACAATACGGCATCCGCCGCCCTGAAACGTTGAAAAACATCACGTTCGGGGAGCTGAAAGGTCGTCTGAAAAACGTGGAACACGAAGGTTTTATGGTATTTGATGCCCAAAACGGCAAAATGCTGTTTAAACTCAAATCGCCGTATTACCTAATTTCCAAGTTTTTAGGACGAAGCAACGAGGGCAATATCGGCCGCAAACTGGACAAACGCCATGTTGATGAAGAATTTTATCCTTTAATCGACTACATCCACGAATATCAGGAAACGTTCAACGCTATGTCGGAATTGGATAAAATCGCGTTCATTCAGGCGTTTTTGAGACAGTTGTAAGGTCGTCTAAAAATATATGGAGCAACATGTATTTATTTTCCGCGCTCGTATGCTTCAATTTCACCGACTTTAGGTGCATAGCCGCTGTTTGTGTCGTGACGCAAGTCCAACCAGATATCGACCAATGCCCAAGCAGCCGGAGCGGCAATCACGTTTTGCCCCATACATAAAACCTGCGCATCATAGTTTTCCACCGAGCCGTGGAGCGTGAGTAAATCATGCGCCGTTGCCGCCCGTATGCCGCGCACCTTATTGGCGGCGATTGCCGTACCCACGCCGGTGCCGCAAATCAACAGCGCACGGTCGGCGCGTCCTGCCGCGACTTCTTCGGCCGCGGCAAACGAGAGTTGCGGATAGGTCCCTTCGGGCGAGGATAAATCGACCAAGCTGCTGACGCGCGGGTCGTTTTGCAGATGCGCTTTGAGCGCGTCTTTCAATATTGCGCCGTTGGCCGGCGCGGCAATAACCAAACGCATAAAAACTCCTTGAAGCACACAATAAACATTACTCAGCATACGCCCGCGCGTGATACGATTCAAGCCTGCAACGCAGAAAGCACGGTATGAGCAAAACCTACTTCACATCAGACCTACATTTTTCGCATAAAAACATCGCCAAATTCTGTCCGCAATTTCGACCGTTCGATAACGTGGAGCAGATGGATGAATTTTTAATCCGGATATGGAATGAAACCGTTACGCCTGAAGATACGGTGTACAACTTGGGCGATTTTTCCTTTGCCCAAGACCATAAGCAGATAGAGCGCGTTTTGTCGCGGTTAAACGGGCAACATCACTTGATTTACGGCAATCATGATCATGTGATTCGGCAGCATGCCGATTTTTTCCGCAGCCAAACCAAGCATGACGGTCATCCGCTGCTGTCGTCCATACGGCCGTATTTGAAACTCAAATTGCCGGAAATTAAGAATATGCTGGTTCTCTTTCACTATCCGATTCAGGAATGGGACGGCTGCTATCAGGGTTGGTATCACTTGTACGGCCATTTGCATGACAGGGTGGCGGAAATCAAAGGGCGTGCTTTAAATGTCGGATTTGATTTGCACGGCCGTTTTTTGACGGCAGAAGACGTCGATAAGTTTTTGTGCGATTTGCCTAAAATTTCGTATTTTGGCGAAGCAGGGTTGAAAGCCAACTCGCCGGAAGAAGCGGCTGAGCTGGTGTCTCGGAAACTGGCGCAGTTAAATCAGGTATAATTTCAGACGGCCTTTGCGGATTTCCGACAAAGGCCGTCTGAATATCAATTTCCCATTTTTGAGTGATACATGGAAAACCTTTTGGCTTACTTACTACAAAAAATCAGCCTCCCCAATCAATCCGGCAAGGACAAGTCATGAGCGGTAAGCCTTTGAAGTATCCCGTTTCCGCTTTGGTCGTTTTGCATGATGAAGACGGCAATATCCTGCTAATTGAACGCACGGCGCCGCAAGGTTTTTGGCAGTCGGTTACCGGCAGCTTGGAAGAAGGCGAGCGTATCGAAGAAACCGCATGGCGCGAAGTGTGGGAAGAAACCGGTATCCGTCTGGCAGACGGACAGTTGGAAAACTGGCATGACAGCACCGTTTATGAAATCTATCATCACTGGCGCCATCGCTATCCCAAAGGCGTTTTTGAGAACCGCGAACACATCTTCTCCGCCCAAATTTCGCGCGATACGCCTATCGTCCTGCAACCGGACGAACACGTTGCCTACGGTTGGTTTGGTGCGGAAGAGGCGGCGGAAAAAGTGTTTTCGCCTTCCAATAAACGCGCAATTTTAGAGTTGGTCAAAAGGCTGAATGCCAAAAAGGCTGTCTGAATACGACAGTTTCACATTTTCAGACGGCCTTGGGTTTGCTATACTTTCGCCGTTTGACTCTCTTTAAAATCAAAGGAAACCATCATGGCAGACTTCAACAAAATCCTGACCCCGGGCGATGTGGATGGCGGCATCATCAACGTTGTCAACGAGATCCCAGCAGGCAGCAACCACAAAATCGAGTGGAACCGCAAACTGGCCGCCTTCCAACTCGACCGCGTTGAACCGGCAATTTTCGCCAAACCGACCAACTACGGCTTCATTCCGCAAACTTTGGACGAAGACGGCGACGAATTGGACGTATTGCTGGTTACCGAGCAGCCTTTGGCAACCGGTATTTTCCTGGAAGCACGCGTTATCGGCGTGATGAAATTCGTTGACGACGGCGAAGTGGACGACAAAATCGTCTGCGTTCCAGCCGACGACCGCAACAACGGCAACGCCTACAAAACTTTGGCCGATTTGCCGCAACAACTGATCAAACAAATCGAGTTCCACTTCAACCACTATAAAGACCTGAAAAAAGCAGGTACCACTAAAGTTGAATCTTGGGGCGATGTAGAAGAAGCGAAACAAGTCATCAAAGAATCCATCGAACGTTGGAACAAACAAGCCTAATCGGTTTGTCCCATCCAATATCAAGGCCGTCTGAAAATCAAATTTTCAGACGGCCTTTTTATATCTCAGCAGCCTATCAATCCTTCAAGCATTTTCAAACTGATATTTCAAACGAATCAATCATATTATTTTAAATAATTGTTCCCTAAAGCCGAAATTTCAGACGGCCAGAGAATAGGTTTTCTAGATTGCAATTACAGCATCACCCCAAAAACGCTTTTTCAAATCCTGCCGCGCATTCCGGTGGCAGTTCCCGTTGTAGTAAATCATGCAGAGCAGAATATAATGCTGAAGGTATGTCACAGCTTTCTTCATCGTAAAACTCTCCGCCTGCTTTCCGCCATTCGCACTCAAAATCATAAATTGCCAATAAGGTTTGCATTAGTATTGCTATGGAAGGTGCGATAAGGCGGCGGTTTTCTATCGTACCGTAACCTGTTATCAGCCAATAAACAGGACTGTCGGGGGCGGCAGTATCGGCAAAAAGAATTGAATCGTCGAACATTATGCCAAATATCGCCCATTCTTCACGCCAGCCTTGTGTAGGCAGATATTGCTTGGTCTTCCTATCCCAGCTGAAGGCCCAATCGTGCCAACTGTTGGGCAACTTGGGATAAGTTACCCAATGTAAAAACAGAGTCTCCATCTCCAGCCAATAATCGGCAAGTGGATTGTCGGAATGCCATGTATCGTCCATATGGCGGTAGAAATCTGCTAATGCACCCAAATGCAGATGACGGTTGTCTTCCAGTGGGGGCAGTTCTTGCAACGTTTCTGTATAGGGAAAACTAAAGGTTTGAGCGAAGGTGCGTATAAGGGAGTGAGACATAAAGTTTGCTTGCTGTATTTTTACGGTTTAAGCCCGTGGAAAATAATGGATTATAGTGGATTTAATTAGAATCGGGCTTGATGCAGGCTAATGATGTAAGTCATCTGTTCAATTTATTTCTAATCTGTCAACGCTCATCAGTCAGAACATAAATATAGTAAATTCAAATTAGTTATAGGTAAGTGCGGCATTTTACCGATATAACAAAATCGTCTTTAAAACAAACAAACCATTCTTTCTCATTTTCAGACGGCCTCATTAAAGTAACGCCTATACCAAAAATAAGGAGTGCTTCAATGACTGCTACCACAACCGACCCACGAGCCAAGCTGCCTGAGACACCTTTGTCTGGCAACGAGGCCTTGAAAGAGCGCAGCGATTATCTACACGGTACGATTAAGGAGGAGTTGAAAGATGACTTTACCGGTGGCTTTACCGCCGACAATTTTCAGCTTATCCGCTTCCACGGCATGTACGAACAGGATAACCGCGATATTCGTGCCGAGCGTACCGAACAAAAACTTGAGCCTTTAAAAAACATGATGTTGCGTTGCCGTTTGCCCGGCGGCATCATTACGCCGAAGCAGTGGCTGGGGATCGACAAATTTGCCGGTGAAAATACGATTTACGGCTCCATCCGCCTGACTAACCGCCAAACCTTCCAATACCACGGCATTTTGAAAACCGATTTAAAACAGGCACATCAGGCATTGCACAAACTTGGTTTGGATTCCATTGCCACAGCCAGCGATGTCAACCGTAATGTGTTGTGTACCAGCAATCCGGTGCAAAGCACTTTGCACCAAGAAGCCTATGAATGGGCGGCGCGCATCAGTATGCACCTTTTGCCGCGTACCATGGCATATGCCGATGTCTGGTTGGACGGCGAAAAAGTGTTTACAACCGAGCCGACCGAGCCGCGAAATAAAGAAATTGCCGACGACGTAGAGCCGATTTTGGGTAAAACCTATTTACCGCGCAAATTTAAAACTGCCGTCGTGATCCCGCCCGATAACGATGTGGACATTCATTCCAATGACTTGGGTTTTGTGGCGATTGCAGAAAACGGCAAGTTGGTGGGTTTCAATGTATTGGTCGGAGGCGGTTTATCCAGCGAACACGGTAATACCAAAACTTATCCGAACACTTCTTACGAATTTGGTTTCGTTCCGCTCGAATACACCCTTAACGCTGCCGAAGCTGTCGTCAGCACCCAGCGCGACTGGGGTAACCGCAGCGACCGCAAAGCTGCCCGTACACGCTATACGCTGCAACGCGTCGGCGTTGATGTGTTCAAAGAAGAAGTAGAAAGGCGCATGGGCATTAAGTTTGAACCCATCCGCCCTTACGAATTTACCCATCGCGGCGACCATATCGGCTGGGTACAAGGGCATGAAGGCAACTGGCATTTGACTTTGTTTATTGAAAATGGCCGCCTGCTCGATTATCCCGGCAGACCGTTGAAAACAGGTATCCGCGAAATTGCCAAAATCCATCCCGGCGACTTCCGTCTGACTGCCAACCAAAATCTGGTGGTTGCCAATGTACCGCCCGAATTGAAAGACACGATTGATAAAATCGCCAAAGATCATGGCCTTATCAGCAAATCGATTACCATCCAGCGTGAAAACTCCATGGCCTGCGTTGCCTTGCCGACTTGCCCGCTGGCAATGGCGGAGGCCGAACGCTTCCTGCCGACATTCTCCGATAAAATCGACGAAATGTTCGCCAAATACGGCTTGGAAGACGAATACATCGTTTTGCGCGTAACCGGTTGTCCGAATGGTTGCGGCCGCGCCATGCTGGCGGAAATCGGCTTGGTCGGCAAAGCCGTCGGCCGCTACAACCTTTACGCAGGCGGCAACCGCGAAGGCACCCGCATCCCGCGCCTGTTTAAAGAAAATATTACCGAACCTGAAATCCTTGAAATTGTCGAAGGCTGGGTGGCCGATTGGGCGCAAAACCGACTCGATGATGAAGGCTTCGGCGATTTTGCTGTCCGCACCGGTATCGTCAAACCCGTATTGGACGCACCTCGCGATTTCTGGGCATAACGCATACAGACAGACCCACAAGTCTGCAATAAGAAAATAGAGAAGGACTAAAGGCCGTCTGAAAAATCAGGATAACTGGTTTTCAGACGGCCTTTTATATCAGGGATGTTTATATGAAAGATAGGATATAAATCGGATCAGCGACGGCGGCCAAAGCCTCGACCCATGCTTGGGCGGCGGTAGTTGGAAGGCTGACGCGTAGTTTCACGGTATCGTTGTTGCTGCTGGGCGTTTTGTTGCTGGGCACGCAGGGTGCGTGTATTCAGCTGTTGGCTGGTGCGTCCGTTTGGACGTGCGCTTTGATAATAGTTGGCACGGGCTTGACGGGCAATCGGGCTGTTTTGATTGCGCGCCTGAGTAAATTTATTGGCCAATGCGTTGCCGATAAATGCACCGGCTGCCGCGCCCACCAAGCTTTGCAGCAGCCAGCTGCCGGTGGATTGGTCGTAGATATATTGTTGGCCGTCTGTACCGGTTACCGGTTGGCCGTTGTTGCCGTTGGCTTGTGCTTCGGCAGGAATGGTGTCTTTCACGGCTTCAGGCGTGAGCTGGTAAACCGTATTGTCTTCTTGTTGGCCGTTTTGTTGTGCCAACTGTTGTTGCAATGCTTCGATTTGTTTTTGTTGTTGCTCAAGCTGCGCTTGGGTATTGTCTTTGCAGGCAGCGAGGGCAAAAGTGGAAAGGGCGGCTAAGGCAATCAGTTTTTTCATTGTTTTTCCTGAGAGAAGTTTGTCTTTGCCGAGATTTCGGCGGAGTGTGTTTGCCTAATATTAAACCATTTCCCTGTTTTTCAAGTGGTTTTACAAAATAATGTTGGAAAGTTGCGCTGCAAATGCACGGCTGTTAGCAGCCAGATTGCCAAGTGCAGGCATTTCGTGTTCGGTTTCGATAATCAGTAGGTTGGCAGGGCGGCGGGTGTGCAGGGACATTTGCATTTCAGCGGGAGAGAAGGGCATGTGATGGCGTTTGGCGAAAGCTTCGGCGCGTTTGTTGGCGGTTTTGAGCATGGGCAGCAGGGTAATATCCAAATGGAAACGGCGTACGCCCAAAACCAAAATACGCGCCGCGAAGAAATCCGCTTCATCAGTAAAAACGTTGGGGCTGCTTTGATTGAAGTCGTGACGCTCTGCGGCAATCAAAGTCGCGATGGTGCGCACTTGCGGAATTAAGGCTTCACTGATGAGGCTGTCGGGCGTATCAGGCAAAGTGAGCGTGTTGGGCATGCTGTGGTGGCTGTTGCTGTCAACGACCATGCGGCAGGTGTGTAACATTTGTGTTTGGCTGTGGATTTTAGTTGAGGCAGTCATGGCTGTATTCCTTATTTCTTAAAAATGGGTGGATTTAAGCGGCCATGGTGGGTATAAAAAAAGCCGCTCAAATGAGGCGGCTCTAATTTGCGTATTTTCAATTTGGTCTGTTTTAGACAAGCGCAAAAAAGTACCGCACGTTTGTGTGGTACCAATAGAAGAAAGTAGCAGAGCGTTGCGCGGTTTGCATGATGAAAATACGTCTTTAATGTATAAAAGAATGGAACGTAGTTTAAAACAAGAATGCCAGTAATTTCAATATCCAATCGACAAAACCCACCAATAAATCTACAAGTTGTTGTAATCCTTCCAATTTATTTTCTTTCGAGTGAGTCAAATTTGCACAATTATAATGCAAAACCGGGTGAATTGATAACAATCCGAGCAGGCTCTTTAAAAAGGCCGTCTGAAAACTGAATTTCAGACGGCCTTTATTTTTGTTTATCCAATCAATAAATGTCGCGTTGGTAGCGTTTGTCTTCGCGCAGGTCGTTGAGGTAGTCTTCGGCTTCGTCACGGCTGAGTTTGCCTTGGGTTTCGATGACTTCGATCAGGGCGTTTTCGACATCGCGTGCCATGCGTGTAGCGTCGCCGCAGACGTAGATGTGTGCGCCTTGTTGCAGCCAGTTCCAAACTTCGGCGGCGCGTTCGGTGATTTTGTGTTGGACATAGACTTTGTGTTCGCCTTGTCGGCTCCATGCGAGGTCGGCGCGGGTGAGGAGGCCGTCTTTGCGCCAATCGCTCCATTCGAGTTGGTAGAGGAAGTCGTCGGCCAGGCGTTGGTTGCCGAAGAAGAGCCAGTTTTTACCGCTGTCGCCATTGGCGGCGCGTTGTTGCATAAAGGAGCGGAAGGGGGCGACGCCTGTGCCTGCGCCAATCATGATGATGGGAGTGTCGCCGTTTTGGGGCAAGCGGAAGTTGGGGTTGGGTTCGACAAAGACACGGATTTCGCTGCCTTCTTCGAGGCGTTCGCCCAAGTAGCCGGAAGCTGCACCGGTGTAGGTGTGGTCGTGGTGGTCGAAACGGACGACGCCGATGGTGAGGTGGACTTCTTCGCCGACTTCATCTTGTGCGGAGGCGATGGAGTAAAGGCGAGGGGTTTGTGGACGTAAGAGGCTGTATAGGGTTTGTGCGTCCAGTGGGTGCGGATAGGCGGCAAGTACGCCTACGGGCGGTGTGGCGGCGAGGTAGGCATCCAGTTGGGCTTTATCTGCAACTATGGTTTTGAGTTCCTCGTTGTTTGTTAATTCGGCGTATTGTTGGACGAATGCCGGTGTGTTTTGGGTGATGTCTGCGGATTCGGTCAGGGCGGTGCGGATGTCGGTTTCGCGGCCGTCTGAAAGTTGGACGGTTTCGTTGCCGTTCAGTTGGTTGAGGTCGAGGATTTCTTGAACGAGGTCGGCGGAATTAAGCGGCCATACGCCGAGCGCGTCGCCTGCCTGATAATACAAACCTGAGCCGCTGAGATCGATTTCGATGTGTTCGACGTCTTTTTCCGCGTCGCGCGAGGTGATTTTTTGGCGCACGGATAGGGTGGCTATGTAGGGGTTTTCTTTGGTGTAGATGGCATCGTTGCTTGGTGTGGCTGAGCTGTTTGGTGCAGCGGTTGTACTTGGACTTGTTGCTTGGGCGGTTAACTCAGCCACTTTGGGTACGACGGCGGCAATCCATGCGTCGGCATCGGCCTGGAATTCTAAGTCGCAAATGCCCAAGTCGTTCAGACGGCCTGCACCCAGTTTGGCAAATTTGGCATCAAAGTCTTTGCCTGCTTGGCAGAAGTTGGGATAGGAGGAATCGCCAAGGCCCAAGACGGCAAAGGTGAGTTTGCTGAGATCAGGTTTCTTTTTGCCGTAGATGAATTTGTACAAGGGTAGGGCTTCTTCGGGCGGTTCGCCTTCGCCTTGGGTGGAGGTAACCAAAAGGACGATGTCTTCGTCGGGCAGGGTTTTGCTTTTGAAATCGCCTGCGCTGCTGAGGCGGGCTTCTACGCCGGCGGCTTGAAGTTTGGCGTGTAGGGATTCGGCAACGCTGCGGGCATTGCCGGTTTGGGAGGCGGAGAGGACTAACACGCGGCGGCTGACTGCCGAAGCGGCCGTTTGCAGGGCAGATGGTTCGGCTACTATACCGGATACGCCTTGGCTTTGCGCCCAGCAATAGCCGGAGAGCCAGGCAAGTTGGGTGGGGGATAGTGTGGAGAGTTGGACGGAGAGTTCGGGGGGAAGCGGATTGGCTTGGCTCATTTGGATTCCTTTATTGGACGGCTATAACCGATTGTTTGAATAATGGACAGTCGCCACTTTAAACAGGCCGTCTGAAAAAAGGAAAGAATGCTTGGTTTTAATTTAAGATGATTTCGTTATATTCGGGAAGGTATTAGGCCGTCTGAGCATACCTGTTCAGACGGCCTTGGATTGGATAGAAACGAGATTTTCAGTTTCCGCTGGAGAGTTTCATCACTACGACGCCGGAGATGATGAGAAATGCGCCAAGCCAGCGGCCGAAGTTGGCAGCATCGTTGAAAAATACAACGCCTACCAAAAAAGCCCCTGCCGCGCCTATGCCTGTCCAGACGGCGTAGGCTGTACCCATCGGAATACTTTTTTGGGCAAGGTAAAGGAAGTATCCGCTGCCGACGATGCAGGCAAGCGCGGCGGCAAAGCCATGCCAGCGGTAGCCTTCCTGTTGTACCAGCTTCAAGCCCAATGGCCAGCCGATTTCCAGCATACCGGCTAAGATTAAATAAAACCAACTCATAATATGTCCTGATAGTGTGTTAAGGTTTCAGACGGCCTTAGAAAGATTGTTTTCTTCCGAGAGTTCAACGCGTTGTCCGATATCTTTTAGATTGGAGTATTGTTCGACCAAGCGCGGTACATCGTCCAAGCTCATTGCAAACATCCATAAATAAGTGCTGACGGAATAGATATGGCCGGCGCTTCCGTAGCCTTTAAGCGTCATGTGTATAAAGGCGAAGCCGAACAATACGCTCATCGCCATGCCGATACTGAGATAGCCTAAGGCTTCGCGGTTGGAAATCAGCACGCGTAGTTTGGCAACCCAGCCATAGTGGCGGTAGAGCTGATGCTCGTTGCCGTCGCGAATAAGGTGGTTGTCGCGTTCAAGCCGGTTGTTTAAACGGAAATATAGGTTTTCGCTGATGGCGGCAAAACGCGGCAGCAACCATAAAAACAGGGCAAGTATCGCGACAGCCAATACGCCCACCCAAAATTCCAGTATCAGCAACATCATACATGCACCGAAGATGGAGACCAGCGAAGTAGCAGCGATGGGCAGGTGTTCTTCAAAAAAACTGACAAACTCACGCGATAGGGCAACGCGTGCGGTAATGGCGGAATGCGGTACTTCTCGCTTGCGCTGTTCCAATACAACGGGGACGGCGATTTCGGTATAGATTTGGGTAAACGTACGCGTATCTGCTGCTCGGCGGGCGGCGCCGACCAGCCACATTAATAAAACCACCACACCATACAACATTGCCTGTCAGACTTTGCCTTCCATAACGGCATTAATCGCCCAGCCGCCAAATACGGGATATACCAGCAAGAGCAGATTATCCAAGCCGACGAGAGAGAAAGTTGTGATGAGTTTGCGGCGGTGTGTTTGACCGATGTGTTTCAACATTTTCCACATGGTTGCCCTCCTTATTTAGTATTGAGGGTTTGCGCCATTAATTCGGCCAACGCGTCCAAATCGGCAAACAGTCGGGCTGCACGTTTTTCACCGAAGGCGGTAAATATTCGTTTGCTGAATTCTTGCATGTTTTGCACCAATGGTGTGGCAGATTCCTTGCCTTGCTCGGTCAGTGACAATAAACGTTCGCGTTTGTCTTGTTCGCTTTCGTGAAATGTCAGCAAGCCTTGTTCCGCCAGCGTTTTGCATGTGCCGGAAACGGTTTGCTTGGGCAGGCTCCATTCTTCGCCTATGTATTTTTGAGTGCGGCTGCCTTCGGTAGCCAAAGTGTAGAGAACGGCAAAGGTATTGTAGTTGGTGTTTTGCTGTTTAATCCATATTGGTCAAATGCGCTGTCTATGTGGCTGATGCGCATACCGAGTTGGTCGAGCTGATTCATAAATTGGTCTCAATATTGACTAATTGGATGCGGATTATAGTCATGTTTGGGACTAATTGCAAATAGAAGGCCGTCTGAAACAATCATTTTCAGACGGCCTTGAAACCGTTAAAATAATTAATGTGGAAACGATATATTCAAACTACGATAAACCTAATAAAACCATCTTCAACACATACGCCATGATTCATTTCTTATCTCAAAACATCTCCTCCAAACAAGCCACTGCCATCGGGCTGCTTGCCGTTGCTTTGTGGAGCTTCGTCATTTCTCTGATACGCTCTTTGAGCCTGCATATGGGGGCAGTGGGCGGCGCGGCAATGATGTACACCTTGTCCACCGTATTGATTTGGCTGATTTTCGGCCGGCCGCATTTGCGCAATTACAACCGCAGCTATTTGTTTTGGGCAAGCGTGTTTTTTGTCGGCTGCGAACTGTGTTTGTCGCTCTCGGTCGGTTTTGCGCAAAACGCGAGACAGGCAGTGGAAATCGGCATGGTCAATTATTTGTGGCCGACGTTTACCATCGTTGGGGCGGTATATTTCAACAAACAGCCATCAAAATGGTGGATAGTCATCGGCTTTGTGCTGTCGTTTTTAGGGATTGCCACTGTATTGGGCGGCGATGTCGGCTTGTCGATTTCCGGCATCTACCACAATGTCCGCACCAATCCCGGCGGCTACATCATGGCATTTGCGGACGCAGTGTTTTGGGCGGCATATTGTACGCTGACGGCGCGTGTGAAAGCGGAAGGCAGCAGCGTCGGCTTTTTCTTTGCGCTGGTGTCGATATTGTTGTGGATAGAGTATTTTCTCAGCGGCGCGGATACGTTGAGTTTTGATTCCGTATCGCTCGGCTATGCCGTTGCCGCCGCGTCTTGTATGGGCTTGGGCTATGCAGTGTGGAATATCGGTATTTCGCGCGGCAACCTGACCGTATTGGCAGGCGCATCTTATTTCATTCCGGTATTGTCTGCGGTAGTGTCATCATTTTTGATTAGCGCGCCTTTGTCCATGACATTTTGGCAGGGTGCGGGAATGGTGTGCTTAGGGTCGATTGTATGTTGGTTGGCGACCCGGAGAAAACGGATGGTGTGAGGTAATATCCCATAGTTTTGCGATATAACGAAAACAGCTTTTTTAACAACCAAACATTCTTTCCCATTTTCAGACGGCCTGTTTAAAGTAGCAGTCAGTTTGAGAAATCACGAGAAATGGGAAAGAATCATGACCGTAGCTTCCGCTCCGCTTTTACGCTTCATTACCGCTGGCAGTGTCGATGACGGCAAATCCACCCTCATCGGCCGCCTGCTCTACGACAGCAAAACCTTACTGACCGACCAGATTGACAAGCTCAACCGTGCCACTGAAAACGGCGAAACGCCTGATTTTGCCAGTTTGACAGACGGCCTTGCCGCCGAGCGCGAACAAGGCATTACCATTGACGTGGCCTATCGTTATTTCGCCACGCCCAAACGCAAATTCATTATTGCCGACACGCCGGGACACGAGCAATACACCCGCAACATGGTAACGGGTGCATCGACCGCCGATGCCGCCATCGTCCTGATAGACGCAACGCGCGTCGATTTTTCCGGCAGCGAACCCGTCCTTCTGCCGCAAACCAAACGCCACAGCGCGATTCTGAAACTCTTGGGCTGCCCCAACGTCATCGTCGCCGTCAACAAACTCGACCTGCTCGACTTCGACGAAACCAAATATCAGGCCATTACCGCAGCCTACCGCAAACTGGCTGAACAAATCGGCCTCAAAGCACAAATCCACTTTCTGCCCATCAGCGCCTTGAAAGGCGACAATATCGTCAATGCAAGCAGTCAAACCCCGTGGTATCAAGGTTTGCCGCTTTTGCCTTTGCTGGAAAGCCTGCCTGTCAATCGTCAAAATGCCGCCGACCAAGCCGCGTACTTTCCCGTACAACGCGTGGCGCGCCAAGACGGCAGCAGCAGCGACGACTTCCGCGGCTATCAAGGCAGATTGGAAGCAGGCCGTCTGAAAGTGGGTGATGAAGTTAAAGTTTTGCCCAGCGGCCATGTTGCCAAAGTTGCCGAAATCTATAATGCCAACGGTAAAACCGAATCTGCCGAGGCAGGGGAAGTGTTGACTGTCGTTTTGGATACAGACATCGATATTTCACGCGGCAACAGTATTGTTTCAGCCGACAGTGGCATTGTTCCCGAACAACAATTTCAAGCCGCGCTTTGCTGGTTTGACGATATTCCGCTCAATCTGCGCCGTAAATATTTGCTGAAGCACACTACCCAAACCACGCCGGTAAAAATCAGCGAAATTGCCTACGTTTGGGACGTGAACACCCTCAGCCGGGTCGAATCCGCCGAAACGCTCAAGCTCAACGACATCGGCAGCGTCAGCTTTAAAACCCAGCAGCCGCTCGCCGCTGCCGCATACGAAGACAACCATGCACAAGGCGCGTTTATTTTGATTGACGAAGCCACCAACCATACTGTCGCGGCAGGCATGATACGCAAAGTCAGCGAAACAAACAGTTTTGAAATTTAAAAGAAAAGTTGAAATAAAAGAAGGCCGTCTGAACATTCAGACGGCCTAATATTTTATCCAAGTCGGAAATGCTTATGCACCGTAAACCGGATATTTATTGCACAAAGCAGTCACTTGTTCGCGGACTTTGGCGAGATTGGCTTCATCTTCAGGATTGGCCAATACGTCGGCAACCAAGTTCGCCAATACGCGTGCGTCGGCTTCGTTAAAGCCGCGCGTAGTCATGGCGGCGGAGCCGATGCGGATGCCGGAGGTAACGAATGGTTTTTCCGGATCATTCGGGATGGCATTTTTGTTGACGGTGATATGAGCTTTGCCCAAAGCGGCTTCGGCGGCTTTGCCGGTGATTTTCATCGGTTGCAGGTCAACGAGGAAAACGTGGCTTTCAGTACGGCCGGAAACGATGCGCAAACCGCGTTTGACCAACTCTTCCGCCATGGCGGCAGCATTGATTTTCACTTGTTTCGCGTATTGTTTGAACTCAGGTTGCAATGCTTCTTTAAACGCTACGGCTTTGGCAGCGATAACGTGCATCAACGGGCCGCCTTGCAGGCTTGGGAAGATGGAAGAGTTCAGCGCTTTTTCATGGGTATTGTCACGGCACAAAATCACACCGCCGCGAGGACCGCGCAGGGTTTTGTGGGTGGTGGTGGTTACGAAGTCGCAGAATGGCACCGGGTTAGGATATTCGCCGCCGGCAATCAGACCGGCATAGTGCGCCATGTCGACAAAAAGGTATGCGCCGACTTTATCGGCGATTTCGCGGAATTTTGCCCAGTCGATTTGCAGCGCGTAGGCAGATGCACCGGCCACAATCATTTTAGGTTTGTGTTCGAGAGCCAAGCGTTCTACTTCGGCATAATCGAGAACTTCGTTTTCATCCAAACCATAAGTAATGGCGTTGTAGAGTTTGCCCGAAATATTGACGCTGGCACCGTGGGTCAAGTGGCCGCCGTGTGCCAGAGACATGCCCAAAATGGTGTCGCCCGGTTTCAAAACAGAAGCGTACACGGCTTGGTTGGCTTGGGAGCCGGAGTGCGGTTGGACATTGACATATTCTGCGCCAAACAACTCTTTAGCGCGGTCAATCGCCAATTGTTCGACAATATCAACATATTCACAGCCGCCGTAGTAGCGTTTGCCAGGATAGCCTTCAGCATATTTGTTGGTCAATTGCGAACCTTGGGCTTCCATAACGGCACAGCTGACGTAGTTTTCAGAGGCGATCAGCTCGACGTGGTCTTGCTGGCGCTTGTCTTCTTGGGCGATGGCTGCTGCCAAATCGGGGTCATATTGTGCGAGGGTAACGCTTTTTGAAAACATGTTCTCGATTCCTTTGTGATGGGCTGAAAATATAGGATGGAGTGCTGCGAATTGGTTCAAGATGAACTATTTTTCTTGCATTGTCAACAATTGTGTCGGGTGTTTGGTTTCAGACGGCCTGAGATTGAAGGGTTTATTTGAAAATATCATCTTGTTTTAAATGAAAATCCATTTTTTCTAGAAGCGCGGCTAAATCGGCTTCTGCTTGGGCGGCTTTAAGATTTTTTGCCAGTTCTACTAAGACTACCGCATTTAATCGTTCTTTCTCCAGCCGTAGGGCTTCTTCGCTGAAGATTTTGATATTGTCGGCCGATTCGGCGGCATTTATTTTTTCAAATGGATAAAACGATTCTTCGTGTACTGCCAAACCGTCGGGCAGGGGCGCGGCATGGTTGAAATCGGCATCATTGACCGGCATCCATGAAGGATGATTCTCAAGCAGGATAAATTGTCCGTCCATGCCGTTGATATGACGGAATAGGGTGGTTCGGCCGTTGTGTAAACGCATAAGCCCGATTGTATGCCCAAGTCGGCAAGCCGTCTATAAAGCCGTTTCTTTCTATTTTGGCGCTAACTTATGTTGATATTATTAATTTTGATGTAAAACAGTTTCGACTTAAAAAAGACTGGATAAAACGCCCGTGTTTGTTATAATGAAGCTAAAGATTGATTCGTCCTAGTTTTTGACAGCAGTACTTTTTTATTTAATTAACAAGAGAGGAAAACAAAATGTTTCCAGAATATCGCGATTTGATTTCTAAACTGAAACAAGAAGATGCACACTTTGCCCGTTTGTTTGACGAGCACAATGAGCTGGACGATAAAATTACCGGTTTGGTTAACAACCCTGTTACCAGCGGTGCCGAAGAGATTGAAGAGCTGAAAAAAGCCAAACTCAAACTCAAAGACGAATTGTATGCTCTTCTGCAAAAAGCAGCAGGCAAATAATTAAAAATTGAATAAGGCCGTCTGAACGGTATGATAGAAATCTCGGATTTCGTTTCATACTGGTTCAGACGGCCTTTTTAGTTGTTTGGTATTTGTTATTTTTATTAGCACAATTTAACTTTCAATTGTAAATCACTCTTAATTGCGTTGAAAACTCTGTTAAGGTTATTTAAAATCTCGAATAATTTTTATTTTGATTTTAAACAAACAAAACCAAGAGAAACAATGCAATGAAAACATTCACACTCGCTATTTTGCCTTTGGCGTTAATTAGTGCATTCTCACACGCAGCTGAAGAGAAAGCAGTTGAGCAGGCTGAAGTCGATACCGTTTACGTTACTGCCGAGAAGCAGTTGCAACAGTCGCTCGGCGTATCGCGTATTTCTAAAGACGACATCGACAAACGCCCTGCAGCTAATGATATTTCCGAATTTGTCCGCACCATGCCGGGTGTCAACCTGACCGGCAATACGGCGACGGGTCAGCGTGGCAACAAACGCCAAATCGACTTGCGCGGTATGGGCCCTGAAAATACATTGATTTTGATTGACGGCAAGCCGGTTAATTCGCGCCAATCCGAGCGTATTAGTATGCGTGGTGAACGCAATACGCGTGGCGACAGTAACTGGGTGCCGGTTGAAGAAATCGAATCGATTACTGTTTTGCGCGGTCCGGCGGCGACCCGTTACGGCTCTGGCGCGATGGGTGGCGTGGTCAATATTGTTACCAAAAAAGTGTCTAAAGAATTTAAAGGCCAAGTCAATCTGTATGCCAATCAGCCGCAAGACAGCAAAGAGGGCGCAACCCGCCGTATCGGCTTTAATTTGAGCGGCCCGATTATCCAAGATACTTTGGGCTTCCGCATTTATGGCAATCTCAATAAAACCGAACCCGATGCTGCCGATATTAATGCCGGACACGGTAATGACAGTGCGGCCGGTGTCGAAGGCGTACGCAATAAAGACATTGCCGGCCGTCTGCAATGGAAAATTAGCCCTGCACAAACATTGATTTTAGATAGCAGTTACAGCCGTCAGGGCAATATCTACAACGGCGATACGCAAAACAGCAATCCGCGTTCCGCTTTGGTTAATTCTTTGGCTGACGGCAAAGCCGAAACTGCCCGTTTATATCGTTCTGCTTTCTCGCTTACTCATGATGGCGCATGGGAATGGGGCGATACCAAAAACGTGATCAGTTATGAGCGTACAGTCAACAGCCACTTGCCGGAAGGTTTGGCCGGTGGTCCTGAAGGCAGCTATACAGGCTTGGATTTTGTTCAAAGCCGTCTGAAAAACCTGCGTTTCAGCAGCGAAGCGAATATTCCGTTTAAACTCGGTGTTGATAATGTATTGACGGTCGGTGCGGAATTTACTGACAGCAAATTGGATGATCCTACATCTAACTCGCAAAGTCTGACAGATATTATTCCCGGTGGCCCTGGACGGAAACCACGCAAGGTTGTGAACATCTTCTCGGGCGTGTCGGAACATCGTAGCGGTAAAACTTCACAACGCAACTGGGCGGCCTACGTTGAAGACAATATTTCGTTGACCGACAAAACCCATCTGATTCCAGCTATCCGTTTCGACCATAACAGTGCCAGCGGCAGCAACTGGAGTCCGGCTTTGAACTTCTCGCATCAAATCGGCGAAAACTGGTTGGTTAAAGGCGGTGTTGCCCGTGCGTATAAAGCGCCAAATCTGTATCAAGCTAGTTCTGATTTTATCCTGTACACGCGCGGTCAGGGCTGTCCGCTCAATGCGCCGGGTAGTGTCAGCTGTTTCTACATGGGCAATGGCAATTTAAAACCTGAAACCAGTATCAATAAAGAGATTGGGCTTGAGTTCAACAAAAACGGCTGGCAGGCTTCGGCGACTTATTTCCATAATGCGTACCGCAATAAAATCGTGATCGGCGACCAGCTCATTGCCACCAGCAATATCGGCAACTGGCTCCTGCAATGGGAAAATACGCCGAAAGCGACCATTTCGGGTATCGAAGGCAACTTGGTGATTCCGTTGCATGACACACTCAAGTGGAGCAACAATTTCACTTACATGCATAAATCCGAAGATTATCAAGGCAATCCATTGTCTTTGGTGCCGAAACACACCATCAACAGTACACTGTCTTGGACGCCGAACGAACGCTTCGATGCCAACCTGACCTTTACCCACTATGGCCGTACTAAACCGCGCGGTGTAGCGATTAATAGACTGGAACGAGACGGTAATCTACGTTCAGGTATCACGCCTTTAACTTCTGAACATAACCAAACGCAAGTCGGCTCTTACGGCATTTGGGGCATCAACGCCGGTTACAACTGGAACAAACGCGTGGCCGTCCGTGGCGGTGTCAGCAACCTGTTCAATAAAAAACTGTACCGCACTGGTAACGGCGCACAAACTTACAATGAGCATGGCCGTGCCTTCTACGGCAGTTTGAAAGTATCGTTTTAAGTAGAAGCGTATTAAATCAGGCCGTCTGAAACGATGTGAAATGAAATCTAAGATTTCTGACACATGGTTTCAGACGGCCTTTTTATTTGGATTTTTAGCAGTCTTTGTTGTTACGGAATTTGCTTCTCTTTTAGAAAAAAGTAAAAGGGCGGCATGGTCCGCCCTGAAAATCCAAACTGCTTATTCGACCCAAGTTACCATTTCTTCAATCGGTTTGCGTGATTTTTTAGTGATTTCTTTGGCGCGATAGCCGAATGTTGCCGCTACGGATACGCCCCATTCGTTGGCATCAAACAGGCCTTCTGCTGCCAATACTTCATTCATTTTATCGTAGTTGAAACCTTCGATTGGGCAGGAATCGATGCCGATGGCCGCTGCGCCTGTGAGCATGTTGGCCAAAGCGATATAGGTCTGCTTGCCGCTCCAGTCAAAGAGTGCGCGTTGGTCGTCGGCAATTTTAATATCGGTTTCTTGGAAGCTTTTGTATCTTGCCAACGCTTTTTCCAGTTGCTCTCCTTGCAGGCCCCTGCGTTCGGCAGCACTGTGGAAGAACGGGGTATCGTAACGGGCATTTTTCTTGGCAAGGATAATCACCAGATGGCTGCAGTCGTCCAGTTGGAATTGCATCCCCCAGCTGAAAGGCTTGATTTTCTCACGCAGGGCTTTGTTTTGAATCACCAAGAATTTCCATGGCTCGGAGCCGACAGAGCTGGGCGAGAGGCGGGCAAATTCTAAAATCGCTGCAAAATCTTCTTGGCTGATTTTTTTGTTGGGATCGTAATAACGGGTGGAGCAGCGATTTTCGAATACTTGCAGCATTTGTTCGCGTGTAATTTGATTCATCTGGTTTTCCTAATAAATGAAGATGTTATTCCAATATCCGGTTCCTTTTGAGGCATCATTACCAGCATAACCTTAAGGAAGAAACAGGCTGGGGCAACACCATGTTAAATCAAACCTGACGGTCAGGCTATCTTTTAATTTTGAATTTCGCAGAAAAAAATCGATTAAGTATCAATATGAATATGAAAAGGCCGTCTGAAATTTTAAAAGTAAAGTTTCAGACGGCCTTTGATTTCAAATCCTGATTACAGATGAGGATTAATCAGGTTTTCTGGGGAGAGGATGCGGTTGAGTTCTTCTTCGCTCAACAGGCCGCGCTCCAGTACGACTTCGCGCACGCCTTTGCCGGTTTGGGCGCAGATTTTTCCGACCAAGTCGCCATTGCGGTGGCCGATGTATGGGTTCAGATAAGTGACCAAACCGATGGAGTTGAAGACGTAGTGTTCGCAGATTTCGCGGTTGACCGTAATGCCTTTGACGCATTTGTCGGACAGGTTGACCGCGGCATTGCCCAAGAGGGAAATAGTTTCAAACATACATTGGGCGATGACCGGCTCCATAACGTTCAGCTGCAACTGACCTGCTTCGGCTGCGAAAGTGATGGTGGTGTCGTTGCCGATGACTTTGAAGCAGACTTGGTTGACGACTTCGGGAATCACGGGATTGACTTTGGCAGGCATAATGGAAGAACCGGCCTGTAATTCAGGCAGGTTGATTTCTTTCAAACCGGCGCGCGGACCGGAAGAGAGCAGACGCAAGTCGTTACAGATTTTGGACAGTTTGACGGCTGTGCGTTTCAATGCGCCGTGTACCATCACATATGCGCCGCAGTCGGAGGTCGCTTCGATCAGGTTTTCAGTCAGTTTGCAAGGCAGGCCGCTGACTTCGGAGAGTTTCTCAACAACCAAAGCCGCATAGCCTTTAGGCGTATTTACGCCGGTACCGATGGCGGTGGCGCCAAGGTTGACTTCAAGCAGCAGGGAGCGGGTGCGGTCGAGGTTGAGGATTTCTTCTTCCAACAACACTTGGAAAGATTGGAATTCTTGGCCGGCAGTCATCGGCACGGCATCTTGAAGCTGGGTGCGGCCCATTTTCAAAACGTCTTTAAACTCTTCGGCTTTTGCGGCAAAAGAATTTTTCAAGATGGCCAGTTTGTCGAGCAATTCGCCGATGCTGTAATACACGGCAAGACGGAAGCCAGTAGGGTAGGCGTCGTTGGTGGATTGGCTGGCGTTAACATGATCCATTGGATTGACGATGTCGTAGCTGCCTTTTTCGTGACCCAAGACTTCCAATGCGAGGTTGGCAATGACTTCGTTGGTATTCATGTTGACCGAAGTACCGGCGCCACCTTGATAAACGTCGGACGGAAATTGGTCGAGGCAGCGGCCTTTGACCAATACTTCATCGCAGGCTTTTTCGATGGCTGCCGCGATTTCCGGCTTGATGGCACCCAATGCGCCGTTGGCTTGCGCGGTGGCTTTTTTAACCATGACCATGCTGCGGACAAATTGCGGTACGTCGGAAATTTTTTGTGTGGAAATTTTAAAGTTTTCAATGGCGCGCAAAGTATGGATGCCCCAATATACTTCAGCAGGGATCTCGCGGTCGCCCAATAAATCGTGTTCGATTCGTACAGTCATTTCTCTTACCTTCTCGTATAGTTGTGTTGGTGTGCGTTATGCGTTTGGAACATTAGCCCAGTTCGGCAAGATTGTCCAGTCGATAAGGCTTAATCGTCAGGGTGAAGGCGCGCTGCTTCGCGTTCCTTGGCAACCGTATCTTTATCTTTCAGCTTCGCACCCAAGCCCAACATTTTTTCATATTCGGATTGCGGCGTGCCATCCTCTTCCATGCCGAATGCGCTGGCATTGACCCAAAGGGAAAGCAGGGAAACGATGAAGGCGAAAAAACCAACGATATACCAAAACATTTTTTTCTTCCTTGTGTGTCTGCGGGTGCAGATTGTTGTGGTTTGTAAAGATGTGAATGTAGCACAAACGCGGTTGGGTTTGAATTCTTCTCCCGCATCCTTTCATTGATTTACCTGTAAGTGTTTAGAAAGGAAAAGGCCGTCTGAAAAGTAAGACTTTTCAGACGGCCTTGGAGTTTTATTGGGAAGATTAGCCGCCGCATGCGCCGCAGCAACCGCCTTCGCTGTGACCGCCGCGTTTTTCTTCGTTGTTGATAACGGGCAGTTCGGTTTCTTCGGTTTGCTCTTTTTTATCTTCAGGCAAATCGTTTACTTTGATTTTGTTTTCTTCGGCCATGATACATCCTTTCAATGGATTGAGGAGTGGAAAGATTCATAAAGATAGCATCTTTAAACGAATAAACCAAGCAGTACAAAACTGCCTTGTGATAATGCCATGACTTGGAACAATAAATTTGCTTGTAAAAGCGTTCAGGCCGTCTGAAAAAATCCAAAGAAGAGTGTTGGTTTTTATGGTTTGAAATGGCAGTGGAAAGATTTAAGAATGCTTGATTTGAAGGGATAAACTGACATTGATTTCAAAAAACAATACAATGTTATCATCATCTGGAAACAGCCAATTTATCGGAGCATATATGTATTCATACCATAGCGAACGCCATTTCAGCGACCGCAACAACTGGCTTCGGGCAAGCGTATTGGGTGCCAATGACGGCCTGATTTCCACTGCCTCGCTGTTGACGGGCGTAGCCGCTGCCGCGCCAGATTTCCAAACCCTGCTTTTGACGGGCGTTTCGGCGCTTATCGGGGGCGCGGTGTCAATGGCGGCAGGGGAGTATGTTTCCGTGTCCAGCCAATCGGATACGGAAAAAGCCGATTTGCACAAAGAGTGTTTTGAGTTGGCAAATAATCCTGATGCCGAACTTGAAGAGCTGACTGAAATTTACCGCCGCCGCGGTTTGTCCGACCCGCTCGCCGCAGAGGTGGCCAAAGCCTTGATGGAGCACGATGCGCTCGCCGCCCACGCGCGCGACGAAATCGGCATTACCGAAACCTCTGCCGCCCAACCCATGCAGGCCGCGCTGGCTTCTGCCGCTTCATTTTGTGCCGGCGCAATTTTGCCTTTACTGGTCGCATTGACGGCTTCTAGTGCCATTGTTCCGGCCTTGGCAGTTTCCACTTTATGCGGACTGGTCGGACTGGGCTATGTCTCCGCCAAACTCGGCGGCGCGCCTGTCGTTCCTGCCGTTTTGCGCGTGTGCTTATGGGGCGTTGCGGCATTGGCGATAACCGGATTTATTGGAAAACTGGCGGGCGTGGCCGTCTGAATGTAAGGCCTTATATTCTTTTAAACCTGTATCCAGTAAAATTGAAAATCTATTTGATCGCTAAAGGCCGTCTGAAAATTTTTCAGACGGCCTATGGTGCTTGTATTTACTTATTACAAACTGTTTTGTCATGACCTATCCGATTCCTAAACCCCGTGAAAAATCCCGTTGGCTCAATCTTTCGCAAGGCTCGCTGCCCTTGGCTTTGGCGCGTTATCTGCCGCATAAACAGCTCAAGGTTGTCTTGACCCAAGATGCGGAACAGGCGCTACGCCTTCAGACGGCCTGGCTGTTTTTCCGTCCGCACGATACGGCGGTGTTCCTGCCGGACTGGGAAACGCTGCCTTACGAGCGTTTTTCTCCGCATCAGGATTTGGTATCGGAGCGGCTCTCGGCTTTATGGCAGATTAAGAGCGGCGCGGCGGACGTGTTGTTTGTGCCGGTTGCCACGGCGATGCAGAAGCTGCCGCCTGTGCCGTTTCTGGCAGGGCGCACGTTTTGGCTGAAAACGGGGCAGACTTTGGATATAGGCCGTCTGAAAAGTGATTTGGTGGATGCAGGTTATAACCATGTTTCCCATGTTGTTGCGGCAGGTGAGTTCGCTGTGCGCGGCGGCATTGTCGATTTGTTCCCGATGGGCAGCGAAATGCCGTACCGCATCGATTTGTTCGACGATGAAATCGACAGCATCAAAACTTTCGATACCGAAACGCAACGCACCATCTCCCCCGTTTCCGAAATCCGCCTGCTGCCGGCGCACGAATTCCCCACCGACAGCGAGGCGCAAAAGATTTTCCGCAGCCGCTTTCGTGAAGAAGTCGATGGCAATCCGAACGATGCGGCTGTGTACAAAGCCGTCAGCAACGGCCATTTCGGCGCGGGCGTGGAATATTACCTGCCGCTGTTTTTTGAAAACGAGCTGGAAACGCTGTTTGACTATATCGGCGAAGATGCGCTGTTTGTCTCTTTGGGTGATGTTCACGCCGAGGCAAACCGCTTTTGGAGCGACGTTAAATCGCGTTACACCATGGCGCAGGGCGATGAAACCTATCCGCCTTTGCTTCCACAGCATTTGTATCTCTCTGCCGATATTTTTGCAGGCCGTCTGAAAAATTATGGTCAGGTATTGCCGGATATTTTTGGTGATGAACATACGTTGCCAAACTTGGCCGTCAACCGCCAAGCAGATGAACCGTTGCAGGCATTGAAGGATTTTCAGACGGCCTTTGACGGACGGATTTTGCTGTGCGCCGAAAGTTTGGGACGGCGCGAAACCATGCTCGGTTTCTTGCAGCAAAACGGTTTGAAAGTTAAAAGCGTGTCCGACTGGCAGGGCTTTTTGTCGGCGCATGAGCCGCTGATGATTACAGTGGCGCCGTTGGCTTACGGGTTTAAATTAGAAGATCAAAACATCGCGGTTATTACCGAATCCGATCTTTATCAATATGTCGCCCGCTCGCGCAAACATTATCGTAAGAAACACGCCTCCGTTTCAGACGGCCTGTTGCGAGACCTTGCAGAAATCAATATCGGCGACCCTGTCGTTCACGAAGAACACGGCATCGGCCGATATATGGGCTTGGTCACAATGGATTTGGGCGATGAAACCAACGAAATGATGTTGCTTGAATATGCAGGCGAAGCTCAGCTTTATGTGCCCGTTTCGCAACTGCATTTAATCAGCCGCTATTCCGGTCAGGCGCATGAAAACGTTACTTTGCACAAGCTCGGCAGCGGCGCGTGGAACAAAGCGAAGCGCAAAGCCGCCGAAAAAGCGCGCGATACCGCCGCCGAGTTGCTCAACCTCTACGCCCAACGCGCCGCCCAATCGGGACACAAGTTTGAAATCAACGAGTTGGACTATCAGGCATTTGCCGACGGCTTCGGCTACGAAGAAACCGAAGACCAGGCCGCCGCCATCGCCGCCGTGATTAAAGATTTGACACAAGCGAAGCCGATGGACCGCCTTGTGTGCGGCGATGTCGGTTTCGGCAAAACCGAAGTCGCCCTGCGCGCCGCGTTTGTGGCGGTGATGGGCGGCAAACAGGTCGCCGTACTCGCCCCGACCACGCTTCTGGTCGAGCAGCACGCGCAAAACTTCGCCGACCGCTTCGCCGATTTCCCCGTGAAAGTCGCCAGCCTTTCGCGTTTCAACAACAGCAAAGCCACCAAAGCCGCTCTGGAAGGCATGGCGGACGGCACGGTCGATATCGTTATCGGTACACACAAATTGGTTCAGGACGACATCAAATTCAAAAACTTAGGTTTAGTGATCATCGATGAAGAACACCGCTTCGGCGTGCGACAGAAAGAGCAGCTCAAACGCCTGCGCGCCAATGTCGATATCCTCACCATGACCGCCACACCGATTCCGCGCACCCTCAGCATGGCGCTCGAAGGTCTGCGCGACTTCTCGCTGATTACCACCGCGCCCAGCCGCCGCCTCGCCGTCAAAACGTTCGTGAAACCATTCAGCGAAGGCAGCGTGCGTGAAGCCGTATTGCGCGAACTCAAACGCGGCGGACAAGTGTTTTTCCTGCACAATGAAGTGGATACGATTGAGAATATGCGCGAGCGGCTGGAAACCCTGCTGCCCGAAGCCCGCATCGGCGTGGCGCACGGACAACTGCGCGAGCGCGAGCTGGAACAAGTCATGCGCGACTTTTTGCAGCAACGATTCAACGTGTTGCTCTGTTCCACCATCATCGAAACCGGCATCGACATCCCCAACGCCAACACCATCATCATCAACCGCGCCGACAAATTCGGACTGGCTCAACTGCACCAGCTTCGCGGGCGCGTCGGTCGCAGCCACCACCAAGCCTACGCCTACCTGCTCACGCCCGAATACATCACCAAAGACGCAGAAAAACGCCTCGACGCCATCGCGGCGGCAGACGAACTCGGCGCAGGTTTCACCCTTGCCATGCAGGATTTGGAAATCCGCGGCGCAGGCGAAATCCTAGGCGAAGGGCAAAGCGGCGAAATGATACAGGTCGGCTTCACGCTCTACACCGAAATGCTCAAACAAGCCGTGCGCGACCTCAAAAAAGGCCGCCAGCCCGACCTCGACGCACCGCTGGGCATTACCACAGAAATCAAACTGCACAGCCCGGCATTATTGCCTGAAGACTACTGCCCCGACATTCACGAGCGCCTCGTCCTCTACAAACGCCTCGCAGTCTGCGAAACCGTACAGCAAATCAACGCCATACATGAAGAACTGGTCGACCGCTTCGGCCTGCCCGAACAACCCATCAAAACCCTCATCGAAAGCCACCACTTACGGCTTGCGGCAAAAGAATTGGGTATAGACGCCATCGATGCGACCAGCGAAGCGGTAACGGTAACCTTTGGCAAAAACAACAATGTCGATCCAACCGAAATCATCCTGCTGATTCAGAACGACAAAAAATATCGCCTTGCTGGAGCAGATAAGTTGAGGTTTACAGCCGAGATGGAAAATATTGAAGTGCGGATTAATACGGTGAAGAACGTATTGAAGACTTTGAAAGAAAGGGTGATGGCTAAGTAAGGATGGAGGAAAAAAGGCCGTCTGAAAAAGGTGCAGGCTGCTTTTTAAGGTGTTGAAACAGCAAAAAAGTAGTCTGCACAAGGCTATATTATTAATTATTTTATTATAATTTATGCATATGGGGCGTAACATGGATAATTTGCTACTGAATTTATTATTTTCTTTTTTATTATTCTTTATATCAAATTGGTTTGGTAAGAGATCAATAAAATTTGGATATCACCAATTGTCATTTGACAGTAGTGAAGAACAACCTATATTTAATATATTATATCGATCTTTTACTCCTGTTGTTTTCATATTAGTAGTATCAGTTTTTTTAGATAAAATAAATCTTTTTTATTTGACAAAAAATATTTATATAACAACAATATTTTATTTCTTAATCAGATTTATTTTTATCTTAATCATAGGCAGATTAAAAATTACAAACTGGGTAAAATATATTCTAACAGCTTTTATTTCTATATTTATCTCATACATTGTTTATAAAAATTTTATTGAAAAAAGATACTTCCCTTTGCCAACGGAACAAGAAATTACAACAGCATTGTGGTTTGCGATTATTGGTTATATATATAAAGTTATTAAAGATATTTCAATATCATCTTTGGATAATAATAGGAAATTAAATTATGTAAAGCATAAGCACGATCGTTTTTCTCATAAATATGGTTCTATTATTGAAGAAGCAATTGGGACTGATATAGATAATAGCATTATTGAAAAACAAAAAGCATTAATATATTCGATTTTAATTTATGAAGACTTTAATAGACATATATTATGTAGGTTTATGGAAAGATTACTTTTTGGGACTGGTAGAATTAAAACATCTGGCATTATGCAGGTAACTTCAGACGTATATTTATCTAATCAAGATAGCGTAAAAAAAGGGGCATGTATCTTAATTGAAAAATATAACGAAGTGTACAAAGATAAATATAATGATACTCAAGATAAAAATCACAGCCTATATGCAGCCAGAAGAGAGAGTATTAAACATTATAATTCTGATATATCATATATTAATGAGGTTGAGTCGATTTATAATTTATTAGAAGTTATATATCCGAAATCTTCAGATATATATGAATGTGATGGTGAGTAATTAGTAAGTCATATAATGTAAATTAATTACTTCAGTAGCGTCAAACAAAGAATGCGGTAGCATGCATAAAACCTTTAGGTAGTGTGTGTACGGTATGCACGCATGTGGATTTTAAGTGAAAATACAGAAACAGTATGAAATAAAGGCCGTCTGAAAATACTGAAACTATCAGTTTTGAAAATCAAACCTAAGGTTACTAAATCGATCAGGGAATTATTATGAAAATGAGGGCAATGATGCTGGGTGTGACAGGCTTGATATTATCCGGTTGCTTTTTCTCTAATGATGAAATTAAGTTGGAAGATATTTGGAATTTCAAAGTTGCTGTCAATGAAGCTAAGGGGAATAGGCAGGTGCATTTGACAGGCTTATTAGGCAATAGTGCAATGGGTATTTCAGATATCAAAACAACTAGTCGCAACGATGAGCTGAATATTACTTTATTTCAAAAATTAGCAGGTTCGGAATACTCAGGAACATTAGATAAAGAAATTGCTCTTGAAAACAATATCAAGAAGATTACTTATGGTTCTAAACACGAGATTATATGGCAAGACTAAAAATACAATAAAGGCCGTCTGAAAAAGATTCGGACGGCCTTTAAAATTATAAATGGATAGATTTTTTGGCTATCCTATTTCGATAATATTTCAAGATTTTTTTGCGCAGAAAAAGGAATACAGCAACTGTATCATCTCGGTTACCCTCGGATCGGCAATGTAATATTGCCGTTCCCGATGGTTCACTTCAAACGATACTAAACCGGCTTCACGTAATAGGGCTAATTGGCTGGACATTGCCGCTTGCGGCAGTCCGGATGATTCAGCCAACTCGGTTACATTGTAGGGCCTTTCATGTAGTTTGCACAATACGGCGAGGCGGTTGGGATTGGCCAGTAGTTTGAGAAAAGCGCTGGCTTCTTCGTAGGGCGGTTGATTGTCGGCAATGGTCATTTTTCACGCTTGTCGGCAAATGAGGAGGTCGAATTATCAGTCATAATGGCCTCAGCAGCAACTTTTATACGGCCTTTGCTTAATGATTCCATGGCATTTTGGCCAGCAGGCGCGCCATGCCGCAGAATCCGGTTAACCCCGCCGTCAACAGGCCTGCGCCGACCATTACGTCTATCAGATAAAACCAAGGCGATACCAGCCAACCTGCCAGCACGCCCAACAGAATCAAACTGCCCGCTATGGTTTGCACCTGCCGCATGATGTCCGGTGCGGCACGGTCGGCAACAATAGGAAGCCCTGCAGCCTTCCATGCCTGTAAGCCGCCTTCTAAAATATAGCATTCGCGGCTTTGGCCAAGCGCTGACAATATTGTTTCAGCCCCTGCTGTACGTTTGCCGCTCAGGCAATAAAAAATCAGGCATGGGGCTGTATCATCGGGCAGTTTGTCTCGCTGCCGTTCAGGCGGAAGGGATAATGCACCGCCAATATGCCCGCCCCGATATTCGGCTTGGCTTCGGATATCCGCTGCCAACGCGCCCTCGCGGATTTTTGCCATGGCTTCGGAAGGCGTAATTCGCGGTAGTTGTCCGACCGTACTCATGTGTTGCCTTCGTTATTTTTTGTTGATGCGGCAGGTGTTGATGCCCAATAAACTGTACAGTGCGCAGTTGCCAATCAGTGCTGTAGCCAGAGGGATGATGCCCAGCCAACCCCACCAGCCAATTTGTCCGGTAGCGGCAGCAGCAATCAGTGCGACACCGATAACAATACGGATAACGCGATCCAAATTACCCAAGTTTCGTTTCATTTTATTGCTCCTTATTTCAGAATGGATTGTCTATAAATAAACATATATAACAAAAATCATATATGAGAAATATTATAGCTTTAAAGATGACTTTGTCAAATGGTTTACAGTAAAAGTGTAATGAATATTTGCATTGTATTTTTTAAACGCACAAATAGAATCAATCTCCAACGATATGGTTCAATGTAAAATTACAGCCTTATATTTTCAGACGGCACTGGAGATGATCTATATAATATTTTATTTATATTGGAAGAATTGGTAGTCAGTTTTCAGAAGGAATCAAATCATGACCGATTTGGAAAAGAAGCCCAATAGAGAAGATTTGAAGACTGGATAATCCGTTGTGTAACTAGCAAGGGAGAGGCAATACTTTAAAATCAAATTGTTTACGAATTATAAAAGGCCGTCTGAAAATTGAATTTCAGACGGCCTTTGGTTTCTTTATAACGTCGTTCGTATCATCAGAAACGATAGTTAACGCCCAAGGCAAACTCGCGACCGCGTTCGTAGAAGGGCACGCGTCCGTTGCCGTTAGGGAAGCGTTGGCTGTGCGAACGGTATTGCTTGTTGCCGATGTTGTTGACGGCGAAGTTGACGTTCAGGTTGTCTTTTTTCAGCGGCTGCCAGTTGGCGTAGATGTCGTGTACGCCGTAACCGGCTTTCTTACCGTGTATCGTGCCTAGTCCGCGGGCGACATCGGTGTATTTCACGCTTTGGGCGTAGCGGCCGCGCCAGCCGATTTCAAGTTTGGGGTTTTCAAACTGATAAGACAGACCGGTCAGCCATTGGCGGCCGGTGTTCCAGAAGGTGAACGAGCTTTCGTGGTCTTCCGCTTGAATCGGGCTTTCGCCGTAGTACATTTCTCCGTTCAGACGGGGTTTGACGTAGGACACGCCGGCGCGCGCGGTCAGGCCGCCCCAACGGTAGGATGCGTCAAGTTCGTAGCCGTAGGTTTTGAGCGTGCCACCGTTGTAAATCTTGCCGCGTTCGGTGATGGAGGCGGTGTTGTTGTTGATTTTTGCCCAACGATAGACGATGAGGTCTTTGATGCGTTGGTGGAACACGCTGCCGCTGACGTTGAAGTTATCGTTGCGCCATTTGAAGCCGAGTTCGGCACGGCGGGCGGTTTCGGCTTTGAGGTTGCTGTCCAAATCGGCGGCGGCGCCTGCGCGTTCGTTAGCCAACAGGGCTTCGTTCAGGCGGGGCGCGCGGCTTGCCTGATTGAGGTTTGCCAAGAGCGAGAAGTTGTCGTTGATGTCCCAAATCGCGCCGATGCTGGGGTTGAGCTGGCCGTGGGACGCGCTTTGTCTGCTGGCGGCGTTGTATTTGAAATGGTCGTAACGCAGGCCGGTGGTCAGGGTAACGGGGTGCAGGTTCCAGATACCTTCCGCGTACACGCCGTATTCGGATTTCTTCTCTTTGTCGCGGTCATACAGGCCGAGAATCTTCAGCCACGCGCCTTTGTCGGACGGCTCGGAGGTTTCGTGGCGGTAGTTGACGCCGTATTTCACCATGTGTCCGTCGCCGAAAGAGCTGGCGAGGTTCAGATTCGCGCCGGTTGCTTTGATTTTGCTTAACTCAAGCTGGCCAATGGGAACGCCGCCTTGCGCCGTGCCGGAAGCTTGGGCTTTTGGAGAAGGAGCGCCTTTAGGCGGTTTGGTGTCGTCGGTGTTGATTTGGAAGACATTGGCGTCGATTTTGTCGATGAAGCCGACGTTGCGGCCACGGTATTCCAGATTGTAGGTCTGCTCTTTTTGATAAGTGCCGTCCACGCCGACGTAGCTGTCAACGTTTTGGAACTCGGCTTTATCGGTGCGGTTGCCTTTTTGGTATTCCTGACGGTAGGTCAGGCGGATGCCGTGGTCGTCGTTGAAGTCGTAGCCGATTTTGGCGAGGTAGCTGTGCTGTTTCAGACGACTGCCGTGGTTGACATTGCCGTTGCCGTCTTTGTAGTCGCGGTTGTTGAGGAAGTTGCCTGCAAACAGGGCATCGAAGCCGTTTTGATAGCCGTAAACCGCCGCGTTGCCGGTTGAGCCTTTATTGCTGCTCAAGCCCGCGCCGAGTTTGAAACCGAAAGGTTTGCCGTCGGTCAGCAGGTCTTTCGCGTCAACCGTCGTCACGCGGATGGTACCGCCGACCGCGCCCAAGCCCGCGCTCGCCGCGCCCGTGCCTTTTTCGACGTTGATGCTTTTCACCAAAGCAGGGTCAAGCTGGAAGCGGCTTTGGTGGTGGAAAATTTTGGTGGATTGGCTGGTGCCGTCCACTTCCAGATTAATTTTGTCCTCGCCGACGCCGCGGATGCTGTAAAACTGCGCCACGCCGTTGCCACCGCCGACATCCATACCGATTTGGTCTTTCATGACTTGTTTCAAATCGGTCGAAGTCTCGCGGTCAAGCTGGTTGCGGGTAAAGCGGGTCGGTACGGCGGTACCGGTAACCTTAATTTCATTCAGTTCGGCAGTTTCTGCGGGGTGCGTATTTTCGGCATGGGCGAAGCCTGTTGATAGTGCGAGTGTAATGAGACTAAGGCGGAATACAGGAAAAGAGGTTTTATTCATGATTTTTCCCAAGGAATAAAAAATTGACCGCTTATTCTAATTATTTTAATAATGATTATCAAACTACAAATAAATGTAAAAGAACATATTGGTCTCATTTTGATTTGTAGTTTGAATATTTTTATAAATATCAATCGGTTTATTTATGGTTAAATTTTGTAAAACTATTTTAAGAGAAAATATAGTGAGGCTTACTTTTTTGAAACTGAAGAAAAGGGATGAGTTGAATATTTATCGATGATCAATATTGTGTATAGGTGTTTTAAAAGGCCGTCTGAACAGTGCTTTCAGACGGCCTCACTACTTCTTTTTTACAGTAAAGGACTCATCAGGCGGACGGCATTTTCCACGAGGCCGCGGAGTTTGGAGCGTTGTTGCCATGATTTGATGGCAATATAGCTGCTGTTTTTAAGGTAACTGCGCTGTAGGTGGCAGATTTGTTTGGTGGTATCGCGATCGTAGATGGCGAGGCTGATTTCGAGGTTGAGGAAGAAGCTGCGCATGTCCATATTGACCGTGCCGAAGAGGGAGTAGTCTTCGTCAATGGTCATGGTTTTGGCATGTAAGAGCCCACCTTCAAACATGGCGATTTTGACGCCGGCTTCCAGCAACATAGGGTAGTAGGCGCGTGAGGCATAGCGTACCATCAGTGAATCGACTTTGGCTGGCAGTATCAGGGTCACTTTGACGCCGCGTTTGGCGGCAACGGTTAATGCCATGAGAAGCGGCTCGTCGGGGACAAAGTAGGGAGTGGTAATCGTGATTTGTTTGGTGGCGGCATAGATGGCACTGATGATGGTTTCGTAGATGACAAAGTTGCCTTGCTCGGGGGCGGATGGAATGATTTGGGCAACAATATTGCCTTGCTGCATTTTTTCGGGAAGGATTTGGGGCAGCAGGTTTTTTGCTTGGTTGAGGTATGTTTGTACGTTTTGGAGGTTTTTATCGGTTTCAACGGCAAGGTCGGCGAAGAAGACAGCTGACAGCTCCAGTACCATAGGCCCTGTGCAACGCATCATGGCATCTATCCATTCGCCGACGCCTGAGTTTTGTTTGAAGTAGCGTGGATCGACGAGGTTGAAGCTGCCGGTGTAACCGATTTTGCTGTCGATAACGAGGATTTTACGGTGGTTGCGCAGGTCGGTGCGTGTGAATAATGTACGCCAGATGCCGACAGGTAAGGAGGTATGTACTTCAACGCCTGCTTGGCGCAGTTTCTCTACCCAATCGCTTTCAAGAAAGCTCCTGCTGCCGACGGCATCGGCCAGTATGGCGCAGTCTACGCCTCTGGCTTTGGCGGCAAGGATTTCATTTAGAATTTCTTCGATGCGGCCTTTGGGTTCGATAATGTAAAAGGCCAGCAGGCAAGAATGGGTTGCGGCGCGTATGTCTGCGAGCATGCTGTCGATGATGGTATCGGTGGTAGAGAGCAGGCTCATGGCGTTGCCTTTGGTTGCACCCAGCCCCGTTCCTTTTTCGGCAACTTTACTGATGCCGTGGTATCGTGATTCGACCTGGTCGGCAATGTCGAGATACATATCGGTAAGGTGGGCGGCGGCAAAGTTGCGGTAGAAACGGTTCATTTCACCGGTACGTTTGGCGCGGGCCGTACCGAGACGCGGCTCGCCGATGAGGATGTAGGCGATGGTTCCGAATACGGGGAAAAGGAAAAGGATAATCAGCCAGGCAAAGGTTGAGCCGATGTTTTTTTGTTTGTACAACACGCGCAGCATGCAGGCGAGTGCGGCGCAGGTGTGGGCGAAGATAAAAATCTCGGTCCAGGTAATGTCTTTTAAGAAATTCATATTCGGTGGGGAGTGGTTGGGTTTTTCAATTTGAAGGTTTGGGCCGACAAGCTTCAAATATTAAGTATATAGAAAAAACCGTCTGAAAACAAATTTACACGATAATTGTGTTTTTGTTTTCAGACGGCCTTTGCGTTGCTTTCATTAACGGTGATACTGACGGGACAGTTCGTGTACGGTATCGACTAAGATTTTGGCGTGTTCGGGGTCGGCGTGTTGGTTGATGCCGTGGCCGAGATTGAATACATGGCCGCTGCCGTTGCCGTAGTTGGCAAGGATGCGCGCGACTTCGGTGCGGATAGATTCGGGCGTACCGAAGAGGGCAAACGGGTCGAAGTTGCCTTGCAGGGCGACTTGTTCTCCGACGCGACGGCGGGCTTCGCCGATGTTGCAGGTCCAGTCTAAGCCTAATGCGTCTGCACCGATTTCCGCCATGCTTTCCAGCCATAAGCCCCCGCCTTTGGCAAATACGATAACAGGCACGCGGCGGCCTTCGTTTTCGCGTTTGAGTCCGGCTACGATTTGACGGATGTATTTGAGGCTGAATTCTTTAAATGCGGCATCACTCAACACGCCGCCCCAAGTGTCGAAAATTTGTACGGCTTGTGCGCCGGCATCGATTTGGGCATTGAGATAAGCGGTAACGGCTTGGGCATTGGTGTCGAGGATTTTATGCAGCAAATCAGGGCGCGAATACATCATGGTTTTGATGGTGCGGAATTCTTTGCTGCTGCCGCCTTCGACCATGTAGCAGGCGAGTGTGAACGGGCTGCCGGAGAAGCCGATCAGCGGAACTCGGCCGTCCAGTGCTTTACGGATGGAAGTCACGGCATCAAAGACGTATTGCAGTTTTTCCATGTCGGGAACTTGCAGTTTTGCAATGTCGGCTTCGTGTTGCAAAGCGCGTTCAAATTTTGGGCCTTCACCTTCGGCAAAATACAGGCCTAAACCCATGGCATCTGGAACGGTCAGAATATCGGAAAACAGAATTGCCGCATCCAGATCAAAACGTTCTAAAGGCTGGATGGTGACTTCGGTCGCCAGCTCGGTGTTTTTGCACAAATCGAGAAAGCTACCTGCGCGTGCGCGCGTGGCTTTGTATTCAGGCAGATAGCGTCCGGCTTGGCGCATCATCCAGATGGGCGTGTATTCGACAGGCTGTTTGAGCAGGGCGCGGAGGAAAGTATCGTTTTTCAGAGCAGTCATGATAAATAGGCTTTCTGATTTGGTGTGTTGGAACAAAGTTCAGACGGCCTTAGTTGTTTATTCAGGCCGTCTGAAATAATTAAATAGAAGCTGGTATGAAAGATTTCATGAGTTGTTAATGTGAAGCCGGCACATCAATTTGGTTGAGGAAGGGCTGTCGGATGTTCTTCCTCGGCTACGCTTTCCAAAACCAGATTGCGTTGTTCTTGCGCTTTTTGCGGCTGATCGGTTTCATCAAACACGCGGGCCAAAACCAAATGCGCAGATACGCTGGGTTGCAGGGCGATGCTGGCTTCGAGGTAGCCTTGGGCTTTGCCCCAAAGTTTGCGGCCGTAAGCCAGTTGGCCAAGATACATCAACAGTAGCGCATTGTCCGGTTGTTCCTGCAGCCAAGAATCTGCCAAATCGATGGCTTTTTGCTGGTCGCGCTCGCTTAGGAAACGAACGGATTCGACAAATGCTTCCAAAAGCTCGGGCTGGCGGTTTTGCGGATAATGGGTTTTTACCCATTTGACCGCTTCGGCATACAAGCCCAAACGCTCGTATTTTTCGGCAATCGAGACGCACAATTCGCCAGATTTCACGTTTTCGGGAATCTGTTTCAAACAGGCTTTCAGACGGCCTGCATCGGTTACTTCGCTCAAGAGGCGGCGATATGCCCAGTTTTGATACTGTTCTGCTTCGTAATCGTTGATGGCGCCGGCTTTGACCAGTTTTTCCGCTTTTGCCAAGACATCTGAAGCATCGCCGTGATCAAAGGCATAACGCAATTGCAGGCGCACCAAGCGGCTTAAGTTGCCGTTGATTTTGGCTGCGGCTTCAAGATTTTGTGCGGCAGTCGGATAATCGCGGCGGCCCAGTGCGGATTCGGCCAGCAAAAGATGACGGGAAAGCTGTTGTTTTTGCGGAAGGTGTTCGATTTCGTGCAGGTAGCGGTCGCGCAGTTCGAAGTTTTCCATTTGGTCGGCCGCGTGTGCGCCCAACATCAAAGCCAGGGTGCGGTTGTCGCCTGCTTCTTTGTTTTGCAAGACTTTGGCGGCTTCTTGTTCGGCTTTTTCAAAACGGCCTTCAAAGTATGCCAGACCTGCGCTGTTCAAAGAGGCAGAAGCCTGACGGCCTTTGCGGGCAATGCCGAAGCGTTGGATACGCGCCGGAATGTTCAAGAGGCCGAACACGAATTTAATCAGGAAATACAAGACGAATACGCTCAACAGCAGGCCTAAAACAAAGGCATGCAGATTGATACGTAGCATGGTTTGTTCAACCACGACGTACACGTTGCCGGTATAAATGCCTGAAGCCAACGCTAAACCGACGGCTGCGGCAAACAGAATGACAATCCAAACGACGGTTTTCATGCTTGCTCTCCTTTAATTTTGGCAGCAGGCTTGGTTTGGTTTTGTGGTTTGGCAGCTTCGGCGGCCGGTTCTTTTTTGTTTTCAGACGGCAAAGCAGGTGCTTCTAAAGACTGCGGTGCGGAAGCGGCAGCCGGTGCGGCAGTTGTGGCTTGCTCGGTAGTTGTAGCCGGAGCGGAAGCGGTTTTCTCGGCAGCTTGGGTTTGCGTAGCTTCTTCGGTCGTCATTTGTGTACGCGAACCTTCTTGATAAGCGCGAACGGCGCTCAAGCTGGCTTTCAGGCTGTCGTCTGAAATCATGCGGACATCAAGGGCTTTGAGTTCGGCCAACTCTTTCAACCATGACTGGGTAGCAGGGGATTTGCTGTCGAAGTATTGTTTTACAGTTGCTTCAACGTTGTTCAAATCGCTTTGATACACTTCGCCGTTGTGTTGCAACAGGGCAATGCGCGCATCCAAAAGGCGCAGGCGCAGGTTTTCACGGATGAAGTAGGTTTGATCGGGCGAAATCAACATGGCGTCGTTGCTGTCCAGATGACGGACTTCAACCAAGCCTTTGAGGGCATTGAGGGATTTCTCCCATGTGTTTTCCCACCAAGTTCCTGAATTAGTGGCTTCGACAGGCGCGGCACCCGGTTTCAATACGCCGTCCAAAACTAAAGGCAGTCCGGAAATACCTGTTTCCAAACGGTCGATACGCAAGGCAGTAGCGGAAATATCGACATAAGGACGGTTTTTCAGTGCGGCCAAATCATTGCTGATGGCTTGCTTGATGGGGATAAGCTCAGGCTGTTCAAAACGGCTTAAGCGGCTGTCAATGTGTTCCAATACGCTGACCGCGCCTTGAAGATTGCCTGACAGCATCAATTGTTGTGAAGCAGTGTTCAACATGGATTCGGCTTCGTCGACCAGCCAGTTGATACGGCCTTTGAGCAGCTCTTGATAAGCTTTCTGCATTTGCAGGATTTGATCGCTATTGTTTTTTTGACCGTTGTTCAGGCGGTCTAACTCGGCTTGAATAGCGGTTTGGCGGTTGAGGTTGTCTTTTAGAAGGCTGGCGTTTTCAGACTCGCCCAATGCAGCTTTGTCGATTTTTTGGTTGAATTCGAGCTCTTGGTTTTTTAAAACATTTTGACCCTGTACAAACAGGAATCCGCTCGCGCCTAGGCCAAGCAGTGCCAAGACGGTTGCACCTGCGGCCAAGGCTTTGCCGCCGGATTGTTTGATGATAACAGGGGCGTTGTTTTGTGGGAGATTGTTGGACTCGGGCATGCTCGCCTCCACTCGCTGAGGTTGGGTAGGTTTGATTTGTTCAGACGGCCTGGTGTTTTCAGAACGTTCAGGCGCCGGAGCTGCCGTATTGGCAACTTGTTGGGTATCTTTATTGTCTTCGACTGGGCTCACTGCTTGGCTCCTTTGTGGCATGGATGAAAGTGCTGCGGATAAAGAAGTGACGGTTTCTACATGTTTGGCGCCGACGATGCGAAGCGCATCGGCAATGCGTGGATGGTGGGTAAAGTATAGCAAGGATTCGAAGAATCGGGAAAATTGCGGCGGAATCTGATGGAAAAATTCGCGCGCGATCTCGCCGGATGTAACGTAGGCGGCGGCGATGTCTTCGGTTTTAAAGCTCTGCCAATCGATGGCGTGTGGCCGTCTGAAATAGATTTCGGCGATGTCGATTTGGAAACCCAGTTCGGTCAGTTTTTCTGCCAGAAAATCACGGCCGCCATGACCTCGAATGATTAGAACTCGGGCATTGGGTGGCAGGTTTTTCCAAATAGGCATTCTCAAGACGGCTTCGCTGTCGTTGCCATCTTCGGGGGAGAATACGGGATAGGGGGAGAATTGCGCCAAAGTATGTTGGCTGGTTTGGCCGACGGTAATGTGTGCTTTAGGGCCGTCTGAAAAGTTCAGATGCGGCGCTGCGGTTTCAATAGCGGTGGGGCTGACCCAAAACACGACATCGGCTTGCTTAAATTGTTCGGGAAGTTTGTTTAGTGCCGAACGGTCTGCCTCTATTTCGATCGGACTCAATACTTGAGCCTGCCAACCAGCTGCATGGCAGGTTTGGATATCTTGCTGTGGACGGTTGGACGGACGGATGATGAGTAGAGTAGGCATAATGTGGGATAAATTATTAAGGTTTAGGCCGTCTGAAAGAAGGGTTTCAGACGGCCTGCTGCCGGGGATACGTTATTGATCGACGAATGCGCGCTCAATCAGGTAGTCGCCGCGGACACCGGTTTTCGGAGAAACGGTCAGGCCGAATTCGTCCAAGACGTTGCAGGTGTCTTTCAACATAGCAGGGCTGCCGCACAACATGGCGCGGTCGTCTTGCGGATTGATTTTAGGCAGGCCGATGTCTTCGAAGAGTTTGCCGCTGCGCATTAAATCGGTCAGACGGCCATGGTGTACATAGTCTTCGCGTGAAACAATCGGATAGTAAATCAATTTTTCTTTAACCAAGTCGCCCAGGTATTCGTGTTCGGGTAATTCTTTGGTAAAGCGGTCGTAGTATGCCAAGTCTTTTTTGTAGCGTACGCCGTGAACCAAGATGATTTTTTCGAATTGCTCGTAAATTTCAGGGTCTTTGGTAATGCTCAAGAAAGGTGCGATGCCGGTACCGGTGCTCAAGAGGTAGAGGTGTTTGCCCGGATTCAGGTCGCCGGCAACCAATGTACCGGTCGGTTTTTTACTGATGAGGACATCATCACCGACTTTAAGGTGTTGCAGGCGGCTGGTCAATGGGCCGTCTTGTACTTTAATGCTGAAAAATTCCAGATGCTCTTCCCAGTTGGCAGAAGCCACGCTGTATGCGCGCATCAGCGGTTTGCCGTCAACCATCAGGCCGACCATGACGAACTGGCCGTTTTCAAAGCGCAAAGATTCGTCACGGGTGCAGGTGAAAGTGAAGTAAGCGTCGGTCCAGTGGTGTACGGACAAGACTTTCTGGGTGTTGAATGCTGCCATTGATATTTCCTGTCGGATAAGGCCGTCTGAAAAGGATAGGTCGGGGCGGCCAAGGTTAATAAAAAGAATGGAATATGGTGTTCAGCTACTTGCTTGCCGGTTTGGCTGATTTTTCGCTGAGGCTGTGCAGGTCGGCATAGCGTCCGCCTGCGCTGATTAATTCTTGGTGTGTGCCTTGTTCGACGACATTGCCTTCATGCATGACAACGATGTTGTCGGCTTTTTCGATGGTAGAAAGTCGGTGGGCAATCACCAAAGTGGTACGGTTTTGCATCAGGTTTTCCAATGCGGTTTGTACCAAACGTTCGGATTCATTATCCAATGCACTGGTGGCTTCGTCTAAAATTAAAATCGGCGCGTTTTTCAAAAGCGCACGCGCGATGGCGAGACGTTGACGTTGGCCGCCGGACAGTTTTAAACCGTTTTCGCCAACTTCAGTGTGCAGGCCTTGCGGCATTTTTTGGATAAATTCCCAGGCATTGGCTGCTTTTGCGGCATTAATAATTTCTTCTTCACTGAATTTGTCAGCTTGTGCATAGGCAATGTTTTCAGCAATCGTACCATTAAACAGGACAACGTTTTGGCTGACGAATGCCATGCGGCTGCGCAGGCTTTCTAGTGTATATTCATTGATGTTGACACCGCCAATCAAAACCTTGCCTTCGTCCGGATTGAGGAAGCGCGGCAACATATTGGCCAAGGTGGTTTTACCGCAGCCTGATGCGCCGACTAATGCGGTAACTTTGCCTTGCGGTACAAGCAGGTTGATGTGGTTCAAGCTGTTGCGTTCGGCTTCAGGATAGCGGTGTACAACATCGCAAAATTCGATATCGCCAGGGTTTGGGCTGAGGGTTTGTTTGCCTTCGTTGCTTTCTTCGGGCTGGTCCAAAAAGGTGAAGACGCTTTCAGCCGCCGCCAAACCGCGCTGCAGGGATTGCATCACGCCGGTCATGCGTTTGATGGGGTCAAACATCATGATCATGCTGGACAAAAACGACATGAAATCGCCTGCGCTGAAGCCGGAAAGCCCTGCTTGGCGGGCGGCTGCGTAAATAATCGCAGCCAGTGCAACCGAAGCCATTAATTGCGTAATGCCGGTACCGGCAGAGCTGGCGGAAACCTGTTTGAGCAGGTTGCGGCGCACATCGTCGGCAATACGGTTGAAGCGGCGGTTTTCATAATCTTGACCGCCGTAGATTTTTACAACGCGTTCACCGTTGATGCTTTCGCCCAAGACCTGCATCAGCTGGCCAAGATAAATTTGGTTGTTGGCAGACAATTTGCGCAGGCGTTTGCTGACCGTTTGGATACATACGGCGACAACCGGCAAAATAATAAAAGTAATCAGGGTCAAACGCCAGTTCAGATAAGTCAGCAAGCCCAACAGGCCGACTACGCTCACGCCGTCTTTGGCAATCACGGTAATGACGTTAAACCCTGCATCAGTAATTTGATTGACGTCGTTCAAGATACGAGACATCAAACGGCCGCCGGTATTGCTGCTGAAATACGAAGTCGGCAGGTGCATCATTTTGTTGAACATTTCACCGCGCAAGCGCTGCACTAAGTGGCTGGACAGATACGTCGTGCAATATTCGTTAATGAAATTGAACAGGCCGCGAACGAAAAACAGTGCCACAATTGCCAGCGGCAACCATGACATGCTTTTCATGTTTTTATCGACAAAACCTTCATTAATCAAAGGTTTGAGCAAGTAACCGAAAGCCGGCATCGTACCGGCGACAATCAGCATGGCCACTACGGAGACGATAAACATCTTCCAATAGCTTTTTAAATATCCAAGCAAACGCTTGTACAGCTCCCAGTTGGATGTGGCTTGTGTTGTCTGCATATCAATCCAAATTTAGAGCAAACATGCAATTCTAAACGAAAATATCTGTCATTACAATGTTTGCAATTGAAAGTCAAAAGGAGTTGGTATTGTTTTAACACCTTGATTTTATAGGGTATACGGATTTAATGGTTGATGGGGCACCTTCACCCCATCAATCTGATACCACCCTCAGATGGTTGATAGATCGACTCCGTAGTTGAGTTCCTCTGCGAAGTCCGGCAGTCCGTAACCGATGGTTTTCTTGTAGAAAGGAGAGACCTTCGCAGTCGGTGCCTTCTTCTTGTGCTTCGTGGTGTAGAGCATTCGTGCCCGCATCACCTCGAAGGAGTAACCGCGCCCTTCACGGTTCTTGTCCTTGGCCAGTCGGTTGATGGACTCCGTGTAAGCGTTGGTGACGGGCATGTCCATCTCGAAGTAGGTCATGGTCTCTTCACGCCAGTTTCCCACTGCCCTGACCAGATCGCTCCAGACTTCCTTTTGGCCCTTCGGGATGGTGGCTATCCACTCGTCCAGGGCGGCTTCTGCCTGGAGCCGTGTGGTGGCGTCCCAGATGCCGTAGAAGCGCTCCTTGTGCTCGTAGGCGGCCAGCAGTTGCGGGAACGCGCCTGTCCAGGTCTCCATGATGAGGCGCTCCCGGTCTGAGACTTCGTGAGCGCGTTTCAGCAGGATTTTCCGGTCTCCCTTGAGAGTCCGGCTCTGGGACGGTTTCAGCTCCTTTCTGAGGCCCTTGCGCACTCTCTCTAGGGCATCGTTGGCCATGCGCACCACATGGAACTTATCGACCACGATACGGGCCTGGGGCAGTACAGCCTTGACCGCTGCCCGGTAGGGGTTCCACATGTCCATGCTGACGATCTCGACCTTCTGCCGGTCTTTCAGCTTCATCAGGTAGTTGGTCACCACGTCCTGGCGGCGGGTGGCCAGCAGGTCGAGCAGGGTTCGCTCCTCAATGTTGGTCAGAATGCAGCGGTAGCGCTTGTTCAGGTATAGCTCGTCAATGCCCAGGATGCGGGGCGTCTCGAAGCGGTGCCAGCGCCCCAAGAACTCGGCGCGGGCGTTGAAGATGTCGCGCACCGTCTTCTCGTCCAGGCCGGTCTGTGCCGCCACAAAGGTGTAGGGGTGGTTGAAGGATTCCTTCTCCACGTACTCATGCAGCCGCAGTGTCATACGGAATCCGTCCACCATCTCCGGTAGCTGGGGCCTGAATGTTGTCTTGCAGGCCCGGCAGGTGTATCGGCGGCGGACCACCCAGAGAGTGACCCGCTTGCCGTGGATGGGCAGATCACGATAGGGAACGTCACGCTTGCCGAACCGTACGAACTCACCCTGCACGCCGCATTCCTCGCAGGCGATGGGATCGGGCACGTCCACCTGGAAGTGCATTTCGTCGTCGGTTGATTTGCAGCCCAGTACTTGGTATTGCGGCAGGTGAAGGATGTTGTCGGGAAGTTCGGTCATGGTGTTGTATAGGCGTAGGTGTCAGTCAGATCCATCCGACTCGGCATTGGTGTTTGCTTTTTTACCCAACAAGCTGCTGGAAACGAAAAGTAAGGCACCGAGGACAATTGCAATATCAGCCAGGTTGAAGGCCGGCCAATGCCAGTCTCGCCAATAGAAATCAAAGGAATCCACAACATAGCCGCGAAAGACCCGGTCAATCAGGTTGCCCATGGCGCCACCGAGGATAAGACTGTAAGCGATGGCTTCTCCTTTATGACGATTTTCAAGGATCAGCTTGATCAGAAAAATCGAGACCACTACCGCGATTCCGATAAAAAAGTAGCGCTGCCAGCCTCCACCATTCGCAAAAAGACTGAATGCGGCACCGGTGTTCCATAGGTGCACCCAGTTAAAGAACGGGGTCACCGAAACATACTCGCCATAGGCCATTGATTGCTGCACCAGCCACTTTACAGCCTGATCAGACGCTGCCAGCAGGCCCGATATGGACAATAGGGCATACGGCGAGAGCTTTTTGCCAATAATGAGCATTATTTAACCCTTCAACGCCAAAATGCGTCTGGCACCGTTAAGTACAATCACCCCCGTGATGGTGCCGATAATCAGATCTGGATAATTGGAACCGGTCCACGCGACCAGGGCGCCGGCGGTGATGCCCCCCAGGTTGATCACCACGTCGTTGGCCGAGAATATCAAGCTTGCCTTCATGTGCGCCCCGCCTTCCCGATGTTTGGATATGAGCAGCAGACAACTGGTATTGGCAATCAATGCGACGAATGCGATAGCCATCATCACCAGAGATTCAGGCTCACTACCGAATACAAAGCGTCTCACCACCTCTACGAGCACGCCCACAGCCAAGATCAGTTGCAGTACACCAGCAAGATGCGCGGCACGTACCTGCATTTTCACGCTATGTCCAACCGCATAAAGGGCAAGCCCGTACACCGCCGCATCGGAAAAATTGTCCAGGGATTCTCCAATCAGGCCGGTGGACTGGGCGATCAGACCGGCAGTCATTTCCACTACGAACAGAAGTGCATTGATGCCGAGCAACCAGCGCAGGGTCCAGGATTCTTGCTTAGCAGAAGCTGCCGAAAACTCGGCGGCCTTGATGGTCTCTGGATTTGCAGCGACGGTTTCCTGAAGCGAGGCGCCTAGCCCCAAGGTCTTCAGTTTCGAGGTGACGGGCTCGATCTCGCCGTCATGCACGACCTTCAGCCGGCGGTTCGACAAGTCGAAGGACAGCGCCCGAATCTCCTCAAAGCCGTTCAGGGCTAGGCGAATCATTCGTTCTTCTGATGGACAGTCCATCTTCGGCACTGCATAAACACTGACCCATCTCCCTGTCGCCTCGGAGGAGGCCTGTATATCGGTATCCGCTGCGGACGTTGCATCACCGCCACAGGCGCCACCACAGGATTTGCTCATAATATGACTCCACTTGAACAATGTTGTGGTACCATTTTAAACTATAAAGCTACTATAAGGTCAATAGAGTAAAGAATCCGTTGGGGAGGAGGCTGATGCGCATTGGTCAGTTGGCGCAGTTGGTAGGGGTCGAAACACAGACGATCCGCTTCTATGAACAGCAGGGCTTATTGCCGCCGCCTGATCGGCAGGACAACGGTTACCGTGTCTATACCGAGAAGCATGGTGAGGGGCTGGCCTTCATCCGTCGCTGCAGAATCCTGGGCCTGTCACTGGCTGAGATTCACGAACTACAGAGCTATCAGGACGACCCTCATCAGCCTTGTACCGCCGTCAACGCCTTGCTCGATGATCACATCTCTCATGTGCGGTCGCAGATAACCGCTCTGCAAGCGCTTGAGAAACAACTCGTTTCACTGAGAGCGAGTTGCAACGATGACCGGGAAGTTGAGGCGTGTGGGGTTCTTGCTGGAATTAGCGAAGGAAACATGCACCAGCAGTAGGTGAAGCATCAACCAGATAATCCGATGAGATGCTAGTCTGTCTCACTCTCATGCAAAGGTAAGATCAACCATTTAATCCGCTTACCCATTTTATATTAGGAACGACTGCGGCGTGGTGGGTTTGGCAATAATGTTACCCACTTCTCAAATATCGGTTGCGGCCGTCTGAAACTTTTTCAGACGGCCTGTGCAGTCGTCAAGGACGGCCGGTTAAGCCAGGGCTTCCTTAATGATGTCTTTCACTGCTGTTGCATTATTAGGGACAACACGGACACGTTGCGGCAGGTTTTCCAAGCCTTCCAATGTGGCCGGACGGGGGATGGAAACTTCACCGACCGCTTCATGGATGGTAGCTTCAAATTTGGCGGCCAGTGCGGTTTCGAGGCAGACGATGGTTTCGCCGGCTTCGCGGACTTCACGGGCAACTTTGACGCCATCGGCTGTATGCGGATCAATCAATTCATGATCTTGCTCGTAAACCTGTTTGATGGTGGCAAGGCGGTTGGCATGGGTTGATTTGCCGGAAACAAAGCCATATTGTTGATGTACTTTGTTTAAGACAAATTCCAAATTGAAACCTTTGCCGGAGCTTACTTCAGCCCATAAGGTTTTGATTTCATCTGCATCGCGGTCCATCAGGTCAAACACAAAACGCTCGAAGTTGGAGGCTTTGGAAATATCCATAGACGGGCTGGATGTGACGTGGGTGTGTTCGCTGTTGCGCGGGCGGTATGCGCCGGTTTTGAAAAATTCGTCCAATACATCGTTTTCATTGGTGGCAACAATCAAGCGATGGATAGGCAGGCCCATTTGACGGGCGATATGGCCGGCGCAGACATTGCCAAAGTTGCCGCTTGGTACACAGAAGCTGACTTTTTCGTCATTGCTCGAAGTGGCATTGAAATAACCGGCAAAGTAGTACACGACTTGGGCGACGATACGGCCCCAGTTAATAGAGTTGACTGTGCCGATATGGTATTTGGCTTTGAATTCGGCATCGTTTTGTACGGCTTTGACGATGTCTTGGCAGTCGTCAAACATGCCTTCAACGGCGATGTTGTGGATGTTGGCATCTTGCAGGCTAAACATTTGCGCGCGTTGGAATGCGCTCATTTTGCCTTCCGGCGACAGCATGAAGACGTTGACACCTTTTTTACCGCGCAGGGCATATTCGGCGGCAGAACCGGTGTCGCCGCTGGTGGCACCTAAAATATTGAGTTCTTTGCCTTCTTTGTTCAATACATATTCAAACGCATTGCCCAAGAATTGCATGGCCATGTCTTTGAATGCCAAAGTCGGGCCGTTGGACAGGGCTTGGATTTTGATGCCGTCTGAAAGTGTGCGCACCGGAGTAATGGCTTTGGTGCCGAATACTTCTTCGGTGTAGGTGCGGTTGATGATATCGCGTAAATCATCAGCAGGGATGTCGGTGGCAAACAGGCTCATGACTTCAAACGCCAGCTCGGGGTAGCTGAGTGTGCGCCATTGGTCTAAAGTAGCACGATCGATTTGAGGGTATTGCTCAGGCAGCATCAAACCGCCGTCAGGAGCCAAACCCATCAATAAAACTTCGCTGAATTGCTTGCGTGCGGTTGCACCGCGGGTGCTGATATATTTCATAATTTCTTCTCTATAAAAACAAAAATATTGCCGATCCAAACAGGAAACCCGCCTGCGAACCATCCCACAAGCCGCCCTATCCTGACCTTAATCCACTATAAACTTTTAGACAACCCCGATACACAGAGGTCGTCTGAAAAACATTATCTATACAAACGCTTGAAACAAGCATTGACGGTTTTCACCGTTATCGACGCAATCGCCCGATCGTGCGAAGAAGGATTCAAAACATCCATCAACTCTTGCGCGGACACCTGGTTCGGTGCCTCCTCGCTCGCGCAGCCGCAGATTTTGTCTTCCCACTCGCGCTGTTTGTCCGCGCTCATCGTCAGCGCGACCAAGCGCCATTCATTGCGCTTGTTCAACTCCGAACGGCACTGATGATCGACCGCCATTTTCACCACGCTGCCGCCGATACCCGTACCGCCGCCCAAACCGCCGAACGCCGAGTCAGAATCATAAGCGCAACCGCCCAACAACGCCGCCACAGAAGCAACGGCAACCATCTTTTTCATATTCATAGCCATCCCTTGCCGCAAGGTCGTCTGAAACGCCCCGCAAAGTCTTTAAACAAACGCGTATTATACCGTAAGCGGTGTGAGATGGGGGATTGGGGAAAGTCGGGTATAATCCGTTTTTTTGGGAAAATAGAGGATTGATCAATGGCTAACTCAAACGAAAACACGCAAAACCCTAAAGAGAATCAAGAGAAAACGGCTGACAAAGGCATTCAAGAGCACTCAGAGCATACCGCTGAAAATAAACAGCCTGAATCAGAAGAAAATGCCGCAAAAAACGATGAGGCTGCAAAACAGGCAGAAATGAAACAAGCTGATACGGTTGTGCAACCAAAAGAGCAAATAAAACTGACTGACGTTTTGGAAGTCACCAGCAAAATATTAGGTATTTCGGCAATATTTGGAATATTTATTGGTGGAATTACTATATATTCTTATCTTCTTAATATAGGTCAATTAAGCATTTTCCCTGATGTAATAGCGAGTGCAGCAAATTTATTAACAATATCTATTTCTTTTGGAATAATTTTCCTTATATTTTATGTATTGCTTTACTTTATATTTTGTTTAGCAAATTCGGAAGGTATTAAAAATATTCCATTATTTAAACTAGATGGAATTTTTATTATCATTTTACTTTATGTAATAATATATCTAATTTCAATATTCTTAGATATAATATCTTTTTCATTTTCGAACTTCGTAGTTTTCTGTTTTGTTGCGTTTGTATTTAGTCTTATAGCTTATTTATCTAGTAAAATATTTAAAAAAAATTTTTTTATTGTATATCTCCCTATTAACGCATTTATCATTCTTATCCTTATGTTTCATAGCGAAAAAGCAAAAGTTTTATACCCTATACATTATGTTGAGTTTCACTCAGATTCCTCATGGTATTTACTGCACAACAACTTCCAACAAAACAACGGCTCTCAAGAAGCCAACGGCATTGATAAAAATGACTTACTCAAATTAAAACAAAAATTCAAATGTTCTATTCTTTCAGAAAAAGAAAAAGCAGAAAAAGGAATTACCTGTTCTCCAGAAACACGCAATAATGCCCTATTCGGCTATATGGCTTGGAATTTAGGCGATACTAAAGTTTTCTGTCCGCCAACTGTTTACAACATCATAAGAAACGAAGAAGAAAAGGAAAAATTAGGTAAGGAATGTATCGTCATCAGCGGAAAAGCCTTGCAAATCATGCCGGAAAGTTATATCAGTACCAATACTGATGGCATTGACGACGGTAATCCTGAGAATACCGCTCATGACGATCCTGCAATTGATATTAATACGGACGTTAGATTTAAAAATGACCTTAATGCTCAATCCAATGCCGGCTTGAATAATTACAATATCCGACCTGTCCTGCCGATACAATCCAATGCAAAAAATATGTCAATCCAGATTAATTACGGCAGCTGTAATCATGATTCGCCAAAAAACAAGGATGGTCATCCTGATATAGGATACACAGACAAAAAAATCTGCCAGTAAGTTATGGAAAATCCATGCCGTCATTCCTGCGCAGGCGGGAATCCATCTTTGACGAAAAGCAAAGCCATAAAAATCAATCAACTGAAATTCACAAACGGATTCCCGCCTACGCGGGAATGACGGTTGTGATGTATCCTGTCTTTATTGTTCCCTTTGCCATCCGTCTGTTTTCAGACGACCTGCTATAATCCACGTCGTCTGAAAATCCTCTTTCACGGAAACCGCCATGTCCGACCTCTTTACCCGCCAACCCGATGCGCCGCTTGCCGAACGCCTGCGCCCGCATACGCTTGATGATGTTATCGGGCAGCAGCATTTAATCGGCGAAGGCAAGCCGCTGCGCGTGGCGGTGGAAGGTGGGAAGCCGCATTCTATGTTGCTGTGGGGGCCGCCGGGCGTGGGCAAGACGACGTTGGCGCGGATTTTGGCGCAGAGTTTCAATGCCCAGTTTCTGCCTGTTTCCGCCGTGTTTTCCGGTGTGAAGGACATACGCGAAGCAATCGATAAAGCCGAAATTGCTTTGCAGCAGGGACGCGCGACGATTTTGTTTGTCGATGAGGTCCACCGCTTCAACAAGGCGCAGCAGGACGCGTTTTTGCCGCATGTCGAAAGCGGTTTGCTGACCTTTATCGGCGCGACGACGGAAAATCCGTCGTTTGAAGTCAATCCCGCGCTGTTGAGCCGCGCGCAGGTGTATGTTTTACAATCCTTGTCTTCAGACGACCTCAAGAAACTGATTGCCAAAGTGTTGGCGTTGCCCGAATACCGGGATTTTACGATTGAAGCCGATGCGCAAGAGCTGCTCGTCAATACCGCCGACGGCGATGCGCGCAGATTGTTGAACTTATTGGAACAACTTTTACGCGCCGCCGATACACGTCGTCTGAAAAACTTAACCGCCGAATTCCTTGCTGATAGTTTGGGTGCGCAAATCCGCCGTTTTGATAAGGGTGGCGAGAGTTTCTACAATCAGATTTCCGCGCTGCACAAATCCGTGCGCGGTTCGCATCCCAATGCGGCATTGTATTGGTTTTGCCGTATGCTCGACGGCGGCACCGACCCGCGCTATCTCGCCCGCCGCATTGTCCGCATGGCATGGGAAGACATCGGCTTGGCCGATCCGCGTGCTTTAACGATTGCCAATGATGCCGCCACTACTTATGAGCGCTTAGGCTCGCCGGAAGGGGAGCTTGCTTTGGCGCAAGCCGTGCTTTACCTTGCCGCCGCCGCAAAATCCAACGCGGGCTACAAGGCATACAACCAAATGCGCCGCTTCGTCAAAGAAAACGCCAGCGACGAAGTGCCTGTCCACCTGCGCAACGCCCCGACCAAGTTGATGAAAGAATTGGGTTACGGACGCGAATACCGCTACGCCCATGATGAGCCTAACGCCTACGCCGCCGGCGAAAGCTATATGCCCGACGGCTTGGACGAACCAGACTTCTACCAACCCGTTCCACGCGGATTGGAAATCAAAATCGGCGAAAAGCTGAAATGGTTGAAATCCTTGGATGAAGAAGCGTTGGATGATTAAAACAATAAATGTGTCTCAAGTTTCAGACGGCCTTTGGTTATTTTGAGCCTAATAGATGGTTTAATATTGGCATTATATCTTTAATTTCGCTATAATTTTGTCATCCTATTTTCTTGCCGAATAATCGAATACATAAAAAATCGCGGCTGCTGAACCCGATTTCCGAAACAAAATTAGAAAGCAGATAATGGACAATTTAGATCAAAGTCGTAGCCGTGCATGGCGACGACATCAAGAGCAACGCCCCAGTCATCGTGTACATGGCAAAAATCCTTTGAAATATAAACCTGAAAAAAAGTGGGATTTGATATATCTCCGCAGCAATAAAATCAAACGTGCACAAAAACTGGGTTTTATTTATCCGTTCAGACAGCATGAATTTGATGCTGAATGGTTTGACTAACTCAAAAGATACATTTTCGATTCAATCGAGATGGTTTTCACAAGGCGGATACTTTCCGCCTTTTTTAATTTTTATGAATGCACTTTTTATTTGTAGTCGTAACCAATGGCGCAGTCCTACCGCTGAAACCGTATTTCGACGTTATCCAAATGTACAGGCACGTTCTGCAGGGACCAGCCCCAATGCGCGGCATACTGTTTCCATAGATGATATTGCATGGGCGGATAAGATTTTCGTAATGGAACAAAAACATAAGAGCCGTCTGCTGGCACAGTTTCCCCGTGCTTTGCAATATAAGGAAATGATTGTTTTAGATATTCCTGATGATTACAGATACATGGATGAAGAGTTGATAGAAATATTGAAGGAAAGTGTCGTGCCTTATCTGTCTAGATAATGAGGTTTTCCTCAAGATTATCTGAAAAAAATATGACTTACTTCTAAGTAAAATTTATTCCAAAACATCATTTACTTCACGCATCACTGACAAATAAAACGCAAATCTAAAATCAAATTGAATTTTTCAGATGGCCTTTGCTGTTTGAATATTTTTAACCTATACCATACACACACTTTTTCATGAATATTTTTGAAGCCTTACTATTATTGTGCCTGCTGATTGTCATTAGCGCGTTTGTGTCCTGTTCCGAACTAGCGCTTGCTTCGGCACGCAAAATCAAATTGCAGGTCATGGCGAAAGACGGCGGCGATACGCGCGCGCTTGACGTAATCAATATGCAGCAGCAGCCAGGCAGTTTTATTACTGTCGTCCAAATCGGTTTGAACGCCGTCGCCATTCTTGCCGGTATCGTTGGCGAGGCGGCAATACGTCCTTATTTTGGCAAACTATTGGAGAATGCAGGCAGTTGGGGCAGCACAGTTGCCTCTTTGCTGACTTTCTCGCTGGTTACAGGCAGCTTTATTTTAATTGCCGACCTGATGCCCAAGCGTATGGCAATGACCCATCCCGAAGCGGTGGCGGTACGCATTGTCCGTCCGATGATGTTTTTGATTTTTATCTTAAAGCCCCTTGTCTGGGTTTTTGACGGATTGGCAAACGCAATATTCAAACTCTTCAAAATCTCAACCGTCCGTCAGGAGCAGCTGACTTCGGAAGATATTTATGCCGTTGTTGATGCAGGCGCGCAGGCTGGTGTATTGAAAGAACAAGAACACTATCTGATTGAAAACATTTTCGATATGCAGGAGCGCACGGTCACTTCCACCATGAGCACGCGTGAATACATCGCCTATTTCGATAAACACGATGATAGCGATACCGTGTTGGAAATGATGTCGGACAAACCGCACAATAAATTCCTCGTATGTGACGGCGATTTGGAACGCGTTATCGGCTATATCGAATCGCATACGCTGCTGACCTTGTTTTTAAAAGAAAAAGATGTCCGTCTGACCGACAAGCGCGTGTTGCGCAAAGCCTTGTTTATCCCCGACACGCTGTCGCTTTATGATGTATTGGAGACCTTCAAGACTTCCGGTGAAGACTTTGCTGTAGTGGTGAACGAATACGCGCTGGTGGTCGGCGTGGTAACGCTGAAAGATGTGATGAGCATTGTGATGGGCGAGCTGGTCAATACCGAAGAAGAGCCGCAAATCATCCGCCGTACCGAAGATACATGGTTGGTGGACGGTGCCACGCCGCTTACCGATGTTATGCGCGCATTGGATATTGAAGAGTTTCCCAATTCGGAAAACTACGAAACTATCGCCGGCTTTATGATGTATTCCCTGCGCAAAATCCCGAAGCGTACGGATTTTCTGGTTTATGCCGGTTATAAGTTTGAAATCATCGATACCGAAAATTTGAAAATCGACCAACTTTTGGTTTCCAAACAAGGAAATATAGTGGGGAAAATATAACAAGTCGCTGGGAATACTTGAAAAGAAAATTAAAAAATGAATAAAAAGGAAAAAATATTATGACGACAACCGAACCCCAAAAATACGCCCGCAGCCTGCACGCGCCCATCAGCCTCGGCACGACTTCAGACGACCGCTTTATGCCGCGCGGCTTTCTTTCATATTTTGCCGAGCTGCCGAAATTGGTTTTAACCGAAAAATTAGATGGGCAAAACAACTGCTTTGCCGCGCACGGCCTCTATGCCCGTAGTCATGCTGCACCTACCCAGCATCCGTGGGACAAGCCTTTGCTGCAACGATGGCAGCAAATTAAAGATGATTTAGGCGATCTTGAACTTTTTGGCGAGAATATGTATGGCATTCATTCGATTGCCTATTCACAACTGGAAAGCTATTTTTACCTGTTTGCAGTCCGACGTGGCGGATATTGGCTTTCATGGGAAGAGGTTAAATTTTATGCGCAGCTGTTTGATTTTCCGACTGTGCCAGAAATCCCCATTGTCCAGCTGCTTGCAGATTTCACTCAAAAATACGCCAATGAAGATATTGCTTTAGCGCAATGGCTTGCCGCTAATTTGGGAGAGCCGTGGACAGACAGCGTACAAACTGCCGGAAAGATCGGCGGCTACGATCCGAAAACAGGAAAGGCATGCAGTGAAGGTTTTGTTATCCGGAACGCCGCTGATTTTGCCACCAACAACGGCAACCTGCCTGTTCAATCCAATGAATTCGACAATCTTTTCAAATTGGTGCGAGCCAAACATGTTAAAACCGACGTTCATTGGACGAAAACTTGGAAGCCTGCCCACCTTATCGATTACGACAAATACCATTGGCAAAGCTGGCAGTTTCAGACGGCCTGAAGTCCAATGATCCAATAATAAGAAAGACAATTATGTGGACATTCCCATATTATATATCCGGTCAACTTCCTGACTGGCAAGCATTAGAACGTCGTTTCAGCTGGTTTGCCGATATGAAGGACGTTCCCCAGGACCCTGAGTGGCATGCCGAAGGCGATGTATTTACGCATACCAAAATGGTGTGCGAAGCCCTTTTGAAACTGCCCGAGTTTCAAGCGCTTGATGAACAGGAGCAGCATATTTTGTTTGCTGCCGCCATGCTGCATGATGTGGAAAAACGCAGTACGACCAAGTGTGAAATAGAAAACGGCAAAGAGCGTATCGTTTCGCCGCATCACGCAAAAAAAGGCGAGCATACCGCCCGTACTTTACTGTATACCGAACTTGCCGCTCCGTTTGCTGTAAGAGAAGCCATTGCCAAACTCGTGCGCTTGCACGGATTGCCCTTATGGGCGATTAACAAGCCTAATCCTGAGCGAGCCGTCATAGCGGCCAGTTTGCAGGTCAATACTGAGCATCTTGCCATGCTGGCTAAAGCCGATGTACTGGGTCGTATATGTTGCGACCAACAGGATATTTTGCTGCGCATTGATTTGTTTCGTGAACTCTGTGAAGAAAATGCTTGTTGGGGTAAAGCGCGTACTTTTGCCAGCGACTACGGACGCTATCTCTATCTTAACGGCCGTAGCGAAATGCCGGATTATCAGCCATTTGATGATCAAACCTTTGATGTGTACGCCATGTGCGCCATAGCAGGTAGCGGCAAAGACAGTTACATCAGGCAACATCTTGCCCATCTGCCTATGCTGTCGCTGGATGAGATTCGCCGTGAGCGCAAACTCAATCCCGCAGATTCCAAACATACCGCCGAAGCCGTGCGTTTGGGTAAAGAGCAGGCAAAGGAATATCTGCGAGCCCGTACGTCATTTGTCTTTAATGCGACCAATCTTAACCGCGACCTGCGCAGCAAATGGCTGCCGATGTTTGCCGATTACGGCGCACGCGTGCATCTCATTTATTTGGAAGTGCCTTACACGCAATTACTATCGCAAAACCGTAACCGCGAACATTCTGTGCCGAATGATGTGTTGCACCGCATGATAGAAAAGTTAGAAATCCCTGATTACAGTGAAGCGCATACAGTGGATTCTGTGGTTTCTTCTTAAAAAGGTAAGAACCTTGTAATTAGGCCGTCTGAAAATCAAATAATCAAAAAAGAAAACCGGATTTCCATCAGCTGGGGATCCGGTTTGTTTTATTTTCAACTTAGAACGTCAGCCTTACACCGGCGCGGACAGAGCGGCCCGGCAATGGTGCGATATATTTGAGCATGGAGTTTTGCGGTCTTGCGGTACGGTTGGCAAGGTTGCGTGCATCGAGGAACCATTCGGCTGTCGATTTTCCATGTTTGGTGGTATGGCTCATGTACATATCCCACATGGTATAGCCGCCTAAAACAGGCTCTTTGTAGTTGGCAGCCATGTTTCCTGTATGTTTGGCTGGGCGGTAGCGTGTCAGGCTGGTGCCCAGTTGCCAGTTGCCTTTATTCCATGTCAGGCCCGCGCCGTAGCGGGATACGGGCATATTGGGCATGTAATAGCCGTTGTTGCGGACACGGTTGCCATTGCCTAATGTGCTGTTGCGTTCGTCGTCCAAATCGGCGCGGTTGTGTACGAAATCGCCAAATAGGCGTGCTTCCAATGTGCCGTATTTATTCAGGTCAAACCATTGGTTTACCTCCAATTCTACGCCGTGAAGCTGGGTATCGCCAGAGCGCCAGTATTTGGTTGGCAGACGTTGGCCGCCGTCATGTGCGGCATCTACGAGGAAGGTATAGTCTTTAAATTGGGTTTTATACCAGCTTGCACGGAAGCGGCCGTCTTTCCAACCGATTTCGCCGTTTACTTCCCAAGTACCTGCTGTTTCCGGACGTAGGACATCGACTCCCCAGTGTGATTCTGAAGCCATCAGTGCATAGTGATCGCCACCTGCATACAACTCGTTGACTTCAGGGGCGCGTTGTGAACGGCTGTATCGTGCGCCCAGTTTTAAGAAGTCAAACAAATCTACGCCTAAGCCTGCATGATAGTGGTTTAAGCTGTATTTCAGACGGCCTCTCTCTTCCAATCCTTTAACGGTCGAACTGTTGCGTCCAGGTTTGTAATCGCCGATGTCGACCGAGTGACGGACTTCGCCATGTCGCCAACCCAAAGACGCATTCCAGTTTTTCCACTTGAAGTTTTCCAAAGCGAAAATGCCGTATTCTTTGCTGTCGGTATCGGGCAGGTAGGCATAGTTTCCGGTGCGTTTGCCGTTGATGCCTGAAGATTCTGTACTGCGCTGTTTCCAATCTGCGCCCAATGTACCTTTCAGCCAAGAACTTGCTTTGTGGTTGAACTCCAAACGGCTTTGGAAAGTTTTGCTGTCCAAAGTTTGCATTTTGGTGTCGCCCAAGTATTCGGATGTTGGGTTTTGTGTATAGGCGGCTTGGAATTTGATGTTTTCAATCCATGGCGTCAATGGACGGTACATGGCTTCTGCCTGCCAACGGGTTTGTTGGGCACGTACGGAAGCGTATTCGCGTACCGGTGCTTTGTGGGTTCCGCCGTGGTGGTGGCCTGATTCGGCAAAATTGTAATAGCCGAAGCCTGCAATACCGGATTTGCTCAAGAAGCGGCTGACGGATAAGCCTGCATAGCTGCGTTCACCGATATGGCTCAAGCCGAAAGCAAAGTTTTGATTACTCAGATGGCTGTTTTTCAGACGGCCTTTTTCAACAGGCATATCGTCTTTCATGGCATTGATGACTTTATTTCTAAAGTTTGGACTGCCGTCATAAAGCGGATTTTCTACCCAATCGCCCCAAAACGGTTTGTTTAATTTGTACAATTCAGATTCGTCAGGTTCCGAGCCGTCGTTATAGCGTTTCCATTGTTCAATGAAAGCCGGAATGTCTTTTGCGACATAACGGTAATAGCCTTTGTTTAAGGTTTCGGTAATGTCGGGCGTAACCTGACACGCCCACATCAGGCGAGAGCTATAAATATTGGCATGATCGTAACAGGCGGCCGGTTTGGAATCGCCCGGAATACGGTAATCATTGGCATGAGTGTCTGCCCCCGACAAATGCCAAGCCACATTGCCGACTTTGCCGTTTAATTTGAACGCTTCGACACGCGGCGTATTGTAGCCGCCGCTGACTTCGACTTTGCCGTTTAAATCTTTTTCAGGCAGTTCTGTGGCAATCACGCCGGTATCAACATCAACTGCGCCGCCAATCGCATTGCCGCCATACAAGACTGCTGCCGATGATTTTAAAACGGTAATCTTTTCCGCCATGAACGGATTGACCATCAGCGGTAAGTCAGGGCTGACAGAAGCGGCATCCGAAATACCCAAACCATTTTCACTGACATATACGCGCGAGCCGCTCAAGCTGCGGATTTGCGGTACGCCGGTATTAGGGCCGTAAGCATTGTTTTGAACGCCGGAGACTTGTTCCACAGTCTGTCCGAGCGATACGGCGCGTTTTGTTTTTAAATCGTTTGTAGTTAAAACTTCTCCATCTCTTAGATAGTCTTTTGCGCCAGGCTGCAAACGCCAGTTACTTGAAGGCGCATTACCGACAACTTTGACTTCAGGTATATCTACTTGAGGAAGTTCTTCCGCAAATGACTGGCCTGAGAAAACAGCCAAAATGGCGCATAACATTTTATTTTTGTTACATAAAAATTGTTGTTTCACCGCTTATCCTTTATTGATATCACATTACGAAAGGCATCATGATATATCTTTTCTATGGTAATTATCATAAATAAACATGTCTATTTTAATTAGTTTTGATTATTATCAATAATTATAAATATTTGTAAAATTTAGTATAGACTAGCTATTAATAATTAGTTATAAAATATTAAAAGGCCGTCTGAAACAATCCAATGTTTCAGACGGCCTTTTTATGGAATCAAAAATTGCTAGAGTTAAGACAAAGGTCTTTATTCGCAGCTCAAGTTTTTTGTTTTTTCGGCAAATGTATCCATGGCAATTTGGCACATACGTTCGCGTTGGCCTACGTCGGCGGCGGGCAGGATTTGGCGCAGGTATTTTGTGTTGTCGCGTTGGAACGATGCTTTATCGCCTGCTTTTTGGTAACACGCATCTGCACGGGTAAAGTATTGCTGGCAGATTTTCGGCAATTCTTCAAAGGACAAGGGTTTGCTTTTGTGCATGCCGTGTGCAGAGACGGATAGGGAGGAAAGGGCGCACAGCGCGATGATTAAGGTTTGGGGAATGGTTTTCATGGTAAGCCTATTTATTGAAGTGGTGTTTAAATCAATTGTTCGCCCCAATGCAGCTTTTGGCGCAGGGTTTTGAAGTATTGGTAATCGGTGGGATGGAGGACGCGCAAGGGGTTGTGATAGCGGCGGATGATGATGCGGTCGAAGTTTTGCACGTCGATATGGGATTGTCCGTCAAAATGTGCGCGTGCGTCGCCGCTTTTGGTAATGAGGATTTCAATCACGCTGGTGTCAGGGATGGCAATCGGACGGTTGGTCATGGATTGCGGGCAGATAGGCACAAGCGTGAAGGCGTGCAGACCGGCCTGCATGATGGGGCCTCCGGCGGCAAGCGCGTAGGCGGTCGAACCTGTCGGCGTGGAAATAATCAGACCGTCCGAACGTTGGGTATAGACAAATTCTTGATTGATAAATACTTCAAATTCGATCATTTGGCCTGCGCCGCCACGAGAAAGTACGGTGTCGTTGAGGGCGAGGGCGCGTTCGATGGTTTCGCCGTCACGAATGATGCTGGCTTCGATGAGGATGCGCTCTTCGGGCAGATATTTGCCTTCCAGGACGGGGCGGATGCCCTCAACCATGGTGTCGCGTGAGATTTGGGTGAGGAAGCCCAAGTGGCCTTGATTGATGCCGATGATGGGTACGGCGCGCGGGGCGACTTCACGGGCGGCGGAGAGGAAGGTGCCGTCGCCGCCGAGTACAACGACGAGGTCGCAGTATTTGCCCAGCTGGGCTTTGTTTACGGTTTCGCAGTAGGCGGAATCTTGGATATAGACGCAGTGTTCTTCTACGCTCAATTCATCCAGATAGATGGTGAAGCCGTTTTCGCGCAGAAAAGAAACCAATGTGTGGACGGTATCTTGAATCTCGGGCGTATTGGGACGTGTAACGATACCGATGTTTTTAAATGGGCTTTTCATGGTAGTAGGCCGTCTGAAATTAAGTGTCTAATCTATCCAGATATCGCGCTCGAGCCGGTCGAGGCGTTCGTTTAGGCGGGCAACGTCGTCACGCAGTTTGTCCACTTCTTCCAGCCATGCGGCAAGCGTGGCTTGGTCGATAACAGGGGATTCGGGTTCGCGTGAAAAGTCGCTAATTTGTTCGGCAATGCTTTTGCCGATTTTTTTCATGGTGCGGCCGATGTCGCCGGCGCGCGAGCTGATGCTTTCTGCGGCCACATGACCGAATACACGCGCCAAATCTTCGCTCGGATAATAGCGCAGTCCACCCAAAATAGGAAGGACGGACATGCCCAATACCAAGTCGCCTTCGAGGCTGATATCGCCCACGCCGGGCTGGCCGCCTTGGAGGATTTTTTGGATGGCGCTGTTGTGAAATGTGATGTTGGTGTCGGCGGTTTCATTTGCGGTTTCAAGAAAACCTTGTTCGCTGATGCGTCCGGTCAGTCTGAAACCGGTCAGGCTGATGCAGATGATGCTGCCTGCAAATTCAGACAGCTCGCGCTGTTGCTCTGGATTTTGCTGTATCAGGTGGTTGATAAGGGGAAATAGGGCGGACATGGTTTACTCTAAATGCCGTCTGAAACGGATTAATGGGTTGAGTCGCAATTTTACAGGCTTAGCCCGTCTGCGCAAACGGTATTTACAATTTTGCCGTTGCTTTTGTCATCAACGATGAAATCAGGAGCCGGCAGGCCGAGTTTGGCCGCTTCGGCAGTATAAAATTCGGCCCGGCTTGGGTGGAGGGGTTCGACAATATTGCGGATGCGTTTGCCGTCTGCTTGGCAGGCCGTCTGAAAAAGGACTTGGACGGCAAGATCCTTATGAAGAATATTGATGGGTCGATTGCCGCCTTGAATGCGTGTTTTTTGAACCAGCTTGGTAACGGGATGACGGTCGGCAGAATAAAGTCCGCCCAGTCGCAGTATGTCGATATGGGGGACGGCGCTTTTCAGCAAGGCTTGCTCGATTGTGAGGATTTGACGGGCGGATTCGGTTTGCGGATCGGGCGGCGTGGTTTCATCGCATATGCGTGCTTGGTCGCCATACACGCTGGTGCTGCTGGTAAAGATGATGTGTTGTACCTTAGATTGCTCGGCAAGTTGAATCCATTTTTTCAGGGTATCGGCGTAATGGTTTAATGATGAAGGCGGAAGCAGGCAGAACCATGTCGGCTTGTTGATATGATTTTGCCACAATGCCGAACTGTGAAAAATATCATCTTGATTTAAATCGAGGATGTCGAGTTCAATCGGCAGATTGATGTCGTCGGAGGTCAGGTTGCGTTTGATGGCGGCTACCTGACTGCCTTGCTCATAACATTTTTGCGCCAGCGGCAGGCCGAGATAGCCTAAGCCGAGAATGGAAATATCGGGAAGGTGCATAAATAAAGCATCCGAAAATTAACAGGCCGTCTGAAAATAGCTTTAACTTGGTTAAAGCCACGTTTTCAGACGGCCTTTGTATGGAAAAATTAATGGTTGCTGCCGATTTTTTGGTCGAATTCAGCGCGGTGTTCCGGCAGGAGGTAAGGGCGCAACAGGCTGAGTGTGCGGCTGATGCCCCGTACTTTGGAGTCTTCGGTCAACTTGGCGCGGCCGCGCAGGGAGCTGTCAAAGTCGAACCAGTATTTCGTTACCATCCACATATTGACGGCAAGGTCGTTCATGGCGGTTTGGTCTGCGCTGATGATGTTCAGACCGTTGAGCTGGGTCAGCAGGTTGACCAACAGCGGTGAAACTTTGGCTTGGGTAAAGGTATTGTGTTCGCCCAATAATTCGGCACTGCGGGCAAGCAGGGTATTCACATCGCTGAAAAGGAAACGATATTCCCACATCACATCATAAATACCGGCCATGTAGTTGATGGAGTCTTCCACATTAGACGGCAATACGGCTTCGTTAAGGTAGACAAGCAGGGCTTCGCTGTAACGCTTGAACAATTGGACAATGATTTCGTCTTTATTGCGGAAATGGTAGTAGAGGTTGCCCGGGCTGATGCCCAAGTGGGCGGCAATGTGGTTGGTGCTGATATTGCGCTCGCCTTCTTCGTTGAACAAGGCGAGGCTGGCATTGATGATTCGTGTGTAAGTGTTGACTTTGGCAATGCGCGGCATGGGATACACTCCTTTGTTTTATAGGCTGTATGAAGTAGGCAGCCAGTTGGGTTCTGCGTGTAATTCTACCTGAAATTGAGTAAATACTGTATTACAAACATATTGTGCCAGCTGGTGGACATCTTGCGCGGACGCATTGTTTTTATTCACCAAAACCAAAGCCTGTCTGTCATGCACAGCCGCACCGCCGATCTGATGGCCTTTCAGATGACATTGGTCAATCAGCCAGCCGGCCGCGAGTTTGACCGAACCGTCAGGCTGCGGATAGCGTGGCATATTGGGGTATTGTTGCAACAAATCGGCCGCTTTTTCAGCGCTGACAACTGGGTTTTTAAAGAAACTTCCGACATTACCAAGTACGTTAGGATTAGGCAGTTTACTGTTGCGGATTGCACACACTGCATCGGAAACATCTTTGGCCGTTGCCTCTCGGCCTTGGCTCAGTTCGGCAACCGCGGTCGCTAAATCGCCATAGCCCAAGTTCGGCACAAAATGCTCTTTCAACGCAAAGACAACCGAAACAATCACATAACGCCCTTTGCCTTCCTGTTTGAACAGGCTTTCACGATAGGCAAAGTCACAGTCGGCATTGGAAAGCTCGACAAAGGTTTCCGTATCCAAATCAAAGCAGCGTACGCTATGGATAACATCTTTCGCTTCAACACCATATGCACCGATATTTTGTACCGGAGACGCGCCGACCGTGCCCGGAATCAGACTGAGGTTTTCCAGCCCGCTTAAACCCAGCCCAACCGTGTGCAAAACAAAATCATGCCAAATTTCCCCAGCCTGAGCCTCAATATAAACCAGGCCGTCTGAACGCTCAATTTCGCGTATCCCCTTGTTTTCCATATGCACAACCAGACCGGCATAGTCCTCCATCAGAAGGATATTGCTGCCGCCGCCGAGCCATAAAACAGTATCTCGGTTGAACTCGGACAGCCGGACGATGTCGCGCAACTCGTCGGCATGTTTGAGTGCAACAAATGCTTGGGCTTGGGCGCGAAGGCCGAAAGTGTTGTAGGGGGTGAGGTCGGTTTGGTATTGGATGGGTTGCATGATGATTTGTGATTTTGTGGATTCAGGTCGTCTGAAAACTTACTATTTAACAATTACGATAGGTAATGGGGTTTTGGGGCGCTTTATAATTTTCTTGGGAAGAATAGGTCAGCTTATTCACGATTTCTTCATAAATGTCGGAGCCTTCTGGTAACGGCTTGCCTTCAAACATCCAACGACCTTGAATAATATCGTCGGCAGAAATCCATCTTTCGATTTCATACACTGCCAATGTCCAGCCGCGATAGACTGCAACTGCATATTTTGCTTTTTCACGTCGGCTTCCGATTTTCCAATATTTCCGTGTGCGTTCGTAAATTTCCTTATCCCTATTGGCTTCAGGAATATTCCCAGATCTAATGTCTTTTTTCAGTTTCTCGTATTCGTTATTAATCGTAATTAAAACAATAGGTTTATCAGTTTTCAATTCTTGCGCATCATATTTTCGTTTTAATTCGGATAAGCTCATCAATCCTACTTCAGAAGAATGTGTGCCGCCTTGAATATTAGTCAGCGGCTGCTGGCTCGGTTTGACTAAGGAGAGTAGGTCTATTGCCATCGCTTCATATTCAAAAGCCTGTTTGTCTGTTTGGATGTTGTGCCGCAGAATGTAATACACGGGTTGGTTTCCACTTTGATGTATTTCCCTAATCAAGGCAATTTTATCACTTGGCGTTTCTGTTTCTTGTAATGAACCTAGGGCATGATGGAAAACGCGATTGCCCACGCCTTTACCTACATAGAAAATATTGCCATCTCTAGGGTCAATCAAGCAATAAACATAGTAAGCAAGTTTTTCTATAATAGAGGTTGAAAACATTTTTTTCCTTAAAAGTGAATAAGCCGTAAATAAAATATAAATGGAGGTCGTCTGAAAGAAATTTCAGACGACCTTATGCGATCTGACCATCTCCCTGCTGCACAATTCCAAGCACCATACCAATGCTATGGCGGCAATCGTCAGTGAAACGGTCAGCGCAGTCCAGAAGCCGTAAATGCCCATATCGGCATGATAGGCAAGCAGGTAGCCGGGCAACAGGCCGCACCCCCAGAAAGCCACGGCATGGATGAACATCGGCATTTTGGTTACTTTATAGCCGCGCAGCGCATATGAAGCGATACATTGGGTGGCATCTGCCAATTGGAATAGGGAGGCGAAAAATAAAACAGTCGCAGCAATGCCTAATACTGCCGCATCGTTGGTGTACATACCGGCCAACTGAAAGCGAAAGATGACCAAGAGCAGCGCGGTGCAGGCAGCAAGCATCCAGCCCAACACCAGTGAAACGCCTGAAATATAACGCGCCCGCAAAAAATCGCGCCGCCCGAGCGAAAAGCCAACGCGTACCGTGCTTGCCGAGCCAACGCTTTGCGGAACCATATACAAAATACCCGACAGGCTGATGACGACTTGTTGCGCGGCGACATAATCCTCGCCGAATGGCGCCACCAAAAAGACGATAAACGAAAACGCGCTGGCTTCTAAAAAATAAGACAAGCCGATGGGGGCGCCGATTTTCCAAATCTGTTTGAAAGCTGTCAAATCGGGTTTGCCGATTTTTGCCGTCAAGCCAAACGGACGGAAGAATTTTTCTTTGGCGATATACAGCCACAAAGCCAATGCGCTGAACCAAAATACCGCCGCCGTTGCCACGCCGCAACCTGCGCCGCCCAAAGCAGGCATACCGAATTTGCCATAAACGAACACATAGTTCAGCGGCACATTCAACACAAATGCCGCGAAGCTGACCAACATAATCACGCGCGGACGGTTCAAGCTGGAGGCATAAGCGTGCAGGGCGCGGTGTATCATGGCGGCAGGCATTGCCAAGCTGGTGAAGAACATATATTGCGCCATCGTGTCTTCGACATAATCGTTCAATGTCAGCCAATGACGGAACGGCGTAATCATCGCCCACATCAACAGCATACCGAATACGCCCAAACACAAACCAAACCAAATGCCCTGCATTCCTGTTTTGCCGACTTCTTCGGTTTTACCTGCACCGTACAATTGGGCAATCATCGGGTTCAACGCCGCCATCACGCCCATAAAAGTAATGTAAATCGTAGAAAACGCGCTGCTACCCAAAGCCACCGCAGCCAAATCTTCCTTGCCTGCGCCGCCGGCCATCACCGTATCGACAAAACCAATGCCCACTTGCGCCACTTGCGCCAACAGCATAGGCAGGGCGAGGGCGGTAAGCAGGCGGGTTTCTTTTAAGAAAACAGGAAAGGCAAAGCGGTTGAGGTTCAGTAGCATAATGTGTGCGGTTTGAGGACAAAGGCCGTCTGAAAACGGAAATTTAAAATTATAAAGGGTAATGTTTGTACATAGACAAAGATTGGTTTAATCGTTAAATTTTTCAGACGGCCTTAAATGTCGGATGTCTTTTGACGGCTTCCAACCAGCTGTCCGGCGTTTGAAACTGCATCAGGCCGTCTGAAAGCGAAACCGCGGCTTGGGTAGTCGAAGCGCGGGTCAGCTTTTCATTGGTTTCGGCATCGTAAATGGTGTAATCGATACGCAGGCAGCTTTCGATTTCGACAATGTCCATATCAACGCGGATTTTTTGGCCGAAACGGGCAGGGCGGATGTATTTGAGGTTCATCTGCACAATCGGCCAGCTGTACCCCTGCCGCCCCATTTCGTTGTAGTCATAACCGATGGAAGACAGAAAAGCGCAACGTGCGGTTTCAAGGTATTTGACATAGTTGCCGTGCCACACGATGTGCATGGCATCTACATCAAAAAAAGGAACTTCGGTTTCAAAGCTGTGTTGGCAGTAGATGTGTTTTTTCATGGCTTAAAAAAGTGAGTGTGTTGGTTTCAGACGGCGTCTTCGCCCCAAAAATCATAAAAATTGAACCATTGTAACGGATTTTGCGCACATTCTTGCGCCAAAATGTCGGCAAAACCCTGCATCGCGTCTTTGACGGCGGCTTCGCGGTTACCGCGTTTCCAGCTGGAAGTATCGGTAAAGCGGCGCAGTTTCAAATGATGGCGGCCGTTTTGTTTGACGCAAAACAGCATGTTTACTTGCGTTTTTAAAAGCGAAGCCAAAAGCCATGCGCCTTGCGGCATAGGGGCGGTGTGGCCTAAGAAATTAATATCGGCGGTTTTCTCGCCGCGGACAGGTACGCGGTCGGCCGCGATGGCAATCCATTCGCCGTCTTCGATACGGCGGTTCAATTCCATCATCAGGGTGGTGTCCAAATCGGTTACCTGAATCAGGCGGATATGTTCTGCGCCGGCTTTTTGCAATGCCTCGTTAAATGCCTGCGCGTGTTTGCTGTGCACCAATACATTGAGTCTGAAATCTTTGTGGTGTGACACCAGCGCACGGCAAACTTCGGTATTGCCCAAGTGCGAACAGGCAAAAATCTGGCCGCGTTCGTTGCGTTTGACTTGCGAATAGATGTCGTCAGGATCTTCAATCACCAAATCTTCATAACGGATTTTGCGTTGCCACACGGCAAAACGGTCGCAAACCGCTTCGCCAAATGCAACGAATTGTTTGAATACGCTGTGTTTCGGTAGGACGATATGGGGAAAGGCCGTCTGAAGACGGGTTTGATAGCGTAAGACATGACGGCGCGGTTTGGGCGCGGTTGCATAAAAATACAGCACCACAAACCAAATGCACGGCTTCATCAAAAAGGCCGGCAGATAGCGCACCATCAATGTGGTCAGGGCGAGAAACAGGCGGCTGCCGCGTTCGGGCTGCGCTGCCCAATGGGTTTGTTTATGGTCGGTCATGGTTTCAGACGGCCTTTCCGAAAACTTTACCCAATCGGTGTTTCAACATACCGAAAAACAGCCGTGTGTGCATTTTGCTGATGCGGACATTGTCGGCAAAGGCATCGAAGTGGGACACGCCGTCGGCGGCGTATTGGACGGGTGTTTTAACCCAAACCGGTTTGACGTTGCGCCAGTACAGGCGGATAAGGATTTCCGTATCGAAGTCCATGCGGTCACCTACGGTTTCTTCGCGGACGACGGACAGCGCGGGTGCAAGCGGATAGAGGCGGAAGCCGCACATGCCATCTTTGATGTCGCATGACCAAGTGTGCAGCATATTCCAGAAATCGGTAATTTTGCGTCCGTAAAGCCGTGCTTTGGGCGCGTCATCGCCGTATTGCGGCCAGCCGCAAACAACGGCTTCGGGGTTTTGCTCTGCTGCGGCGAGGAGTTTGGGTGTGTCGCTCAAGCAATGCTGGCCGTCTGCATCAACCTGCAAGACGTGGGTATAGCCATGTTCTTGAGCGTATTCCAAGCCGGTTTTGACCGCTGCGCCTTTGCCGCCGTTGATGGGGCGGTAAAGGACATCAATGCCGTCTGAAACCAAAGCCTGCAATACAGGTTTGCATTCTTCGCGTGAACCGTCGTCCACAATTAAAACGTTTAAACCGAAGCCGCGCATGGTTTGGGCAACGTGGCTGATGGTGGTCGGGTGGTTGTAATGTGGAATGAGGGCCAGGGTTTTCATAAATATTTTTTAGACGACGTTAACACAATGCAGAGTATAGCAAATAAACATGCCATGGCGTTTGAAAAGGCCGTCTGAAACGGCGAGGACAAAATCGTTTGATTTCGTTTTTCACTGTTTCAGACGGCCTTTTATATGCCATTAATTCAGCATTGTACATGACCGACATCGAGGCATAAATCATGGAACTCGTTGAGTGTGCTGCGGTGTCCGATGCTGATGATGATGCTGTCGGGCAGTTTTTGCTTTAAGGCGCGGTAGAGCATGGCTTCGGTCGGTTCGTCCAAAGCGGCGGTAGCTTCGTCAAGCAGGATGACTTTGGGCTGCGAGAGCAGGGCGCGGACGAAGGCGACGCGTTGGAGTTCGCCGGGGGAGAGTTTGTGTTGCCAGTCGTCGGGTTTATCCAATTTATCAACGAGATAACCTAAGCGGCAGGTATTCATGGCGTTGATTAGTTCCGGATGCTGCTTGTCGATGTCGGGGTAACAAATCGCATTGCGCAGGCTGCCTTGTGCCGTGTACGGGCGTTGGGGCAGGAAGAGGATGTCTTGATGTGGCGGATGGCTGACTTTGCCGCTGCTGCCGAAAGGCCAAAGCCCCGCCAGCGCGCGCAGCAGCGAGGTTTTGCCGCAACCGCTCGGGCCGCGTATCAGCAGGGAGTTGCCGTTTTTGAGGTTGATGTTGATACCGTCTAATAAAACTTCGCCGTTGTGGCGGTATAGGGCAACGTTTTCCAAGATCAGGCCGTCTGAAACTTCGGTAAGCTCGGGTTGTTGTGCGGCGTGTTTTTCTTCCGTGCTCAGCAAAAAGCCGTACAGACGCTCCAATCGGGCGCGGTAGGCGGTGAATTTGTTGTAGAACATCCGGAAGAAAGACAGCGCGTTTTGCAGTCGTGCGAAGGCTTGGACGGTCTGCTGAATGTCGCCGATTTTGATTTGTCCGGCAAACAGGCGCGGAGCTTGCAAAATAATGGGGAAGAGTTTGATGCCGTTGGTGAACATATCGTTAAAGCCGCTCAGGCAGACGCTTTGTCGAGCAATGCGCCAACGGTTGCGAATAATGGCTTTGAAGCGGTCAGAAAGCTGGTCGTGTTCGTGTTTTTCGCCGTTGTAAAACGCGACGCTTTCCGCATGGTCACGCACGCGGACAAGGGAATAACGGTAGTCGCCGTTGAGTTTTTCGTTTTCATAATTAAAACGAATCAAAGGGTTGCCTATCCACATGGCGATAAAGGTCGCCAAAATCACAAACATATAGACAAACCAAACGATGCCGTGCGGAATATCGAAGCCGAACACGGTCAGGATGCCTGCCAAGCCCCACAAAACAACGGCAAATTCCAGCGAGGTAACGACCGAATTGACCATGCCGCGCACAAATTCAATGGTCGAAGCAATGAATTCCTGCGCGTCCTGTTGGATACGCTGGTCAATATTGTCCGGCGCATGGCGGCGCATTTGCAGGCGGTAGTAGTTTTTGTCGGCAAGCCAGCGCGAAGTTAAAACTTCATTGAGCCGCTCCGACCATTTAATCGCCAAGCCTTGATCGAGAAAGTCGTTGACGACGTTGTTAAACGCCCGTATCAGCACCACGCCTGCGTTCATCGCTGCAAACATCCAAAACGCGGAGGCGTTCAAATCCTGCATCGAGTCGTAAAGCCCTTTGGACATAAATGTACTCAACACATTCAGCCGCACTTCGGTTAACAGCAACGTAATCATCGCCGTAATCAGCAGCAATACTTTAACTGCACTTTTCGGCGTCAGGCAAAGGCGCAGGATATAGCTAAACTCGCGCCCGAAGCGTGTGTTGCGTGCAAAAAACAGAATTACCGCCGAAGCTGCGGCGACCATCAACAAGGTCTGCACCAACCAAGACGGTGAGGAATAAAGCTCGGTTTGCCATTTTTGCATGGGTGTATTCTCTAAAAGGGTCGTAAAGGCCGTCTGAAAAGGACGGCAAATTTATTAAATTATGATCACTATGAAAATAGTTTTTCAAACTGTTGTATTTTTGTATTTACAAACAGTTCTTATTTGTTTTTGTGGAAAGTAGGAATCTTATCAAATATAATCACAAAGCTAAATTACTTTGTAATTTTTTACCCGATATAAGAATTATTAATATTTCAACTCAGAAGGAATTTATGAAAAGCAAATTAGCCTTAATGCCGCTTGTGGTTGCAAGCGCATTCACCTACGCCGCCGATGAAGCCACTCCTGCTCCCGAAGCCCATGCAGAAGTGCAGGAAGTCAAAGTCCACGCCAACGCCAAACGCGTGAAGGCCGCACGCTCGTATTCTATTGCCAGTGACGGCGATATGCGCGACCGTGTGAATTTGGGTGTATTGGGTAAAGCCAATGCCTTTACCGCACCGATTACCGTGGTCAATTACGACGAAAAAGCCCTCAATAATACCGAAGCGCGTACTTTGGTAGATGCCGTAGCGAAAAAAGACGCTTCCGTTTGGCAGTTTGGCGGCGAAAGTAATACCTTGACCGGCCTGTATTTCCGCGGTTATCAGCTTGACTCGCGCCAATTCAGCGTCAACGGCTTGGCCGGTATGTATGGCACACAAGGTACGGCCAGCGTGCAAGTCGGCTCCGCACAACTGATTAAAGGCGCGTCCACCGCCGTAAACGGCATGGACCCTGAAGGCGCGGTATCCGGTTCCGTCAATATCGAAACCAAAAAAGCCGCCGACGAAGGCAACCGCAAAATCGGTTTGGGCTGGTTCAGCAACAACCGCGCCCAAGGCACGTTTGACTTGGGCCAACGCTTCGGCGAAAACAAAGAATTCGGCGTGCGCGCCAACGGCAAACTGCGCCACGGCGACACCCCGCGCCACGGTTACAGCGAAGACAACAAAGAATTTGCTTTAAATGCCGACTATCGCGGCGAAAAAGTGCGCGTGGCGTTCGACTCCATCTACGCGAAACGCAAAACCAACGGTGGCCGCGCACGTATGCAGGACATCCAAAACGCTGATGGTCGTTTGTTCGATGCACCGGATGGCAAAACAAATCTGTTGCCAAGCTGGAACTGGCAAAATACCGTCGGTCAAACCAATATGCTGACTTTCGAATGGGATGCGTTTGAAAATGCGCAAATTACCGGCGGTATCGGTTACAACAAGGCGCGTTATTACGGCACGCTGATTTCTCCGACCATCTGCGGTAAAAAAGGCGCAAGCAGCCAAACCGCAACCTGCTCAAGTGCCAACCAATACCACACAGGTACGGCACGCCTGACCGACCAATATTTCCGTACTTTGAGTATGAATTTATCCGCGCGCGGCGAATTTGAAACCGGCCCGGTAACGCATAACTGGAGTACTGCTTTTGACCGTATCATTCGTCAGCGTGCGACTGTCCGTGGTTCGGCTGCGGGCAAAAGCCGCGTTGAGGTTGATGCAAACGGCAATATTGACAATCAACTGGCTTCTTTTGTCCCTAATTACGCGACAGACTGGGAAAGCTCAGCAAACCTGGATGCCAATATCAAAGTCAACAGCTTGGCCTTGTCTGACACACTGGGCTTTGCCGACAACAAATACCGTCTGACTTTGGGCGGTCGTTTCCAAGCGGTTGAATACACCAATAAAAAAGAAGGTAAAAGCGGGGACTCCAAACGCTTCAGCCCGATGCTGATGGCCGCTTGGGTACCGCAACCTGACTTGGTCGTTTACGGCAACTACATGGAAGACTTGGAGCCTGCGGATATCAAAACCGACGATGACGGCAATACCACCATGTCCAAACCGCGTGTCAGCCGTCAGTTTGAAGTGGGCGTGCGTAAAAACTGGGGCAATTTCGTGACCACGTTAAACGCGTTCCAAATCAAACGTCCGGGCTACTGGCGCGGTTCTACCACCAGCAAAACAGACTTCGCAGCGTATAAAGCCCAAGGAGGCGCAGCCGGAGACGAGCAAGGCATGGAACGCAGCCGCGGTATTGAGTTCAACACCTACGCGAATTTGCTCAATAATACTTTGCGTCCGTCTTTGGGCCTGATGTATCTGCAATCGACCGTGAAGAATTATCCGAATTCGCGCGATATGCTGGTTAACGGCGTGCAAGTCGCCAATCCGCGCGTGATTGCCAAAGCAGGTGTTGAGTGGGATACACCGTTTGTCAAAGGTCTGACCTTGAACGGCAATGTTTCGTATTTCGGCAAGTCTTACCAAGACACGCAAAAACAATATGCCTTCCCATCTTACACTTTGGTTGACGTAGGCGCGCGCTACAAAACCAAACTGGGCAAAAATACTTTGACCGTCAGCAGCTCGGTAGAAAACCTGTTTAACAAAAACTACTGGCAAGTACAGCGCGGCCAATACGACCGCAGCTTCGCCGTCGTCGGTATGCCGCGTACTTACTGGCTGAAAGCGGAATTGGATTTCTAATCTGATTTCGGTTTGACCGTAATAGCAGGCCGTCTGAAAGGGAATATAAAAAGCAAGAATTTGTTTTTTATCCCTTTTTAGACGGCCTGATTTGATTGCCTTATGTTTTTTGCTTGAAAAATCTTACATGTTTTTTATGGATTTCACGCGAAACAAGGTTAATATTCCATTTTCACAATACATTATTCGAGAAGACATATGAAAAAATCCATCAAACTCACCCTGTGCGCCCTCGCACTGTCACTCTCCGTGCAAGCGCAAGCGGTTACCCATGCCGTGATTGAAACCAATATGGGCAACATCCAACTGGAGCTGGATGAAGTCAAAGCGCCGAAAACCGTGGCAAACTTTGTCAATTATGCCAAAAAAGGTTTTTACGACAACACGATTTTCCACCGCGTTATCGACAATTTTATGATTCAAGGCGGCGGATTTACCGAGAAAATGGTTCAAAAATCCACCGATAAAGCCATCAACAACGAAGCAGACAACGGCTTGAAAAATAACGTCGGCACCATCGCCATGGCGCGCACCGGCGATCCGAATTCCGCAACCAGCCAGTTCTTTATCAATACGGCCGACAACGACTTTTTGAATTTCAAAAGCAAAACCCCTCAAGGCTACGGCTATGCCGTTTTCGGTAAAGTTACTTCCGGCATGGACGTTGTCCGTAAAATCAGCAAAGTGAAAACAGCGACACGCGGTTTCCATCAAGATGTACCGACCGAAGCCGTGATTATCCGCAAAGTCAGCATCAAATAATTTTGATTGTTTGAACCCAAACAACAGGCCGTCTGAAACATTCAGACGGCCTGAATTTATTTATTTGATAATAAGCGGTAATTTGAGCGATAATTCAGCATCTACTATTTAAGGAGTCGATTATGCAAACCCGCCTGCCTTTTTTCGGCGTTGTCCGCGTCAGCGGTGAAGACAGAGCTTCATTTCTTCATGGCCAATTATCCAACGATATTAATAATTTAGCTTCTGGTCAGGCATGTTATGCCACATACAATACGCCTAAAGGCCGTGTGTTGGCGAATATGCTGGTCGTCAATCGCGGAGAGGATTTACTGCTGGTCATGGCACAAGATTTGACCGAAGCCATCGTCAAACGCCTGAGAATGTTTGTCTTGCGTGCAAAAGTCGTCTTCGAGTTGATGCCTGATTTGGCAGTCAGCGGCGAGTTGGCAGACAATGTAGAACCACATCCTGCTGCCGAACCGCAACTGTCTTTCCCGGTTCAGATTCAAGAAAACACCGTAGAAATCGCCTTGCCGCACACAGGCCGTCTGAAAATTTCAGCAGCAGAAAACGCATCCGAATATCAAGCAGAAGCCGAAAACGCGTGGAACCTGCACGAAATCCGCAGCGGCTATCCGTGGATTTGCGCCGCAACCAAAGAAGCGGCCGTTGCCCAAATGCTCAACCAACACATCATCGGCGCCGTCCATTTCCGTAAAGGCTGCTACCCCGGACAAGAAATCATCGCCCGCGCCCAATACCGAGGCCAAGTCAAACGCGGCCTGGCCGTATTAAGCGGCAATTCTTTAGAAGCCGCCGGTATTGCCGTCAAAATTGCTGAGGAAGAAGCAGGCGTTATCCTCAACACAGCACTGACTGAGCAAGGCAGCCTCAGCCTTGCCGTTATCAAGTTTTCCGCAGCAGAAGCAGCATTAACCGATGCAGACGGTAATGCTTTGAAACAGGAAAAACTGTTTTTTACGGTTGAGAAAGATTGATTGTTAGATGATTGAATAAAAAGCTTAAATATTAGCTTGAAATGAAAACAGAAAGGCCGTCTGAAATTCAGACGGCCTTTGATATTGAGTTTTGTTGGTACATGACCCAAGCTGCGTTTGCTGCTGACTGGATTACGGCATGGTTTGGAATCATTCGGTAGCAACAAAAACCGCGTGCGTGCGTACCGCACACACCCTACACCTTAATCTTAAGGTTTGCGTCGCCCACAGGTAGGGTGTGTGGCGTAGCCACGCACGCGGTTGGTCTACGGCTTGCTTAATACGGCACTGACTGAACAAGGCAGCCTCAGCCTCGCCGTTATCAAGTTTTCCGCAGCAGAAGCAGCATTAACCGATGCAGACGGCAATGCTTTGAAACAGGAAGAACTGTTTTTTACGGTTGAGAAGGAATAACTAGCTTTAATATCTAAGATTCAAATAAAAGGGCGTGTGTGAATTGCGCCCTTTGAAAATTTATTTAAAAATTTGATTTGCTACATCTCGTGCGAAATTTTTACCTGCACGATAATCGCTACTTGTTTTAGAAATGGTTGCAGTGTATCTGCCATCATTGGAAAAAACAAATTTATGATGTTTTCCTTCATCTGAATGATCAAACCCTAAATTTTTTAACTCCTCTAAAGTCTTAGGAGTCATTTTTTGGTAATCATTCATAATACGTTTAAGTCTATCTTGTTTTATGATTCGAAGATCTTTTTTTTCATCTAATTTATTATGATTAAATAAGTCATACAATATATGATATTTTCTAGAATCCTCTTTTGTGTTATTTTCTAAAGTATACTTTAAAGCATCTACTACAAAACTTCGGATTTCATAATCGTATAGATCTTGTTCATTTCCATAGTTTAAGACTCCTTGGGAGCGACTAAAATTAGTAGAATTTAATCTTCGATTCTCTGCTTCTAGCTTTGCAATTTCTTTATTTGCCTCTTCTAGTCTTTCTTCTTTGATTCTTAATTCATCATCAAATGCATTAATATATTCTTCTACGTTTACATCAGTAGAATTTTTTCTTAATTGATCAATTCTTTGTTTTGAAATACATTCTTTTAAATATAACCAATTGCATTGTGTTGTCTGTCTTTTGTTGAGTAGTGCTTGAATAATATCCTCTTGGATATTACGTTCTAACTTATTCGGCGTATCAATAGAATCAGTAAGGAAATATGATTTTCGTCCATTTTGAGGCCAGTAAACGCCAATTGTACCATTAAATACATTTTTAGCATTTGAGAGGCTTCTTAATTTCATAGAGAACTTACGGCTTGGTTCTACAATTACATGCGCATTTCCAGAAAGGTTTTTAGCAATTTTTTTGTAATCTATTAGATGTTGATTTGATTCAGGATCATAACTAATGTAGACAATAGGCAAAATATTTTCTGCTACATCTTGAATCAATGCTGCAGCAATTTCTTCTTCACCTTCTTTTAAAAGAATTGCCTTATCTGAGACAGGAATTTGTCCATCCATACCTCCACTATATTCTTTTAGAATTTGTTTAATAATATATGGCTTTTTAGCCTTAGGTATTTGCAAGGAAGCTTGAGATAATTCACAACTTAATTGAATACTAATAAAATGTTGGTTATGATTTTTAGACGAAACAATAGTTGTCACCCAAGTAGTATTATCTTTGTCTTGTTTTGAGAATCTAATCCCCCCAATTGAAGAAGATATATTTGGAAAATTTGCATATCCAAATTCTACTTTTTCATTTCCTTTTTCAATAATTTCATCAGTTTTGTCAAGTAGTCCATTAAAGTCATCTTTTGATAAGATGTAATGCTTACTACCAATAATCCAATCGCACGCTAATTGCAAAATTTTTTTTACTTCTAATTTATCAGGTAATGGGAATTCAAAAGAGTGAATTAGCATATGTATCCCTTTATTATTAAGAAAATATTAGAATGCCAATCAAATGATAATTTTTGATTGGCATATTTAAAATTCATCAATTCAGATTAAATGAGTTTTTCATTTATCCAATTTTCAATGCTTACCAACATTTCAGGCAATTTGTCGGCATCTGTACCGCCGGCTTGCGCCAAGTCAGGACGGCCGCCGCCTTTGCCGCCGACTTGTTCGGCTGCAAATTTAACCAGATCGCCTGCTTTGACTTTGCCAGTCAACGGTTTGGATACGCCGGCACACAGGGAAACTTTGCCGTCGTTGACTGCGGCGAGCAATACGATGGCTTGTTCTGATTTGCCGGTCAAGTCGGTCACGATTTCGCGCAGGGCGGCGGCATCGGCTTCGATTTGTGCGGCAACGAGTTTGGCTGAACCCAGGTCTTTTGCATCGTCCAAGAGTTTGGCACCTGCGTGGACGGCGAGTTCGGCTTTGGCGAGTGCCAATTCTTTTTCCAATGCTTTGGCGTGTGCCGCACCTGCTTGGATTTTTGCCAGTACGTCTTTTTCGGTTTGGGCTTTGGTTTCGGCAATAATGTCTTTAACCAAACGCTCTTGCTCTTGCGCCCATTTGAGTGCGTTCAGGCCGGTGATGGCTTCGATACGGCGCACGCCTGCGGCAATACCGCCTTCGCTGATGATTTTGAAGAGGCCGATGTCGCCGGTGCGTGAAACGTGTGTACCGCCGCACAATTCGGTAGAGAAACCGCCCATTTGCAGTACGCGTACTTCGTCGCCGTATTTTTCGCCGAAGAGCATCATGGCGCCGGTTTTTTGGGCGTCTTCCATGCTCATAATGGCTGCGTTGACGGAAACGTTGGCCAAAATGGCTTCGTTGACGCGGCGTTCTACTTCGGCGATTTCTTCGGCAGTTACTGCTTGAGGATGGGAAATGTCGAAACGGGTGGATTCGGCGGTAACCAAAGAGCCTTTTTGTTCAACGTGTTCGCCCAATACATCGCGCAGGGCTTTGTGCATCAAGTGGGTAGCGCTGTGGTTGCGCATATTGGCATTACGGATTTCGTCATCCACTTTGGCGGTAACGCTGTCGCCGACTTTCAGACGGCCTGAAGTTTGTACGCCGAATTGACCGAATACGGCCGCTTTGATTTTTTGGGTATCGCGTACTTCGAAGCGGTTTTCGCCTGCGAAGATATAGCCGACATCGCCGACTTGACCGCCGGATTCTGCATAGAACGGGGTAAAGTCGATAACGATGGCACCTTCGTCGCCTTCGTTCAATTCGTTGACTTGCTCGCCGTCTTTGTAGAGGGCGAGGACTTTGGATTCGGTTTGGCGTTCGCTATAACCTTTAAACTCGGTGTCTTGAGCGTCGTAAGGCAGTTGGGCGTTGGCTTTGAAGCTTTGTGCGGCGCGTGCGCGTGCGCGTTGGGCTTCCATTTCGCGGTTGAAGCCTTCTTCGTCCAATTCGATGCCCAGTTCGCGCGCCATGTCGGCAGTTAAATCGTAGGGAAAGCCGTAGGTGTCGTAGAGTTTGAAGATAATTTCACCTGGAATGATTCGTTTATACTCATATCCACCAGCTAAAATTTTTTCATATAAGCTACCAGTTACGCCCTGTTTCTCAGCTTTTATGAGAGCTTCTTCAGCTTTTAAAGCTGATTCTTTATTCATAATGTTTAATAATGACTCTATACGTGTTCCACCACCTTCGATATTAATGTCATCATGAGATAACGCCTTATCTAATAATTTCATTCGCTCTAAAGTTTTAGAAAACAAGCCCATACCTTTTTCCAGCGTTTCGCCGAAGCGGCTTTCTTCCGCGCGCAGGGCTTCCATAATCTGCGTCTGTTTTTCTTTCAACTCGGGATACGCGTCGCCCATCACTTTGACCAAATCAGGCACGAGTTTGTAGAAAAACGCTTGTTTCTGACCGAGTTTGTAACCGTGGCGCACGGCGCGGCGGATGATACGGCGCAATACGTAGCCGCGGCCTTCGTTGGAAGGCAAGACGCCGTCTGCAATCAGGAAGGAGCAGGATCGGATGTGGTCGGCGATGACTTTCAGGCTGGGTTCTTCCATGCTGAATGGCGCGCCGGTTTCGCGGGCAACGGCTTTGAGCAGGTCTTGGAACAGGTCGATTTCGTAGTTGCTGTGAACATGCTGCATGACGGCGGCCATGCGCTCCAAGCCCATGCCGGTATCGACGGAAGGCTTAGGCAGCGGATTCATATTGCCTTGTTCGTCGCGGTTGAACTGCATGAACACGCAGTTCCAAATTTCGATCCAGCGGTCGCCGTCTTCTTCAGGGCTGCCGGGAATGCCGCCCCAGATTTCTTCGCCGTGGTCGTAGAAAATTTCGGAGCAAGGGCCGCAAGGGCCGGTGTCGCCCATTTGCCAGAAGTTGTCGGATGCGTATTTCGCGCCTTTGTTGTCGCCGATGCGGACGATGCGCTCGGCAGGCATGCCGATTTCGTTCAGCCAGATGTTGTAGGCTTCGTCGTCTTCTGCGTAAACGGTCGCCAACAGTTTGTCTTTGGGGATGTTCAACCATTCGGGAGAAGTGAGGAATTCCCAAGCGAAGTGGATGGCGTCGCGTTTGAAGTAGTCGCCGAAGGAGAAGTTACCCATCATTTCAAAGAAGGTGTGGTGACGGGCGGTGTAGCCGACGTTTTCCAAGTCGTTGTGTTTGCCGCCTGCGCGTACGCATTTTTGCGCGGTAGTGGCGCGGTTGTACGGGCGTTTGTCAAAGCCGAGGAATACGTCTTTAAATTGGTTCATGCCTGCGTTGGTAAACAGCAGGGTCGGGTCGTCGTGTGGCACGAGCGAGGAGGAGCGGACGATGGTGTGGCCTTTAGATTCGAAAAATTTCAGGAATTTTTGGCGTAGTTCGGTGGTTTTCATAATGTCTCGATAAGATTTTGTACAAAGATTTCAGACGGCCCGGACGGCGCGTTGAGATTAAAAACGAATGGGCGTTATCTTACCGCAAAACCATATTTCAAGCTATCGGCAGAAAGGTTTTAAGTTGGCGGCAAACTGTCTTTCAGACGGCCTCAAGCGGGTCGATATCTTTTAACAATGAAGCCTATCCGCCCCGGCTTGCCTGCTTTATAATGCCTTTCTCTTTTCAACCGGATACGCAAGGAATGATAATGGCCAAACATCTGCCCCTCATCGTACTGACTGCGCTGGCATTGGCCGGCTGCGGCGGCTCGGACAAAACTTCTGCCGACAAGGCAGCGCAAACCGATAATCAAAAGGTATTGAGCATTTATAACTGGTCGGAATATGTCGATCCCGAGACGGTTGCCGCGTTTGAGAAAAAACACGGTATCTCAGTAACTTATGATGTATATGACAGCGATGAAACGCTGGAGAGCAAGGTATTGACCGGCAAGTCGGGTTACGACATCGTGGGTCCTTCCAATGCGTTTGTCGGTAGGCAGATTAAGGCAGGTGCGTATCAGAAAATCGACAAATCCCTGATTCCCAACTATAAAAACCTGAATCCACAATTAATGAAGCTGATGGAAGGCGTTGATCCGAATCACGAATACGCCGTTCCGTTTTATTGGGGTACCAATACTTTCGCCATCAATACCGAGCGTGTGAAAAAGGCTTTGGGTACGGACAAACTGCCGGACAATCAATGGGATTTGGTGTTTAACCCCGAATACACGTCCAAACTCAAGCAATGCGGCATCAGCTATTTGGACAGCGCGGCGGAGATTTATCCTATGGTGTTGAACTATATGGGTAAAAATCCAAACAGCAGCGAAACGGCGGATATTAAGGCGGCTACGGAAGTTTTGAAGAAAAACCGTCCGTACATCAAGCGTTTTACCTCGTCCGGTTTTATCGATGATTTGGCGCGCGGCGATACTTGCGTAACGATTGGTTTTGGCGGCGATTTGAACATTGCCAAACGTCGTGCCGAAGAAGCGGGCGGCAAGGAAAAAATCCGTGTGATGATGCCGAAAGAAGGCGTGGGAATTTGGGTGGATTCGTTTGTGATTCCGAAAGATGCCAAACACGTGGCCAATGCCCATGCGTATATCAATGATTTCTTAGATCCTGAAGTTGCGGCTAAAAATGGCAATTTTGTTACTTATGCGCCGTCCAGCAAACCGGCTCAGGAGCTGATGGATGAAGAGTTTAGAAACGACAATACAATTTTCCCGACTGATGAAGATTTGAAAAACAGCTTTATCATGGTGCCTATTCAACCTGCGGCGTTGAAATTTATGGTCCGTCAATGGCAAAGCGTGAAAGCAGGAAAATAAGCTGATTTGAACATATTAAGGCCGTCTGAATGGTGTAACCGAAATTCTTGATTTCGTTTTACAGCTGTTCAGACGGCCTTTGGTTTGTGTCAGACTGGCTTGGATAAGGTTTGAAAAATCAAAGGGCGTGTCTATCAATCACGCCCTTTGTGTTTGTTTCAGACGGCCTTAGAATTTCACGCCTTTATGCAGGGCAACGATGCCTGCGCTCATGTTGTGGTAATCCACGCTGTCGAAGCCTGCATCCAGCATCATTTGTTTCAAGGTTTCTTGGTCGGGGTGCATACGGATGGACTCGGCGAGGTATTGGTAGCTGTCGGCATCTTTGGCAATCAGTTTGCCCATAATCGGCAACAGTTTGAAAGAGTAGAGGTCGTACACGCCTTCCAAAGGTTTGTACACTTTGGAGAATTCCAACACCAGCAGGGTGCCGCCCGGTTTCAATACGCGGTACATTTCTTTCAGCGCGGCATCTTTGTGCGTCATGTTGCGCAGGCCGAATGCGACGGAAACCAGATTGAAATAGTTGTCGGGGAATGGCAATTTTTCAGCGTCTGCCAACGATACGGGCAGAATCATGCCTTCGTTAAGCAGGCGGTCGCGGCCGACGGTCAGCATGGAGGAGTTGATGTCTGTCAGCCAAACTTCGCCTTCTTTGCCCACACGTTTTGCCCAGCCTCGGGACAAATCACCCGTACCGCCGGCGATGTCCAATACTTTGTCGCCTTTTTTCAGACGGGCGGTATTGATGGTGAAATGTTTCCAAACACGGTGCAGACCGCCGGACATTACGTCATTCATAATGTCGTAGTTTTTTGCCACGGAGTGGAAGACTTCGGCAACTTTGCCTGCTTTTTCGTCTTCGTCAACGGTAGTGAAGCCGAAATGGGTTTTGTGGTCGCTCATAGTGTCTGCCTTCTTAAAATAATACGGATTCAGATATCGAATACGTCGAAATCGCCAACCACTTTCGACGCGGGAAATATAGTTTGTGCCTGTCGCTTCAGCATCAGGCGTTGTTCTTCTTCGGTATAACGTGCGCTGATGTGGGTCAGGTAAAGTTGTTTCACATTGGCCTGCAAAGCCAGCTTGGCGGCATTGGATACGGTTGAATGGAACACTCGTTCCGCTGTTTCTTCATCACCTGCCGCAAAGGTTGCTTCATGCGCCAAAACGTCTGTGTTTTGCGCGGTGCGTACTGCCTGCGGACAGGCTTTGGTATCGCCGAAGATGGCCACTTCTTGGCCTTTTTTGGGCGGGGAGAGGGACGCTTTGCCGTCAATCGTCCTTCCGTCATCCAAACTTACGGTCTCGCTTTTTTCAGACGGCCTTCCCGCCGCAACCGCCGCTACCGCAGGAATGTGTGTGTTTGGGTTTCAAATCTTCGGCACTTGGTGTTCTGGACGCGCCGGCTTTTTCGAGGCGGTCGAGATAGTCTTGCCAAAGCGCGTCTTGATTGTGCGCCAGTCGGTAGAGATAGTCCCAATCGTAAAGGCCGCTGTCGTGGCCGTCTGAAAAAGTAATTTTCAAGGCGTATTGGCCGACGGGGTCTAAATCGGTAATGCTGACTTCGGCTTTGCCTGTTTGCAAAACATCTTGGCCGGCACCGTGTCCGCGCACTTCCGCGCTGGGCGAGTACACGCGCAGGTATTCGGCAGGAAGGCTCTTGGCACCGTCAACATAGACCAAAGTCAGTACGCGCCGCTCTTTTTGGAGGCGGATTTCTTGTGGAATTTTATCGGCTTGGGTCATGTCATGCTCCGTTCTTTTTACGCAAATAGGCAACGCGTACAGAAAAAATACCGCCAAGTACGGCAAACAGCACGATTGCGTAGAGTGAAAACCGTATCAGGCTCACTTGTGTGTCCGCCGTCAGCCCCAAAGGCAGCAACATGACGGCAACGAACAGTAGAAATGCGGACAACATGGCGGCAATGCTGGCAAAGGCATAGCGGGTATTGGCTGCTATTTGCGGATGTTTGGTCATATTGGATAGCTTGCCGTAGGGTGATGAGGCGGTATTTTATCAGTTTTTTGCTGCTTCATGCCGTCTGAAAACGGCTTTATTTCCATAAATAAAGTGTAATGGCGCGCCTGTCTTCGCCTTCGGGCATTAAGCGGATGCTGCTGCCTTTGCTTCCGTTGACACGGATAATGATGCCGCCCGCCTGCCGCTCGATAATGTCGAGTTGGGTGTCGCGGTTCATGCGGTAGTTGTAGCGTTCGCATTGTTTCAAGCACCAAAAATCCTGCCAATGGATAAAATATTTTTGTCCGGATTCGATGGCCAGCGTTTCGCCGCCTTTGACGATGAAATAAGGATAATCGGGTTTTTGCGTGCTGAATGTCCATTCGACCGTTCTGTTTTTTCCGTTTTGACGGTATTGGAACACGGCACGGTAGTCGGTATCGTATTCCAATGGCTGTAAAGGAAACAGCGCAAATTGGCGTTCGGTCAGGAGGCGGTTTGGGTCATTATCTTTATCTAAGATTTTGACGTCTTTGATTTCTTTTGTGTCCTGATACAGTTTGAACGAACGCATTTTGACCGGGGGCGATTGTTCGGAGAAGGCGATGCTGACCGGATTGCCGGTCATTTCATAATGCGGCATAGGGTCGGGACGCTCGCCGTGGAAAACCGGCGAAGCGAAATTGCCTTGCGGATAGGTGATGTAAGGCCGGAGTTTGCGGTTGGAGATTTCATCCGCATAAACAATGGCATGACCATGACAGGCATCTTGATAAAACGAACGGCTGAGGTCGGATAATGGGCGGTTTTTTTGGCAGAGGCTGTTGAATCTGCTGTCGCCCTGATTAATGCTCAGCGCGATTTGTTTGCCTTGCGATTCAAATGCCGCACCGGCCTCGTCGATATTTTGATCGAGCAAGGAGAGGCGGTGGTAAATCGCCGTCATCAGATTATCCAGCTGATGTTGGGCTGGTAGATAGTCGTTGATTTTTTCGTTTGGCGGATGCTGGCCGGTGCTTACGTTTTCGTGCACGCCTTTATAGGCATAACCGGCTTTGCGCGTGCGGTCTGATGGGCGTGAGCCTGTGTAAAAGGGATTGCGCGTATTGTGTTCGTCATGTCCGTCGTCAGGGTTTTGCAGTAGATAGCGGGCATGATTGCGCGCGGCGCGTTCGAGTGTGGCTGAGTGCGCCAGTGCGGGCAGATTGGCTGAGGAGCGGAGGAAATTTAAATACGCCAAGGCGTCAAAATCGGCAACGGCAGTACGATTTTGCGGCGGTCGGGCGTAAATGAGCTGGTCTTCGGAATAGCGATGGGTTTCGTAGTATTGGAATATGCCGAGGGCGACGGCAAAACCACCCAGCCAGTAAAGAATGTGTTTCATTATATGTGCTGCGTTCAGACGGCCTTGAGCTGCGGCTCTTTCCCCTTGAAACTCATGCCGTTAAATGATTATTTTGATAGCGGCTTGACTTGGAATGCTTCAGGGTGGGATTTGAAATATTCGACAGCGATAAATCCGCCACCAATAATAATCAACAGGGCAATGGCCATGCCGATCATCGCTAAAATGAATTTGTCCATATGTGTCCGTTTGAATGAAGGCCGTCTGAAACACTTGAAAGCGTTCAGACGGCCTTAAAGTCAGGTTAATTAACGTTCGATTTGCGATACGTCGCGTACTGCGCCTTTGTCGGCAGAAGTCGCCATCGCGCCGTAGGCACGCAGGGCTGCGGAGACGTAGCGGTCGCGGTTTTCCGGTTTCCACGCTTTGCTGCCGCGTGCTTCCATTTCGGCACGGCGTGCGGCAAGCTCTTCATCGGAAATGACAAGGTGGATGCTGCGGTTTGGAATGTCGATTTCGATGGTGTCGCCTTCGTGTACCAAACCGATTGCGCCGCCTTCTGCCGCTTCAGGCGAAGCGTGGCCGATTGACAAGCCGGAAGTACCACCGGAGAAGCGGCCGTCAGTCAGGAGGGCGCAGGCTTTGCCCAAACCTTTGGATTTCAGGTAAGAAGTCGGGTACAGCATTTCTTGCATGCCCGGGCCGCCTTTAGGGCCTTCGTAGCGGATGATGACGATATCGCCAGCCACGATTTGGTTGCCCAAAATGCCTTCTACTGCATCTTCTTGGCTTTCAAATACGCGGGCGCGACCGGTAAATTTGAGGATGCTCTCGTCCACGCCTGCGGTTTTCACTACGCAACCGCGTTCTGCGATGTTGCCGAACAATACTGCCAAGCCACCATCTTGCGAGTAGGCATGTTCGACATCGCGGATACAGCCTTTTTCGCGGTCGAGATCGAGGGTTTTCCACATACGGTTTTGCGAGAACGCCTGAGTAGTGCGCACGCCGCCGGGAGCTGCTTTGAAACGCTCGATGGCATGGGTGTTTTCAGGGTTGGTCACGTCCCATTTTTCAATCGCGTCTTTCAGTGTCGGCGCGTGGATGGTGTACACGTCGGTGTGCAGTTTTCCTGCTTTGTCCAATTCTTTCAGGATGGCGAAGATGCCACCGGCGCGGTGCACGTCTTCCATATAGTAGTCGTGATTGTTTGGCGCGGTTTTGCAGATGCAAGGTACAACGCGGCTTAAGCGGTCGATGTCTGCCATTTTGAAATCGACACCGGCTTCGTTGGCGACGGCCAACAGGTGCAAAATGGTATTGGTAGAGCCACCCATGGCGATGTCCATGGTCATGGCGTTTTCAAATGCTTTTTTAGTGGCAATGCTGCGCGGCAATACGGTTTCGTCGTCTTGTTCGTAGTAGCGTTTGGTGATTTCGACAATCATGCGGCCTGCTTCGAGGAACAATTCTTTGCGGCCTGCGTGGGTAGCCAGATAAGAACCATTGCCCGGCAGGGAAAGGCCGAGTGCCTCGGTCAGGCAGTTCATGGAGTTGGCGGTAAACATGCCGGAGCAGGAGCCGCAAGTCGGGCAGGCGTTTTGTTCGACTTCTTCGACTTGTTTGTCGCTGATATTGTCGTCTGCCGATTCGATCATGGCATCAATCAAGTCCAAACGGCGTTCGGGTTGAATATTGGCCACGCCGATAACTTTACCGGCTTCCATCGGGCCGCCGGAAACGAAGATGGTCGGAATATTCAGGCGCATGGCGGCAATCAGCATGCCCGGAGTGATTTTGTCGCAGTTGGAAATGCACACCAGCGCATCGGCGCAGTGGGCGTTGACCATGTATTCGATGGAGTCGGCAATCAGGTCGCGGCTAGGCAGGGAGTAGAGCATACCGCTGTGGCCCATGGCGATACCGTCGTCAATGGCAATGGTGTTGAATTCTTTGGCAATGCCGCCAGCTTTTTCGATTTCACGGGCAACCAGTTGGCCCATGTTGTGCAGGTGCACATGGCCTGGGACGAATTGGGTGAAGGAGTTGGCAATGGCGATAATCGGTTTGCCGAAGTCGGTTTCCATGACGCCGGTCGCACGCCACAATGCGCGCGCGCCTGCCATATTGCGGCCGTGGGTAGAGGTTTTGGAGCGGTATTCAGGCATTTTTGTTCCTTTGTTTTATGCTGAGGCCGTCTGAAATAGGCTGGTTAATTGGCGGCCCGTTGTAGAAATAACTCGGTATTTTATACCAATTACGAGCGATGAAGCACGCTATTTTGTAATAAAACTAAACTGTGTTTGCTTCACCTGAATTTGCGGTCCTCTCGTTCAGACGGCCTGATGTTTTCTTAAGATGAAATGCTGTCTTTCCCAGTTGCAAAAGATATTGATATCAAAAAATGATATGATAGGGAACTTCTCACACTTTTAAGGATAAGACGATGAAAAAAATCATGTTTGCATTGTGTTCGGCCATGTTGGCTTCCGCTGCGTCCGCCGCTGTTTATAAAGTGGACGAATTCCATGCCAATGCCCGCTTTGCCATCGACCATTTCAACACCAGCACCAACGTCGGCGGTATTTATGGTTTGACCGGCAATTTGGAATTTGATCGTGCCAAACGCCAAGGCTCAATCGATATCGTATTGCCTTTGTCCAAACTGCAAACCGGTTCAGATCGCTTTACTCAACATTTGAAATCTGCCGATATTTTCAATGCAGACAAATACCCTGAAATCCGTTTTGTATCCACCAAATTCAATTTCAACGGCAAAAAACTGCTTTCCGTTGACGGCAATCTGACCATGAGCGGCAAAACTGCGCCGGTGAAACTCAAAGCCGACAAATTCAACTGCTACCAAAGCCCGATGTTAAAAGCAGAAGTGTGTGGCGGCGACTTCAGCACCACCATCGACCGTACCAAATGGGGCTTGGATTATTTGGTGAGTGCCGGTATGAGCAAAAAAGTTAACATCAATATCCAAATCGAAGCAGTGAAACAATAATCCTGCTTGATTTCAAAATAAAGGCCGTCTGAACAGGTAAGGCAGAAATCGTTGATTTCGTTTATGCCTGTTCAGACGGCCTTATGATTAAAGGCGTTTAGGATTCTTTATTTTTATCGGCTTTGGCTGCCCAATAAGTTGCCAGGAGCGAGCCGGAGATATTGTGCCACACGCTGAACAATGCGCTGGGAACGGCAACAACCGGCGCGGCGGCAAAGTGTGCGGCTGCAAGGGCGGCACCTAAGCCTGAGTTTTGCATACCGACTTCGATGGCCAGCGTTTTTTGTGCATCATAAGGCAGGCCGGTCCATTTGGCGGCAAAGAAGCCGAGCAGATAGCCGATGCCGTTGTGGAGTACGACAACCGCGAAAATCAGCAGGCCGCTTTCAATAATCTTGCCTTTGCTGGCACCGACAACCGCGCCGATAATCAGCACGATGGCGGCAACGGAAACCAGCGGCAGCGCGTCGGTCAGTTTTTCAGTTTTGTTGCCCAAGACTTTATGGACAATCAAGCCCAAAACGATGGGGAACAAAACCATTTTGACGATGGACATCAACATACTGCCCGCTTGGATTTCCAGCATTTCACCGGCAAGCATCAAGAAGATGGCAGGGGTCAGCAATGGGGAAATCAGGGTGGAAACCGATGTAACGGCAACCGACAAAGCCACATTGCCGCGCGCCAGATAAGTCATTACATTGGAAGCCGTGCCGCCCGGGCAGCAGCCGACCAAAATTACACCGACTGCGATTTCGGCAGGCAGGTTCAACAGCTTGGCCAGCAGATAGGCGGTTGCCGGCATGATGGCGAATTGTGCAATCACGCCGATGATGACGGCTTTGGGGCGTTTGAACAAAATATCGAAGTCGGAAGGTTTGAGCGTCAAGCCCATGCCGAACATGATGATGCCCAGAAGCCAAGGAATGTAAGGGCCGACCCATTTGAAGGTGTCGGGTGCGGAAAAAGCGATGCCGGCAAAGAGCGCAGCCCAAAGGGAAAATGTTTTTCCAATAAAGTTGCTGATTTTATTGAGGATACTCATGATAATATGTTGTGAAGTTGTTTTTAAGGGACATCAAGGATACACGCCTTAACCTTAATTTGCAAAATGACTTAAAAATAAACCAGGCCGTCTGAAAATAGAGATTGATTTTCAGACGGCCTGCAATTTGTATTGATGATACAGGCGGTATTACTCTTTTGATAAAATATTGCGCAGCCATCGGGCGGCAGGTGCGATTTCTCCGGCGAGCATGCCGGTTTCGATTTGGCTGCTGTGTTTGATGACATCAGCCGCCGCACCATGCAACCAAACGCCGGCACAAGCAGCCTGGAATGCCGGAATGCCTTGTGCCAGCAGGCTGCCGATCATACCGCTTAAGACATCGCCGCTGCCGGCGGTGGCCAATCCGGCATTGCCGCTGGTGTTGGTATAGGTCATGCCGTCAGTTGCGGCAACTAATGTATGATGGCCTTTCAATACGACGGTTGCGCCATATTTTTGGCTGATTGCGGTTACGGCTTTCTGTCTGTCGGCTTGAACTGATTGAGTATCGGTACCGAGTAGGCGGGCGGCTTCGGCCGGATGGGGTGTCAGGACGATATGTTTGTACGATTTGAGGCGTTCGGCTAATTCGGGAGAACGGGCCAGCAGTGTCAAGGCATCTGCATCGAGCAATAAAGGCCGGTCATGGTGTGTCGACAGGATTTCGGGCAGCAGCTGCTCCGATAATCCGTCCAGACCGAATCCGCAGCCGATTACCCATGCGCTGACATCGTTGCGCTCCATCAGTTGGGTCGCAGTGGCAAGCATGATTTCAGGGCGTTCGGGAATGATGGCAAAAGGCAGCGCGGCTTGGTTGAAACCCGCCCAAACCTTGCCGCACCCCTGATACATGGCGGCTGTGGCTGCTAAAACCACTGCGCCGCTCATTCCCATTGCGCCGCCGATAATGGCAAGCGTGCCGTATGTGCCTTTGTGCGACTCTTGGACGCGGGGGCGGAATACGTCGGGAAATGCTAAGGCCGTCTGAAAAGCCTGAAGCGATTCGGGAAGCGTGTAGATGGGCTGCATGGCGTAACCTTCCAAGATAAGAAATTTAATTTTAAATCAGAAAGTAAAAGGTAATGAAGCAAAAAATAAAAGTTTGGGACGCACCTACGCGCCTGTTCCATTGGCTCTTGGTGTTATTGATGGGTTTTATGTGGTACAGCGCCACCCGGGGCGGCGATATGCTGGTATGGCACTTGCGCGGCGGTTTGTTGATGCTGGCTTTGGTGGCTTTCCGCTTGTGCTGGGGGATATGGGGCAGCGATACGGCAAGATTCAGCCGTTTTGTGCGTCCATTTTCCGAAATCCGCCGCTACACGCAAGGCCAAATGTCTGAAGACGAATTGGTCGGCCACAATCCTTTGGGCGCGCTGATGGTCATCGCTTTATTGGCCGCCTTGGTTTTTCAGACGGCCACTGGCTTATTTGCCGCCGATGAAAATACGTTTACCAATTCCGGTTTTTTGAATCATTTGGTTAGCGAACACGCCGGTACGCTGGCACGAAAAATCCATGTCAATTTCTTTAATGTCTTAGCTGTTTTGGCGGGCGTACATATTGCGGCTGTTTTGCTGTATCGCTTTGTGAAAAAACAGGATTTGATTACGCCGATGATTAACGGCTTTAAAACCATCGATGCCAAGCAGCCTAAATTGGCCGGAATGGGACAACTGTTTGCCGCTTTGTCGGTGGCGATTGTTTTAGTGTGCGCAGTATGGATGTTGCGCGGTTGATGTTTTAAGGCTGATACCTAAAACAAACCGACCCCGATAGCTGAAATGGCTGTCAGGGTCGGTTTATTTTTAGGGTTTAAAAGATGATGTTCAGACGGCCTTAACGCAGCGCAAGATGCTGTGGCCGCGGCCGATGCCGTCTGAAACTTCCGCTACTTTCAATCCGGCTTTTTCAACGCAACGGATCAAGTCTTCAGAGTGGAAGATTTTGCTGTTGCCGTTGGCCATGGCAGTGAAATACAGGCTGGTCATGGTCAGGCAGTAGGCGGCGGTTTCGTAGCGTTGTCTGTCCCAGAAAGGCTCCATGATGTAGAGGCTGGTGTTTTCGCTCATGGATGCAGCGGCGCGTTGAAGAATGCTGGTGGCTTGTTCCTCGGTGAAACAGTCTAGGAATTGGCTCATCCAAATCGCGTCAAAACCGGTTGGGAACGGAATCTCAGGATCAAGCAGGTTGGCCGGATGGGCGTGGATACGGTCCGCGCCGTTTTTGCCTTTAGTCGCTTCGCGCATCAAGCCGATTTGTTGCGGCAGATCCATGATGGTTACTTCGACTTCGGCATTGTGGTTGACACATTGCTCCGCCCAGCGGCCGGTATTGCCGCCGACATCAAGCAGTTTTTTAACCGGCTTGGCGAACACGGTGTTCAGTGCTTCGGCGAAGGAGTTGTCGGAATAATAATGGTCGAATGCAAACCATTTTTCCTGCGCGATGCTTGGCAATGAAGACAGGCCTTCGTAAATGGTCGGCCAGTCGCCGAATACTTTCAGGCCTTCGGGTTTGCCCGTTTGCAGGGTTTTTTCCAAGTCAAACATGCCTTGGTAGCAGATTTCTTGCGTGAAATCCATATTGACGCGGGCCATTTTGTCTTTGAGGACAAACCAACCGGCCTTGCTGATGAAATAGCGGTTGTCGCGAGTCAAGACAGTGCCGATAGACAGTGAAGCTTCCAGCAGGACTTGTGCCGCGTAGTTGCTGATTTTCGCTTTTTCAGCAATTTCGGCTTGAGTGAGGCCGTCTGGATGGTCGTTCAGCAAGTCCAGAATGCCAAATTTCACCATCAGGCGGGAAACTTGGAACACAATCGGTGCAAAAGCGATTTCTTGAGCCAGACGTTGAGCCTCGCCTGCGGACTGGTGTTCGTAAGAATAGCGTTGTTCTAGGGCAGGGAAGAGTTGCATATTGTTGGTTTTCCACTAAAAAGTTAATAAGTATATTCAGACGGCCTCAAACACAATCCGTCCTGATGCACACGGATGCTCTCCGTTGTTGATTTTAAAACTCAGTTTATTTTTACCTTCATCGTATTTCAGCTCCACCGACACTTCATCGTGAGGACGGATAAACTGCTGATATTTTAGATTTTCGATGCGGATAACGCGCTGTTTACTCCATGGCTTGGGCGCGATCAGGTTGCGCACCCACTGCAGCTCGACCACGCCGGGAACCAGCGGGAAGGTGGCAAAATGGCCGCCGAAATAAACCAAATCCAAAGGCACGCGCCCGATAAAGGTTTCGGTATTGGTTTCATCGTCAGATGATGTTTTTGACCAAACGGGCGATGTCTGGGCGACGGTAAAGGCCGTCTGAAAATCCGCCGCAGCGATTTTGGCTTGGGCGTTGCGTGGCAGGCTGTCGGTAAAACGCCAGTAACGCGGCAGGGCGATGGTGTCCTGCGTGGCGGCCAGATGGCGTTTGAGCGTATCGGCAACCGCAGCGCGGCCTTTCTCACGCAAGGCGGCGATACCGTCTGCGTTCAATGCCGCCCATATGGCAATGCGTTGGTGTTGCGGATGACGGCCGCAGTGGGCGTCGGCAATCCAAGGGTGTTGTAAAAGTTCGTGTTCGATTTGGGTCAGCGACACGCGTTTGTCCTCAAATTTAATAATGCGGTCTTGGCGACCGAGTAACAGAAAACCGTCATCTTGCGGCTCGATCAAATCGGCGGTTTGGCGGCGTTCGGGCGACCAAGGCGAAGAAGCCCACAGTGCGCCTTCTTCGTTTTGCCCGATTTCTACTCCATTGAAAGGCTGCCATTCTTGGCGTTCGCAACGTGAGGCAATCACGCCGGTTTCGGTACTGCCATAAACTTCAAACGGGCGGACGGCAGCCTGTTGCAGCAAATCCGCCGTGGCAGAAGGAAGCGCGCCGCCGGCCGAGACAATGCCTGCAATTTTATGGCCGATACTTTGCCAGTTGCGGTTTTCACCCAAGCGGTTGAGTACGGCCGGACTGGCAATCCAAACTACTTTATCGTGTGCGGCCGTGCTGGAAAGCAGGTTTTCCGGATAAACCGCCTGCTGTCGTTCCATAGTCCAACCCATTGTCAGCGCGAGTGCGAAGCGGAATGTGAAGCCGTAAAGATGTTGCGTAATCACGCTGCCGATCACGGTTTCACCGTGTTGTCCAAATGGCAGCGTATTTGCCAAAGTCAGGGCTTCTGCCTGCATTTGTGCGGCGGTTTTCACAATAATTTGCGCTTCACCGCTGGAACCTGATGTTTTCAGCCATGCTTCGGCATGGTCGGGAATCAGATGGTTTTCAGGATAGGTGCTCAGTCCTTCCGATTCTGTTTGAGTCAATACATCAGGCAAGTACCAGACGTTCAGGCCGTCTGAAGACAGCTTTTTATCTGTTGAATCTGTTAAAAACACTTCTGCCGTTTTGCCCCACTCCAAATTGTCTTGCGCCAAATTGGGCAGCAATAAAACCTTCCCGCCAGAATGCCACACTGCCAGCACAGCACAGGCAAACAGTGCGGCATCATCAAACCACAACGCGGCCGTTTGCACGCCTGCCTGTTTCAGACGGCCTGACAGATGAAAAACCGCACGGTTGAAATCAGCACGCGTCCAATTCGGATGGGCGGCGATGAGATCAGTGGGAGCATGGGCAGGGGATAGGATTTGGGTTACATTCATGAGTATAGTTTAAAAAATCCGTAAGAATACAGCTTATATGTAACATATCACTGATAAAAATCACTTCTAAGCTGAGTAATAGTAATGGTATGTAATATGGAAAAGTGCCAGAAATTATTATGACTGATTTCTTTAAGAAGCGAGATAAGCCAGTAATTGTATAATCTCTTTTCATTTCAAGCATTGCCGATAAATAATCTGTTCTTGAATGATTTTCTGTATCTGTTACTATGGCGGAATATCTTTTTTCAAATTCTTCTAAAAGCTTTTTGTTTTCCTCATCAGTATTTTGAGAGTCTGTAATTGATCTATTTAGTTCTCGATTTAACTCTTTTAATTTATCTCCGCACTGAGTTAATCCTTCTGCTCTAACTTCATATTTGGCTGTTCCGATGACCACAGAATAAACAAGAACGGATACTGCTAAAAAAATTGACATCATGTTTAAGACATTTGATTTGAAAGCTAAAGATATTCCAGAATTTTGCATTAGAGGAATAAAAATAAGCCCTAACGATAAAGTAATATTTGTAAAAAATGCAAATTTCCCCTGTCTGGATAGACGAATTGCAGCATTGTATCGACATTTGGCAGTTGCCCTGACGCTCATTTGGAACTTTTCGATTGCATTCTTTTTAGGTCTATTAATTTCTCCTTTGGAGAAGAACCAGTCAATTAAATTTTTGAAGCTCATTTTTAAATTAGGCCTAGGTAGGTAAGATTTGAATTAAAAGGTAATTTTCAAGAAATTTTGTATTTTCAGTCTTTGTACAACAACTTATTTTAGATTGTCGTCATTCCCGCGCAGGCGGGAATCCATTGTCGGGTTTGACTTATTGAATTAAATCAGATGTTTCTTACTATCAATGATGGATTTCCGCCTGCGCGGGAATGACGACAGAAAAGGTAATACGATTTTGTGGATCGGTAGATATATTTTCAGACGACCTACACCTTTAATACGGCTTTCCGATATACCCACTCTCCGGCAAATAAGATTCCCATTAACACATACGACACGATGCCTGTATAAGCCGCCCACCAATCGTAATATTGCAAGCCTGCCAAAATGGCGGCGGTTGCGCCGTTGAAGACAAAGAAGGCGCACCAGATTTGCGTAACGCGCCGAGTGTGGCGCACGCCTTCGGGCGGCAGGTCGGGGTGTTGCAGTCGGGCGAGGCGTTCGATAACCGTTTGTTTGGCAAACAGGCTGCCGCCGAAAACGGCAAGCATCAGCGCGTTGACGGCGACGGGATACCAATACATCGAGTCGGGCCGTCTGAAAACCAGTACCGCCGCAAAAAAGGCGGCAAGGATAATCGCCGTAATGCGTTGTGCTGTGGTTTGCGGCATGGCGGCGCGTATCAGCCATAACACACACATGGCCGCGGCAAGCCAGAAAAATGCGCCGTTTTCCCTGCCGTAATACCATAGGAGCGGATACGCGAGGCTGGCAAGGGTCAGTAGGAGTTTTCCTAATATTTTCATGGTTGCGATTGATTTTCAGACGGCCTTTCGGATTGACAAGGCCGTCTGAAAATATGCTGATTCAAAGCGGAATCAGGAATCTTGTTGTACTTTCAAAACCGCTTGAACCACGTCTTCTACGGTACGCACATTACGGAAATCTTCGGCTTGCAGTTTGCGGCCGGTTTCGCGTTTGATGTGGTCGATAAGGTCGATGGCGTCGATGCTGTCGATTTCCAAATCTTCGTAGAGGTTGGTTTCGGGTTTGATGCGTTCCGGTTCGATTTCAAACAGGTTAACCAGTGCATCGGTCAGCAGGGTGCGTACTTCTTGTTCGGTCATCTTCTCTCTCCCTTATGCTTGGCGGCTCTTGACGAACTCGGCCAGTGTTTTGACGTTGGCGAAGTTTTCGCGCAGGTTGTCGTTTTCACCGTCGAGCTGGAAGCCGAAGGTTTTTTGTACGGCCAAACCAAGTTCCAATGCATCAACCGAATCCAGACCCAGGCCGTCGTCTCCAAAAAGCGGATCTTCGCTGCCGATGTCGGCAACGGTAATGTCTTCCAAGCCCAAGCTGTCGATGATTAATTGTTTGATTTGGTTTTCTAAATTGCTCATGTGGTTTTCCTTGTAAAATAGTCTTGCAGGTATTCGTTTAAACGTCGTGCGGCGATGGGCAGGGGTTTTTCTGCCAGCCATTCTTCCGGCAGGATGTCGTCGCCGACGGTAATTTCATAATGAATTTTTTGTGGCGGGATTTTGTACCACGGCTGCCCCTTTTTAAAATTGGGCGGCGTCATCTTGATGCACACGGGCGTGATGACTGATGCGCTGCGCAAACCGAGCGATACGGCGCCGCGGTGCATTTTAACCTGTCCGTCCCAACCTGTGCGCGTGCCTTCGGGGAAAATCAGCAGACTTTGCCCGCTTTTGAACACGGCGTCGATTTCTTCCAGCATTTCCATGCTTTCATCGTTGGGGATGTAGCCGGAGGCGATAATCTGGCTTTTCATGCTGGGGTTGTGCAGCAGGTCTTTTTTGACCAACACGTTCGGGTTGGGGAAGTGGCTGATCAGTAAAACAACATCCAAAAGTGAGGGATGGTTGGCAAGAATGAGCTGGCCGGGCCTGCCGAGTTTTTCTAAGCCGTTGAAACGGACGCTCAATACGCCTGACCATTGCAGGTAGCCGACGAAGAAACGCCAAACTCTGCCTATCATGCGTCTTGCTTCAAGTTGGCGTTTGATGTCGCCTTTGGTCGATTTGAGTGTATAGGGCAAAAGTGCGATTTTGAACAATACGCCTGCAACGCCGAAGAGGATGAAGCCGAAGAGTGTGGCAAAAAAGCGACGGAAATAGTCTAAAGTCTTCATGCGTTTTTCTGCCAGTGCCAGTTTCTACCGATATAGTGTTGCGTATGTTGTCGGCCGTCTGAAAGCAGGAAGCGTATCCACTCCAAGCTGCTCCAATAGGGCTCGACTGTTGTATCGTTAGGGTTTTCAGACGGCCTTGCGGATGTGCTTTCCAAGCTTAAGGTATAGTCTTCGCCCTTTGTGATGACCAGTGCCAATGAATAGGCAAACGGCGCACGTGTAGCCAAGACGGGATAGTCCTCGGACAACGGATCATCGGCGACAATCACTAGAACAGACGGCGCGCCGTCTTGTAAAAGCGCAAATGCCTCGGTCAGCGCGGTTTCAAAGGAATCGGCGGCAACGGCCAACGCGGTATGCTCGCTCATGTCTTTACGCAACATCGACCATTGCCCAATCGTCGCGTTGTGGACGGACAGGCCGAATGAGGTCGGCGAGACGGTATGCGTGTTCAAAAGCTCTTGCCACAATTCAAAGCTGCGGTTGCTTTCGCCGTCGTGCGAAACGTAAACCAGTACACTTTCAGGATATTGGTCGGCCAGATTCCATGCGGCATCACAAACCAAGCGCGCCGCTTTTCCCAAGCGGCGGCGTTGCATAGGCGGCAAAAAGGAGAGCGCGGGTTTGCACTCCGGCAGGGATGCGGTATCGAGTTTTCCCTGCGCCCAGTCCTGCCATTGCTCCGGCGTACTGATTTTGCTGGAGGAGGCCTGCCATGCGGCGATATTGAAGCTGAAACGGCAAACGTTTTGAGGCATGATGTCTTTCAATGTTTTACATTTTCATACATTGTAATGAAATGGGTTAGTAAAAGCTAGGCTCTGTTATAATGCATATTGTAACGTAATTTATTCCCGGATGACATTTTATGCCTTCAATACCGAGTGCCCCGATTTATGATGTGGCTTCGCTGCTTCCGCACAGCGGACATATGGTGCTTATCGACTGTGTGAAAGAATTTGGCGATGACTATACGGTTTGCCGTGCGCCGGTTGGCGACAAGCATATTTTGCTGCAGGACGGCGTGTTGCCGTCTATGGCTTATATGGAATTGATGGCGCAGGGCATAGGCGCGTTTGCAGGCATTGAGGCTTTAAAGGCCGAAGAGCCTGTACGCTTGGGTTTTTTATTGGGAACGCGTAAGCTGGATTTGTTTGCCGATTCCGTGCCTGTCGGTACTGAGCTGGAAGTCAGGGCGCATGTGTCCATTCAGGATTTGGGCGGCATGGGCGTATTTGATTGCGAGTTGCGCTGGACGAATGCGCCGGAAGATGTGAAGCCTCTGTTGCCGCCGGACGGTTTGCTGGCAAAAGCCTCTTTAAATGTGTACAGTCCGAAAGACGGTCAAATCATTTAAACCGTTTACAAGGCCGTCTGAAAAGACAAAGATTCAGACGGCCTGTCGATATAGTGAGAAAACGTATGAGTGAAACTATTTTAATTACAGGGTCTAATCGCGGTATCGGCAAAGCTGTTGCGCTTGGTTTGGCGCTGGATGGCTTTGATATTGTCGTCCACTGCCGCCGCCGCCGCGATGAAGCGGAAGCTGTCGCGGAAGAAATCCGTACATTGGGTAGAAATGCGCGCGTGTTGCAGTTTGACGTGTCCGACCGCGAAGCCTGCCGTGAAATTCTGACTGCCGACATTGAGGCAAACGGCGCGTATTACGGCGTGGTGTTGAACGCCGGGCTGACGCGCGACAATGCGTTTCCTGCTTTTACAGATGATGATTGGGACTTGGTGCTGCGTACCAATTTGGACGGTTTTTATAATGTGTTGCACCCTTTGACCATGCCGATGATCCGCCGCCGCAAAGCCGGACGGATTGTGTGCATGGCATCGGTGTCCGGTTTGACGGGCAACCGCGGTCAGGTCAATTACAGCGCGTCCAAAGCAGGCTTGATCGGCGCGGCAAAAGCCTTGGCGGTTGAGTTGGCAAAACGCAAAATTACCGTCAACTGCGTGGCGCCGGGCCTTATCGATACCGATATTATTGATGAAAACGTACCTGTCGAAGAAATCTTAAAGGCCGTCCCTGCCGCGCGCATGGGTTTGCCCGAGGAAGTAGCGCATGCGGTGCGCTTTTTGATGGATGAAAAAGCGGCGTACATTACGCGCCAAGTGATTGCTGTGAACGGAGGTTTGTGTTGAATACCAGAAGAGTTGTAGTAACAGGCATCGGCGGTATTACCGCTTTTGGCCGTGATTGGCAAAGTATTCAGACGGCCTTTAAAGCCGAAAAAAACGCAGTCAAACACATGGACTGGAGCGAACGCTTTCCTGAATTGGAAGCGCAATTGGGTGCGCCGATTGAAGGCTATTCTCCTCCCAAACATTGGACGCGCAAGCAGCTCAGAAGCATGGGGCGCGTATCGCATTTGTGTGTCGATGCGGCAGAGCAAGCCCTGACGGATGCAGGCTTGCTGGGGGATGAAAGCATTGCCGACGGCCGTATGGGCGTGGCGTGCGGTTCGTCTGTCGGCAGTACCCAAGACATCGGCGATTTGGGCGAGCTCCTGCTGACCGGCACTTCGCGTAATTTCAACGCCAATACTTATGTGCGCATGATGCCACATACGGCCGCCGCCAATATCGGCATCTTTTTCGGATTGAAAGGGCGCATCATCCCGACATCGAGCGCGTGTTCGTCCGGTAGTCAAGGCATAGGCTATGCCTACGAAGCCATCAAATACGGCCTGATTGATATGATGTTGGCGGGCGGCGGCGAAGAGTTTTGTCCTTCTGAAGTGTATGTTTTCGACTCGCTTTACGCCGCCAGCCGCCGCAACAGCGAACCTGAGCTGACCCCGCGTCCTTACGACAACGGACGCGACGGCTTGGTCATCGGCGAAGGCGCAGGCATTTTTGTATTGGAAGAATTGGAACACGCCCGTGCGCGCGGTGCGAAAATCTATGCCGAGCTTGTCGGCTACGGTGCCAACAGCGACGGCAGCCACGTTACCCAGCCGCAAAAAGAAACCATGCAAAAATGTATGGAGCTTGCGCTGAAAGACGCCGGTATTACGCCTGATAAAGTCGGCTATGTCAGCGGCCACGGTACGGCGACCGAAAAAGGCGATATTGCCGAAACATTGGCGACTGAGGCAGTGTTTGGTTTTGTGCCGATGAGTTCGCAAAAAAGCTACCTCGGCCATACACTCGGCGCGTGCGGCGCATTGGAAGCCTGGTTTACCATCGAAATGATGAACAGCGGCTGGTTTGCGCCGACTGTCAATTTGGAAAACATTGATCCGCGTTGCGGCAAGGTAGATTATATCCAAACAGGTGGACGCGAGATTCAAACAGATTATGTGGTCAGCAATAACTTTGCTTTTGGCGGCGTCAATACTTCGCTGGTGTTCAAACGTTGGCAAGAATAATCATTGCTTGATGTTATGATTAAAGGCCGTCTGAAACTTATCTGGAGTTTCAGACGGCCTTTATTTTATTTAGAGCTTGAGATGCTTGCGAATTTTATTCGTTTATTTTCTTCTGATTTAAATCCACCAGCCTTGTTCCGGCCAAGAAGTCGTAGAGGAACTGGCGGTCGGGATGGAACAGGGCGAAACCCCATGGCAGGATGAGCCAGATGAGCGCGGCTCCGAATGCGCCTTTGGGCGGTATATTGAGCAGATGACGCAATCCGGCGTAGGCAAGCAGGGGAATGAAAACAATAAAAATGCTGGCCCAAATAAAGCGCAGGCGCAGTTGAGGCAGGGGCGGCTGGGTGTCGTTTTTATCGGCTAAGCCGATTTTCCATGTTTGCATGGCGAGGGTTTGGCCTTTTTTGTGCCAGTTGGCGCGGAAGTAGAGCCACCATGCGTAGAACAGAATCAGGCAGGTTGTCAGCATGGACAGGCGAGTGGAAACGGGATTGAGAAAGATGGCGGCAATACCGGCTGCAAGGGCGGCAATGCTGGTCACGGCGCCAGTCAGCAGGAGTTCGTAAACCAGTGCGGCGAGGCGGCGTTTGAGTGGGGCGGTGGGAAGACGGGTCATAATGCGATGGAAACGGAAATGGGTTTGATGGCAATAAAAACAGGCCGTCTGAAACGGAGTGGGATGTTCAGACGGCCTGTTACTGTCGGGATTAGCGATGTGGACGTTTTTGACCGCGTGCCTGTTGGGCGGCCATTTGGTTCATTTCCTGACGGGTCGGACGTTTTTTGAAGATGGCGTGCGCTTCGTCAACGGAACATTTTTGCGACAGGCAAACCAGGGTAATTGCGTCTTTTTGATGTTGGCCGCCGCTGTGGTACATGCGGCGCAGGTTGGCTTCGTTGATACGGCCTTTTTCCGGATCGATGTCGAATTTTTTCAGGCGCTCGAGGAATTGGCGTTGCTGACGGCGCGAAGTCCAAACGAAACCGCCTGCGGCAGCGGCCACGATGATGACGGCCAACAGGATGGCCAGCGGCCATGAATCGACGATCAGAACGATGATGAGGCTTAATACGGCAGTGGTCAGCAGGGCCAGACCGCCGATGCGAAGTTTGGTTTTATTATCCATACGGTTGGTGTTTCCTTGTTTTTTGCTGGAAGAGGCCGTCTGAAATGCGAGGTTCAGACGGCCTGAATTTGAGTTTACGCTATTTTACAGTATTTTCTGTTTTTGGGGCGTATTGCGTGCAAGTTTCTTGACGCGTGGCAACGGTTTTCAAGCGGCCAGCGAGGTAACGAGCTGTTTGAACTCAGTCCATGCATCGCCATCTTCCGCACCTTTGATGATGCGGTCGATTTTGGCGCAGGTTTTGAGCGCATCGAGCAGGCGGTTGATGGCAATGCGTTTGGCCGCCATCGGTGCAAGGGTCTGCTTATCGCCCCATAAGCGCAGGCTGTTGCGCAGGCTTTGGATGTTTTGGCCCTGCTTGAGTGCGGCAGTCAGGTGGATTAGGGTGCGGATGTCTTCGGCAACCGCCCACAACAGCAAAACCGGCTCTTCGCCTTCTTCTTCCAAACCGTCCAGCAAACGGGAAACGCGCAGGGCATCGCCTTTCATCCATGCGCCTGCCAGTTGGAATACGTCGAAGCGGGCGACGGTGGCAACTGCGGCTTCTGCGTCGGTAATATTGATTAAATGGCCTTGTGGATGGAGCAGGGCGAGTTTTTCGATTTCCTGACGGGCGGCCAAAAGATTGCCTTCGACGCGCTCGGCAAAAAGGGCGAGTGCTTCAGGTTCGATATCCAAACCCTGCTGTTTCAGACGGCCCTGTATCCATTGCGGCAAAGCATGTGGCGCAACGGCTTTTGCTTCTAAGACGATGCCTTTGCCCGCCAATGCGGAAAACCATTTGGACTGGATTTGCGTTTTTTCAAGCTTGGGCAGGAGGATGAGCGTAACCGTATCTTCGGGCAGGCGTTCGGCGAAGGCTTGCAGGGCATCGCCTCCGTTTTTACCGGGTTTGCCGTTGGGAATGTGGATTTCCAGTAGTTTCAAATCGGCAAACAAACCTGCGCTGCCGGCACTGTGCAACAGCTCGTTCCAGTCAAAATTGTTTTCGGCGGTATAAACTTCGCGGTTGAGATAACCTTGTTTTTTTGCGGCTGCGCGCAGCGTATCCAAAGCCTCGATGCGCAACAAATCCTCTTCGCCGTGGATGATGTACAACGGTTTGAGCGGCGTATCAGGGCGCAGGCTCTCAATGGGCGCGGCAGCCATTATTGTGCCTTCAGGAAAGTCAGGCGGCGGACGATTTGATCTGCAGCGTCGATGCGCATTTCAGACCAAATGGTTTCTTCCTCTTCCTGTTTACCCAAAACTTCGCTGTCGGCGTAGTCCATGGTGCGGTGAACCTTGACTTCCATCGGTTCGCCAACCGGCTCGCCGTTGCGGAAGGCTTGGGCTTTGACGGTCATGGCCAGCAGGTATTCGTTGATTGCGGCGGCGCGGGTAATGGTGTAGATGTCGCGGCGTTTTTGAAAGTCGACAACGCGCAGGGTGATTTGTGATTCGGCTTCGCTAACCGGATGACCGTCGGCACGGCGTAAGGCATTTTCCAGCGCTTTTTGCATGACGGCTCCGCCTTCTACATACCAGTTTTGATAAGGCAGCGGCTGCGAAGTCACGCCTGTGCCTTTCAGGTGGAAACCGCAAGAGGCAAGCAATAGGGCGAGTGCAGGCAATAGGATTTTTTTCATTGGATATTCCTTCGTTGAAACCGGTTACGGTATCGTCGGATTATAACGAATAATGTTTAGGCCGTCTGAAACCGTAAACGGAAAGTATTTCAGACGGCCTTGTCTTTGATGGTGCAAATCTTATTTTTCCAACCAAATCAGGCTGACCATGCGGCCGGTTTGTCCGTCGCGGCGGTAGGAGAAGAAAGTATCGCGTTCCAAGACGGTGCAATGGGTGCCGCCATAAATCATGTTCACGCCCTCGCGGTGCAGAACCATGCGCGCCAAAGCGTAAATGTCGGCAAGATATTTGCCGCCGCCAATGTCTTCAAACGCATCGACAGCTTCCGGCATAGGTGTGCAAAACGCATCAAATACATCTTGCCCCACCTCAAACGCATCAGGGCCGATGGCAGGGGCGAGATAGGCCATGATTTCCAGCGGCTCGACATTCATTGCCGCAATGGTATTTTGCAAAACGCCACCGGCCAAACCGCGCCAGCCTGCATGAGCCGCCGCAACGACTATCCCTGCTTTGTCGCAAAACAAGACAGGCAGGCAATCGGCAGTCATCGAAGCGCAGGCGACCGTACCCGTCGTATCAACCGAGGCATCGGCGTTGGGCGTATTGCCTAACGCTTCGGCTGCGTTCACAACAATGGTGCTGTGGATTTGATTAAGGTAGGCAACGGGCAGGCCAACTTGTTCCTGTACGATTTCACGGTTGCGGAGCACGGCTTCCAAATTGTCGCCGACGTGTGAGCCGACATTCAGGCTGTGGTACACACCTTCGCTGACACCGCCGTTGCGCGTGGTAATAAGCGTTTTAACATTGGCAGGGGCAGGCCAGTCGGCAGTCAAAAAATTCTTGCCTTGCGAGGCAAGGTTTAGGGTATCTGTGATGGTTTTCATAATCTTTGAATCGCTGAATATTGGAACGGATTGATTTCAGACGGCCTCAAATAATATTTTAGGCCGTCTGAAAAATGGGTTTAATCCCTTACATAAACGACTTCGACATCGTAGTCGTCTTCATTCCAATCATCGTCATCGTCCATGCCGAATTTCTCTTGCCATTCTTCCTCGTTGCTTAGGGACGAATCCAAACCGGCTTCCAGACGCAGGACGGAAAGCAGGTGGTACATATCGTCAGGCATAGGCGCTTCAAAGGAAACGGTTTCGCCAGTTTTCGGGTGTACAAAGCTCAAGCGGTAGGCATGCAGGGCTTGGCGCGCGCCGAGGGCTTTGATGGCTTCTTTAACCGCGTCGCTGCATGGGTGGCGCAGGTTGCCGTAAACAGGGTCGGCGGCCAGCGGATGGTTGGCTTCGCGCATATGAACGCGGATTTGGTGCGTGCGGCCGGTTTCGAGCGAGCATTCGATGTAGCTGTGCGCCAGATAACGTTCCAACACTTTAACGTGGGTAATGGCAGGTTTGCCGCCGAATTTGACGACTGCCATTTTCAGGCGGTTGTGCGGATCGCGGCCGATTTGGGTTTCGATTTTGCCGTTGAAAGGAACAATGCCGTTGGCGACTGCGCGGTAAATGCGTTTGACTGTGCGCTCTTGAAGCTGCTGAACCAATGAGTTTTGCGCCGGCAGGGTTTTAGCGACCACCATCAGACCGCTGGTTTCTTTGTCCAAACGGTGTACGATGCCCGCACGCGGCACTTGGCTTAATTCGGGACAGTGCGCCAACAGGCCGTTGAGCAGGGTGCCGCTCCAGTTGCCTGCGGCAGGATGGACGACCAATCCGGCCGGTTTGTTGATGACGATGACAGTATCGTCTTCATAAATAATGTCCAAATCCATCGGTTCGGGCGTGAACGCGAGGTTTTCTTCGCTCGGACGTACCGTAACGGCAATCAATTCACCGCCTATCATTTTATCTTTGGGTTGCGCGGGCTTATCGTTTACAATGACTGCACCCTCTTTAATCCACGAACTCAGGCGGCTGCGCGAGTAGTCGGGCATGAGTTTGGCCAATACGGCATCCAGCCTTCCGCCCGCCATTTCGAGCGGAACGGTCAAATTAACACAACTTTCTGTTTCGGGGGATGACGGAAAGTCTAAATCATCGCTATAATCGGCTTCGTTATCAAAGGAAGTATTCTGCATGAAAAAAATTCTTTTAGTAGTTTCTTTAGGTTTGGCACTGAGTGCCTGCGCAAATAAAGGCACAATCGATAAAGACGCCCAAATTACTCAAGATTGGAGTGTGGAAAAGCTTTATGCCGAAGCGCAAGACGAGTTGAACAGCAACAATTATACGCGAGCTGTCAAGTTATACGAAATTTTAGAATCCCGTTTTCCAAACGGCCGCTATGCACAGCAGTCCCAGTTGGATACGGCGTATGCCTATTATAAAGACGATGAGCCGGAAAAAGCCTTGGCTGCCATCGCGCGCTTCCAACGCCATCATCCGCAACATCCGAATATGGACTATGCGCTGTACTTGAAAGGTTTGGTCCTGTTTAACGAAGACCAGTCTTTCTTAAACAAGCTGGCTTCCCAAGACTGGTCCGACCGTGACCCGAAAGCCAACCGCGATGCTTACCAGGCGTTTGCCGAGCTGGTGCAACGTTATCCAAACAGCAAATACGCTGCCGATGCAACCGAACGCATGGCCAAGCTGGTGGACGCTTTGGGCGGTAACGAAATGTCTGTGGCGCGTTATTACATGAAACGCGGTGCTTATGTTGCAGCGGCCAACCGTGCGCAAAAAATCGTCAGCCGTTACCAAAATACCCGTTATGTCGAAGAAGCTTTGGCGATGATGGAATTGGCGTACAAAAAACTGGACAAGCCGCAACTGGCCGCCGATACACGCCGCGTTTTGGAAACCAACTTCCCGCAAAGCCCGTTCTTGCAACACGAATGGCGATCTGACGATATGCCTTGGTGGCGTTACTGGCGTTAAGCGTCGGGTTGTTCAGGCATGAATAAGGCCGTCTGAAAATGATGCATCTATGCATTTGGTTTTCAGACGGCCTTTGTTTTTAATGTTTTTTTACGTTTCCTGCAAACAGGGTGCAAAATTTGTTTTAATATGGTAAAGTCTGATTTTAATAACTCGACGGTTTGAAGCCGTCACTCAGGGGCTGTTTAAATTTAAAATCAGTTTTGTTGAAGCCGCATCGGATGTTCTGTCGATGCATTCAGGAAAATTTCAGTTGTCAGGCTGATTTGGTTTTAAATTTAAGCAGCCCTTTGTGTTTACAAAAAACAGAGGTAGATTCTCATGAAGTCTTGGCAGCTTCCTGAACACGTCGCCGACGTATTGCCGACCAATGCGCGACAATTGGAAAGCGCCCGTGAGCGGCTGTTGGCTTTGTTCCGCGTGCATGGTTACGAATTGGTGCAGCCGCCGTTGATGGAATACAGCCATTCCTTATTGACGCATATCGATGCTGGTTTGTCTTTGAAAACCATTTTGGTCGTCGATCAGCTCAGCGGTCGCCAGCTCGGTATCCGCGCGGATATTACGCCGCAGGTGGCGCGCATTGATGCCCACTTGCTTTCCGCCAATCAAGGCATCAACCGTTTATGCTATGCCGGTTCGGTGCTTCATGCGCGGCCTGACGGATTGCTCAATATGCGCGAGCCTTTGCAGGCCGGTGCGGAAATGTACGGCTTGGAAGGTATTGAAGCGGATATTGAATTGATTGATTTGATGCTGAAAAGCATGAAGATCGCCGACATGGGCGAGGTCTTGCTTTCATTGGGCCATATTGGCGTATTCCGTGCTTTAGCAAATGCCGCGCATTTGGATGAGCAGCAATCGGCAATCCTGCTGTCATCGATGCAGGACAAAGATGCCGAGGCTGTCAGCCAGTTGGTCAAAGAGTGGAAACTCGATGGCATGTGGGCAAAAGCGTTTTCACTGTTGCCCCGACTGTACGGCGGTCGCGAAGTGCTGACTTTGGCCCGTGAGAAATTACCTGAATTATCCGCAGTCAGTGCGGCGCTGGATGAATTGCAGGCAGTATGCGATGCGTTCCCAAATCAAAAAGTGCATATCGATTTGTCGGAACTGCGCGTTGACAATTACCACACCGGCTTGCTTTACGCGGCTTATGGTTCAAATCTTTATGATGCCGTGGCACGTGGTGGCCGTTATGACGGATTGGGCGGATACTTCGGACGCGCGCGTCCTGCTGCTGGATTCAGTTTTGATTTGCGCAGCTTCATCGGCCGCCTTCCTGCTATCGGACGGGAATCCGTGGTGGCTGTCGATGTAAAAGACATGCCTGCGGCTCAAGAAGCGGTAGATGCTTTGCGCGAACAAGGACAATGTGTCGTTATCGATTACGGTATCGGCTATAACGGTTCGGAAGAGGTTACAGGCCGTCTGAAACAGGTAGACGGCGTTTGGAAAGTAATCGCTTTGAACGATTGAGTTTTATTTTGAAATTTTGTATCTGAAATAAGGTTAGATGGCTATGGCTAAAAATGTTGTCGTAATCGGTGCCCAATGGGGTGATGAAGGCAAAGGTAAGATTGTTGACTGGCTGGCGGAAGAAACCAGCGGTGTAGTACGTTTCCAAGGCGGCCACAATGCCGGCCATACTTTGGTTGTCGGTGGCAAAAAAACCATTTTGCGCCTGATTCCAAGCGGCATTTTGCATGAGACTTTGGACTGCTTCATCGGCTCAGGTGTTGTCGTTTCTCCTGAAGCATTGCTGGGTGAAATCGACGAATTGAACGCCGCCGGTGTGAAAAACGTTGAAGGCCGTCTGAAAATTGCGCCGACCTGCCCATTGATCCTGCCTTACCACATTGCGCTTGACCAAGCACGCGAAGCTTCCCGCGGTAAAAGCAAAATTGGTACAACCGGTCGCGGCATCGGCCCAGCCTATGAAGATAAAGTTGCCCGTCGCGCGATTCGCGTGGTGGACTTGTTGCACCCTGAAAAACTGGTTGAAAAATTGGAAGCTGTTTTGGCTTATTACAATGTTCAGTTGCAACACCTGCACAATGCCGAGCCGGTAAAAGTTGAAGACGTGATGGCGGTCATTGAAAAAGTTGCACCGCGCATTACGCCGATGATTACCGATGTTTCCCGTGTTTTGAACGAGAAAAACCGTAAAGGTGAAAGCCTGTTGTTTGAAGGCGCGCAAGGTACGTTGCTGGATATCGACTACGGTACTTATCCGTTTGTCACTTCTTCCAACTGCTTGGCAGGTGCCGCATCTGCCGGTGCAGGCGTAGGTCCGCAAATGCTGGATTACGTCTTGGGTATCGTTAAAGCCTATACCACCCGAGTGGGTTCCGGTCCATTCCCGACTGAATTGTTTGACGAAGTGGGCGCAGGTTTGGCTGAACGCGGCCATGAATTCGGTTCTGTAACCGGTCGTGCGCGTCGTTGTGGCTGGTTTGACGCGGCTGCTCTGAAACGCTCTATTCAAGTTAACGGCATTTCCGGCATGTGCATCACCAAGCTGGACGTGATGGACGGTATTGAAAACATCAATATCTGCGTAGGTTATGAATTGCCTGATGGCAGCAAAACCGACATTCTGCCTTGCGGCTCCGATGCGGTGGAAACCTGCAAACCGATTTACGAAACCATGCCGGGTTGGAGCGAGTCGACTTTTGGCGTGAAAGAGTACGACAAGCTGCCTGAAAACGCTAAAGCTTATCTGAAACGTATTGAAGAAGTTTGCGGTGCGCCTGTGGCTATTGTTTCAACCGGTCCTGATCGTGAAGAAACCATCGTTCTGCACCATCCGTTTGCTTAATTGATGAAGTGAATAAAGGCCGTCTGAATGTTTCAGACGGCCTTTATATATGCAATGCAATAAAAAATCAGCCCTGAAGAACACCTGTCTTCGGGGCTGAATTTTATATTCTACGCCGTTTTTAAGTGCGAATGTTTAGAAACTGCGCTGTAGTACCAAGTAACAATTATTCTCATTGACGTAAATCAAGAAAAACCAAATCTGTAATTTTATTTCACAAAAACCCCTGTAAATAAATGGGTATTGATGTTATCCTTTTAGAAAATTTACAGTCTATATTTTCAATAAAATTAGGAGCTTGATATGTCAAATGATGTTCAGCAACGTCCAGCCGCTTGGGAAGGTTTTGTCGGTGGCAACTGGGAAACCAACGTAGATGTCCGCGATTTTATTCAAAAAAACTACACGCCATATGAAGGCGATGCCTCTTTCTTGGCACCAGCAACCGAAGCCACAACCAAGCTGTGGGCGGAAGTGATGGAAGGCATCAAGGTTGAAAACCGTACGCACGAGCCGTATAAAATCGACGCGCAAATCGTCTCCGGTATTACCAGCCATGCTCCAGGCTATATCGACAAAAATTTGGAAACCATCGTCGGCCTGCAAACAGACGAGCCTTTGAAACGCTCTATCATGCCGTTTGGCGGTTTGAAAATGGTACAAGATGCGTGCAAAGTGTACAACGTTGAATTGAATCCTGAAGTCAGCGAAATTTTCACCAAATATCGCAAAACCCACAACCAAGGCGTATTTGACGTTTATACGCCCGACATCCGCCGCTGCCGTAAATCAGGTGTGATTACCGGCCTGCCGGATGCTTATGGCCGCGGCCGTATTATCGGCGACTACCGCCGCGTGGCATTGTACGGTATCGACTTCTTGATGAAAGACAAACTCAACCAGTTCAACTCACTGCAAGCCGATTTGGAAAACGGTGTGGACTTGGAAGAAGTCATCCGCCGTCGCGAAGAAATCAACGAACAATACAAAGCCTTGGGTCAAATGAAAGAAATGGCGGCTTCTTACGGCTACGACATTTCCGGCCCTGCAAAAAATGCACAAGAAGCCATCCAATGGACTTACTTTGCCTACCTCGCTGCCGTTAAATCTCAAAACGGTGCGGCGATGTCTTTCGGCCGTGTATCTTCATTCTTGGACATCTACATCGAACGCGACCTGAAAAACGGTGTGATTACCGAAACCCAAGCGCAAGAATTCATTGACCACTTGGTGATGAAACTGCGTATGGTTCGTTTCCTGCGTACTCCGGAATACGATCAACTCTTCTCCGGCGACCCGATTTGGGCAACCGAATCCATCGGAGGTATGGGCTTGGACGGCCGTACCTTGGTAACACGCACCAACTTCCGCGTGTTGCACACCCTGTACAACATGGGCCCGTCTCCTGAGCCAAACATCACTGTATTGTGGTCAGAACAACTGCCGCAAGGCTTTAAAGAATTCTGCGCCAAAGTATCCATCGACACTTCGTCTATCCAATACGAAAACGACGACTTGATGCGTCCTGACTTCAATAGCGATGACTATGCTATTGCCTGCTGCGTCAGCCCGATGATTGTCGGCAAACAAATGCAGTTCTTCGGCGCCCGTGCCAACTTGGCAAAAACCCTGCTGTACGCAATCAACGGCGGCGTGGATGAAAAATCTAAAGAGCAAGTTGGTCCGAAAACCGAGCCGATTATGGACGAAGTTTTGGACTACGACACTGTCTTTGAGCGCATGGACAAATTCATGGATTGGTTGGCAACCCAATACGTTACCGCGTTGAACATCATTCACTACATGCATGACAAATACAGCTACGAAGCCGCGTTGATGGCGCTGCATGACCGTGATGTGATCCGTACGATGGCTTGCGGTATTGCCGGTCTGTCTGTGGCTGCCGACTCCCTGTCTGCCATTAAATACGCCAAAGTGAAACCGATTCGTGACGAAAACGGCATTGCCGTTGACTTTGAAATCGAAGGCGAATACCCACAATTTGGTAACAACGATGACCGCGTTGACGATATCGCCTGCGATTTGGTTGAACGTTTCATGAAAAAAGTGGCAACCCACAAAACTTACCGCAACGCCACTCCGACTCAGTCCGTACTGACCATTACTTCCAACGTTGTTTACGGTAAGAAAACCGGTAATACTCCAGACGGCCGCCGTGCAGGCGCTCCGTTTGGTCCGGGTGCAAACCCAATGCACGGCCGTGACGTCAACGGTGCGGTCGCTTCATTGACTTCCGTAGCCAAACTGCCATTTGAGTTTGCCAAAGATGGTATTTCCTATACCTTCTCCATTATTCCTGGCGCATTGGGTAAAGACGAGCATTCTCGCGAACGCAACCTTGCCGGTTTGATGGACGGTTATTTCCACCATGAAGACGGTATTTTGGAAGGCGGTCAACACTTGAACGTCAACGTATTGAATCGTGAGACTTTGGAAGATGCAATGCACAATCCGGAGAAATATCCGCAGTTGACTATTCGAGTGTCCGGTTATGCGGTTCGCTTTAACTCGCTGACCCGCGAACAACAGCTTGACGTGATTACCCGTACGTTCACAGAAACCATGTAATCCGGGTTGAGAAACAAACCAGAAGCTAAATTTGCGTTTGGTTTGTTTTGAAACAAAGCTCCGAGGCCGTCTGAAATGTTCAGACGGCCTTTATTATCGTACAATCCATATAAGCAAAAACATTTTTGAGCCGAACACTATGTCCACGACTTTTGCCATTACCCCCGAGCCGGAACTGAAAGACCTTGGCCACCGTCACTATAACGGCAAAGGCATTATTCATTCGATTGAATCTTGCGGTGCTGTCGATGGTCCGGGTTTGCGCTACGTGCTCTTTTTGCAAGGTTGCCTGATGCGTTGCCTTTATTGCCATAATCGCGATACTTGGGATTTGCATACCGAGCAGGCGCAGGAATTGGATGTGGCAACCGTGATGAAGCAAGTCATGACCTATCGTCATTATCTGCGTGCGACAGGCGGAGGCGTAACGGCAACAGGCGGCGAGCCATTATTGCAATATGAGTTTGTGCGCGACTGGTTTACGGCCTGTCGGGAACACGATATCCATACTTGTCTCGACAGCAATGGCTATGCCTTGCACTATGATTCGATTTTGGATGATTTGCTTGATCATACCAATTTGGTCATGCTCGACTTAAAACAAATCGATCCTGAAATTCATAAAGTACTTGTCGGTATTCCCAATACCAAAACGCTGAAATTCGCGCGCTATCTTGCCGAACGCAATCAGCCGACGCGTGTGCGCTATGTGGTTGTTCCCGGTTATACCGATGATGAGCGTTCAGCGCATTTATTGGGCGAGTTTATTGGGAATATGGATAATGTAGAAATGGTCGAGCTTTTGCCGTATCACGAATTGGGCGCACACAAATGGGCTTTGTGCGGCGACGAATACAAATTAAAAGGCGTACATCCGCCGCCTAAAGAAACCATTTTGAAAATCAAAGAAATATTAGAGAGCTACGGAAAAAATATTATTTATTAAAACAGAAAAAGGCCGTCTGAAACGAAATAATCAGTTTCAGACGGCCTTTTCATTATTGAAAAAAACCTAAGCGTTCAATGCGGCCAAAACCTTGGCGACAACTTCTGATACCGCAACGGCTTGAGCCTGATTATCACGGCGCTCGGCATATTCGACATTGCCTTCTTTTAAGGCGCGATCGCCGATCACGATGCGGTGAGGAATACCCAACAGCTCGGAGTCATTCAGCAATACGCCCGCACGTTCGTCGCGGTCATCCAACAATACATCTGCACCGGCAGCCAAAAGCTCGGCATAGATTTTGTCGGCGGCTTCGCGTACAGCTTCTGATTTTTTGTAGTTCATCGGCACGATAACGACTTCAAACGGCGCCATTGCTTTGGTCCAAACAATGCCTTTTTCGTCGTTGTTTTGCTCGATGGCGGCGGCAACAACGCGGGTAATACCGATACCGTAGCAGCCCATTTCCATGATTTGGGATTTGCCGTTATTATCCAAGAAGCTGACATTCATGGCTTGGGTATATTTGTCGCGCAATTGGAAGACATGGCCGACTTCAATACCGCGCGCCAGTTTCAGACGGCCTTGTTCGTCAGGGCTGATATCGCCTTCGATGACATTGCGCAAATCGACAAATTCAGGCTCAGCAGCATCTCGGCCGAAGTTGAAGCCGGTATAGTGGTAGTCGTCTTCGTTCGCGCCGATAACCCAGTCTGCGCCTTTTTCGGTGGCGAAATCGGCATAGACTTTACCTTTGAAGCCGACAGGGCCGAGAGAGCCGCCGTTTGCACCGAACTGTTCAACAATCGCGGCAGGGCTTGCCATGGTCAGCGGTGATTTCACGCCGGCCAGTTTTTCTGCCTTGATGTCGTTAAATTCATGGTCGCCACGCAACAGCAGCAGGATGAGTTCGCCTTCGTTTTCGCCTTCAACCACGATGGATTTGAGGGTTTGTTCAACCGGAATATTGAGGAATTCAACCAAAGACTCAATGGTTTTGACGTTTGGTGTATGTACTTTGGTCAACTCGGCATGAGCAGCGGCGCGTTCGCCTTTAAGTGGCAAGGTAGGTGCCAATTCGATATTGGCGGCGTAATCAGAAGTGTCGCTATATGCAATAACGTCTTCGCCGCTCTCTGCCAATACTTGGAATTCGTGAGAGCCGGTACCACCGATGCTGCCGGTGTCTGCGGCGACGGGGCGGAATTCCAAGCCCAGACGGGTAAAGATACGACAGTAAGCGTCGTACATATCTTGATAGGTCGTCTGAAGCGAGGCATAGTCGGCATGGAAGGAATAAGCATCTTTCATGACGAACTCGCGCGCACGCATCACGCCGAAGCGCGGACGCACTTCATCGCGGAATTTGGTTTGGATGTGGTAAAAGTTTTTCGGCAGTTGTTTGTAGCTGTTGACTTCTTTGCGCACGATGTCGGCAATGACTTCTTCGCAAGTCGGACCCATGCAGAAATCGCGGTCATGACGGTCTTTCAGACGCAGCAGTTCTTTACCGTAAAACTCCCAGCGGCCGGATTCCTGCCACAGTTCGGCAGGTTGTACCACCGGCATCAGCAGCTCCACGCTACCTGCGCGGGCCATTTCTTCACGCACAATATTTTCAACTTTGCGCAATACACGCAGGCCCATCGGCATCCAAGTATAAAGACCGGATGCGTTGGCTTTGATCAAGCCGGCACGAATCATCAGCTTGTGGCTGGCAAGTGCGGCTTCGGCAGGAGCTTCTTTAAGGGTAGAAATGAAGAACTGGGAGGCTTTCATGGCGTATTTTTCTTTCTTAAAAATAAGTGCGTATTGTAACGCAAAATGTATGGCCGCGCGTCTTTTGAATGGCATCTGATGAAATCGGCCGTTATTTTACGCAGCTTTTGATTCGGGGCGATTTTTAGGGATGTCAACCCTAATTTATGCACAAAGCCGCATAACCTTGTTTTACCTATAAATTTTCACTGTATGATTATAGTAAAATCTTATAAATATAACTATTTGATTTTATTATATTTTATTTGATTAAATTTTAGTCAATTTAAGACTTAGTTTGTTCCTAAAGAAAATTTTACGATTACCCAAAGCTTATCAACAGATTTATCCACAGAGATTGTGTATAGATTTTAAATGCTGTCGGCGTAATGATTTCGCATGATTGGCAAGCCTTGTTTAAAGCAGATTGGGGCACCTTAAAAAGATGGGGCAACAACACGATGGGCAGGTTTTGCGCTAACATTCTGCTTATTGTTGTTTCCTTACAAGGAATAAAATGAAAAATTCAGAATTGCATTTGCTGGAACGCAGAAAGATGTTTAACGGGCATCAGGAACGTTACCGCCATTTTTCTCAAACTTGCCGGACGGATATGGTATTTGATGTCTATCTACCGCCACAAGTCTTAAAAGGCTATCCCGCACCTGTTTTATATTTTCTTTCCGGCTTAAATAGTGATGGTTCTGAATTGGTTCGGCAAAGCGGAATCCAACGTTTTGCGGCACAATGGAATATTATTGTGGTTTTTCCGGATACCTCGCCACGCGGTCAGCATGTTGCCGACAGTGAAGAGCATTATCTTGGACAGGGCGCCGGATTTTATGTCAATGCAACTGAAGCACCTTGGGCGCAGCATTATCAAATGGAAAGCTATATCAGCCAAGAATTGCCTGATTTGATCGAGCATCATTTTCCGGTAACGAAAGAGCGCAGCATTGCAGGTTTCAGCATGGGCGGGCATGGCGCGCTGCATTTGGCTTTGAAGCATCCCGGCCGATATGCTGCGGTTTCTGCCTTTGCGCCTTTATGTCATCCAATCGATACGGAAGGCGGCAGGCAGGCATTTTCAGCTTATTTGGGTCAAAACATGGAAACATGGAAATACTATGACAGTACAGAGCTGCTTCAGATGGCCTCGCATAAATTGCCTGTTTTGATCGATGTCGGCAGTGAAGATACTTTATATCCTGAAGTCCTGCAACCAGAAGGGTTTGTCCGCTCAACGCGTGAAAAAGGTTTCAATATCCAATATAAAGTACGTCCGGGCTATGGGCATGACTATTTCTTTATTGCCAGTTTTATCGATTCGCATATTGAGTTTCACGCTCAGGCATTAGGGCTTTAAACTATATTAAATAAAAGGCCGTCTGAAATCCGATTAATGGTCGGATTTCAGACGGCCTTTATTTGGTCTTTTTGTAACCTTTAATTTCAAACAGGCTTATTCCTCAGGACGTTCGCCGTCGGTATCGTCTAATTTACCTTCGGTAATATCGACATTGATACCGACTGCTGCACGGATTTTGGCATCGATTTCGTTGGCGATATCAGGATTTTCTTTCAGCCAAACGCGTACATTGTCTTTACCTTGGCCGATTTTTGCACCGTTGTAGCTGTACCATGCACCGGATTTCTCAACGATGTTATGTTTGACCCCCAAGTCGATCAATTCACCTTCCCAGCTGATGCCTTCGCCGTAAAGAATATCGAATTCGGCTTGACGGAATGGAGGCGCAACTTTGTTTTTGATGACTTTGACTTTGGTTTCGTTACCAATGACGTCATCACCTTTTTTAATCTGACCGGTACGGCGGATGTCGAGGCGGACGGAGGCGTAGAATTTGAGCGCGTTACCGCCGGTTGTGGTTTCAGGGCTGCCAAACATCACGCCGATTTTCATACGGATTTGGTTGATGAAAACAACCAATGTATTGGTGCGTTTGATGTGGCCGGTCAGTTTGCGTAAGGCTTGGCTCATCAGGCGTGCTTGCAGGCCGACGTGGCTGTCACCCATTTCGCCTTCGATCTCGGCTTTAGGCACAAGTGCGGCTACGGAGTCGACAACAACCATATCGATACCGCCAGAGCGTACCAATGTATCGCAGATTTCCAATGCCTGTTCGCCGGTATCCGGTTGGGAGAGATAGAGTTCTTCGACTTTTACACCGAGTTTGCGGGCGTAAATGGGGTCAAAAGCATGCTCGGCATCGATGAATGCGCAGATACCGCCATTTTTTTGGCATTGGGCAATGGCTTCGAGACAGAGTGTGGTTTTACCGGAGGATTCCGGGCCGAAAATTTCAACCACGCGGCCGCGGGGCAGACCGCCGACGCCGAGTGCCAAGTCCACGCCGAGGGAGCCGGTGGAAATAACATCAAGGTTTTCTTCCTGTTGGCTGCCGTCCATTTTCATGATGGAGCCTTTGCCGAAGTTTTTTTCGATTTGGGCAAGGGCGGCGGCTAAGGCTTTGCTTTTTTCGTCTGACATGTTTTCTCTCCGAAAGGAAATATGAATCGCTAAGAATTTATTTAGCTATTATCGCATAAATTAAGAAAAAGTATAGTTTTATTTTTATTTTTCAGACGGCCTGTGTTTTTTGTATGCAACAGGCCGTCTGAAACGTTGAATAATCAATCAGTTGGTCAATGATGCAAAAACTTGGAAATAGTCGGGGAAAGTTTTATGCGTACATTTCGGGTCGTTGATGATGACGGGGACGCCCAAAAGCGAAGCCAGAGAGAAACACATGGCCATACGGTGGTCGTCGTAAGTATCGATGACGGCATCGGGGGTAAGTGTTTCGGGCGGCGTAATATGAATGGCCTCGGCTTCTTCAACGACTTCTGCACCCAGTTTGCGCAGTTCGGTTGCCATGGCGGCGATGCGGTCGGTTTCTTTGACGCGCCATGAGCCGATATTGCGCAGGGCGCAGGGCTGTTTGGTGGCCAGTGCGACGATAGCCAGAGTCATGGCCGCGTCAGGGATATGGTTGGCATCCAAATCAAAAGCCTGAATCTTGCGCTCGGCAGGACGGGAAATTTCTACAAAATTTTCGCCCCAAATGACATCCGCACCGATTTTCTCCAGTTCGCGGGCGAAGGCAACGTCGCCTTGAATGCTGTGTGCGCCGATACCGGTTACGCGGATGGGTGTACCCGCAATCAGGCCTGCGCCCAAGAAATAAGACGCGCTGGAGGCATCGCCTTCTACATATAAATGTTCGGGCGCATGATATTTGGCACCGGCCGGGATTTTAAATACACGGTAGTCTTCATTGATGATGTTCACACCGAACTGCGCCATCAGCTTGAGCGTGATGTCGATATAAGGTTTGGAAATCAACTCGCCTACCATGTGGATTTCAAATGCTTGTCCGGTCAGGGGCAAAGCCATCAGCAGGGCGGTCAGGAATTGGCTGGAAACATTGCCTTTAATCGGAATAACGCGCTCGTCGTTGTCTTGGTGTTTGCCGATCTGAAGCGGAGGATAGTTTTCATTGCCCAGATATTGTACGTCCGCGCCTGCAATCCGCAGCGCATCCACCAAATCGCCGATAGGGCGTTCGTGCATACGCGGTACGCCATGCAGATGATAGTCGCCACCCAAAACGGCAAGCGCGGCAGTCAAAGGACGGAATGCCGTACCAGCGTTGCCTAAAAACAAATCGGCGGTTTGGTTGGGAAAGCGGCCGCCGGTGCCATGAACTTTCAGACGACCTTCAGGTAAAGATTCAATTTGAACACCGAGTTTGTCGAGTGCTTCAAGCATTCGGTCGGTGTCGTCGGATTTGAGCAAAGAATGGATTTCGCAAACGTTGTCGGAGAGTGCCGCCAAGAGCAGCGTGCGGTTGCTGATGCTTTTGGAACCGGGCAGGGCAACGGTCGAAGGCTTGAGTGTAGAAGCGGGCAGGCGGATGGATTCGGTCATGGCTGGACTAAGCTCGTTTGAATTGTAAATTAGACCGATATTATACGCAGGCAAAGGCCGTCTGAAAAATGAAGAGGGCGCAATTTATTTGTGAAAAAAATGAATTTTTATATCGTTACACAATTTTTCAATCATTTATTTTGAAATTTTCTGCTCCTGTTTTGTGTTTGCCGCTATAACTTATTTTGTTGTGGCAGGTATATAACCAAACACCATAAGAAAATCAGAAACCATTCTTTCCTATTTGTTCAGACGGCCTTTAATATCGGCGGACAATCATTGATAAAGTAAGAGCACGACCATGAGCCATTATCCTTTGTTTGCCGATTTGAGAGACCGTCCTGTTTTACTGGTAGGCGCAGGCAAGGTTGCCGAACGCAAGGCGGAAAGCCTGTTGTCTGCCGGAGCGCGCGTACGCGTTGTTGCGGAAACTCTGAATCCGCAGTTTCAGCAATGGGCGGCTGAAGGGAAAATAGTTTGGCTGGGCGGCTTGTTTGAAGAAGCCATGTTGGACGAGGTGTATTTTGTTATTGCGGCGACGGATGACGACGTGTTTAACCACCGTGTTTTTGAAGCGGCGGAACGACGGGCAAAATTGTGTAATACGGTGGATACGGCGGACTTGTGTTCGTTTATCGTACCTGCCGTGGTGGATAGGGGACCGTTGAAGATCGCCATATCCAGCGGCGGTACTGCGCCTGTATTGGCGCGTAAATGGCGGCAGATTATTGAGACATTGATTCCGCTGCATACGGGCACGATGGCGCGTATTGCCGGCAAATGGCGCACAAAGGTTAAGCAAGCGCTGAATAATGTCGAACAACGCCGTTATTTTTGGGAGAAGTTGTTCGACAGCCGTTTCAGTATTTTTGCAGCTCAAAACAATATCGAGGCGGCGGAACGTGAATTGATCACGCAGTTAAACCGGGAAACGCCGTTTGGCGGCGAAGTGGTTTTGGTGGGGGCAGGGCCGGGAGATCCGGGCTTGCTGACCATACATGCTTTGCAGGCGATTCAGGCTGCGGATACCGTGTTTTACGATGCTTTGGTGTCGGATGAAATTTTGGCGATGGTACGCAAAGATGCGGTGAAAATCAGCGTGGGTAAACGCGCCGGTGCGCACCATGTCCAGCAGGAAGAAACCAACCGTCTATTGGTTGAGCACGCTCAAAAAGGCGAGCGCGTGGTAAGGTTGAAAGGCGGCGATCCTTTTGTGTTCGGGCGTGGCGGGGAGGAAGTACAAACCCTGCATCAGGCCGGAATTGCCTACCGCATTGTGCCGGGCATTACTGCTGCACTTGGAGCTACTGCTTATGCCGGTATTCCGTTAACCCATCGCGATTGCGCCCAAAGTGCTTTATTTGTAACTGGCCACAGCAAACACGAGGGCAATCAGCCTGATTGGCAGACTTTGGCTTTAAGCCGCCAAACGTTGGTAATCTATATGGGTACGCTTAAAGCGGCTGAGATTGCGGAAAAGTTGATGGCTTATGGCAGGCAGCCTTCTACACCCGTCGCTGTGATTTCCAATGGGACTTTACCGAATCAAACCGTGCGGACAGGCCGTCTGAAAGATTTGGGCTTGCTGGCTGCCGAAGCAGAGCGTCCAGCTTTAATGGTGATTGGCGAAGTGGTTGCTCTGCGCGATGAGATGAAATGGTTTGGAGAATTTGTCGAATGCTATGAAGAAGCGGCGTAAAGAGGATTGATCAAATAAGGCCGTCTGAACATTGGTTTCAGACGGCCTTGCCTTATTTAGAAGCTTGGCAATATTGCTGATAACGTTCTGCCAGTCCATATAGGATGATTGCTGTCAGACCCCAAATGTCATAGTGTTGGAAAGGCAGGGCGGGGAGGGCGAGGGTTTGATTGTTGTGATGAAGATGACGGAATGTATAGTTTTGCAGGTTTAAGGCGAAGTTCAAAGGCAGATAAAAAATTTCAGCTACTTCGTCGGGATTGGCTTTAGGGTTGACGGGCTGGGTGCAAATTGCCGGAACAGGCGTAACACGATAGCCGGAAGGCGTGTCATAAAAGGGGAGCGGCGCAAAAGTCTGCCATGCGGCAATCGGAATGGCGGTTTCTTCATAAGCTTCTCTTAACGCCGTTGCCGTTAGGTTATCGTTTTGAACATCTTTGCGGCCGCCGGCAAAGGCGATTTGTCCGGTGTGCTGCCTTAAGGTCTCGGCCCTTTTGGTCAGTAAGATTTGCCACGCTCCTTCATGCAAGACAATGTCGACCAAAACGGCTGCTTCTTTGACTGTGTGGGCGGTAACTAATTGATTGCGCTCTGCTTGCATACGGCTGCTGAAGTGTGAAGCTTGAGTGAGGAAATGGATAAGTTGGTCGGTATTCATTTCTGGCGCTGATCATTTTATGCAGATGAGGATTACACAAGGTTTACGGTTACCGTGTCAACAAAATAGGGTGCGTGTGTTACAGTTATGCCTGAATGATAAATAAAGCTTTGCGTCTGTTCTGCAAGTGCTTAGGCCGTCTGAAAATGCCGGCAGGTTCTCAAAAAGGATAGTTATGTTGTTTTCCCCATCCCGTATTCAAGTAGCAGCTGCGGCTGTCATGATGTTGTTTGCTACACAAACTTTCGCCGCGCCCGGCGATTCAAATGCAGTTTTTGAATCGGCTAAGATTATAAAAAAGAAAAGCCGTGCCGACCGTTTTTCTCCCGAAGAGCGTGAGCAGGAGCGGATACGTCTGTTGGGTATACAAAACCGCACATCGCAGGTTTTTACTTTGTTAAATTCAGAACTGGCTCTGCAAAAGGGTGATGCCGCCTCTGCACTGTTTACTTATATTTTGACGTTGCATCGCACCAAATCTCCCGAAGTGGCCGAACGCGCTTTGGAGATGGCGGTTTCTTTAAATGCCTTTGAACAGGCTGAAGCCATTTACCAAAAATGGCGCGAAATCGAGCCTGAGCCTGGTGAAACACAAAAGCGTATGACTTGGTTGCGCAATTTGCTGCTGGGTAAAGCCGATAAGAATTTGAGCGGATTGGACGAGGTGATTGCCGGCGGTAGTGAAGACGAGCAAAAGCGCGTGTTCTTGCTTTTGGCGCAAACCGCAGCCCAACAGCCGAATCTGACCAGCGATGCGGTCAAACAGGTGCATAAAACGGCCTTGAATTATAAAGATTTTCCAGAAGCGGCGATTGCGGATGCAATTTTTAGTGCAAAAGACGGTCAAAAGAAACACGCCATTGCCGCATTGCAACGCTTGGCCAAGTTGGACAACGAAATTCTGCCGCCGACTTTTGTTACCCTGCGTCTGATGGCGCAACGGCATCCTGATATTCTGGACGGCTTTTTCAAAGAGACAGACACCAAAACCTTATCTCCGATTTGGCAGGAATTGGATATCGCCAATTTGATCGCCCATGGCCAAAATGATAAGGCTTTTAAGCGTTTGCAGACTTTGTTGGAAGAAAATCCAAACCCTGATTTGTATATTCAGGCCGCCTTATTGTCCGCCAGCAAGACGGAAAATATTTCTGCGGTAAACAGTTATCTGGAAAAGGCTTATAAAGCCGGCACGGAAGAGCAGCGCAGCCGTGCAGCGTTAATTGGTGCGGTTTCATATAATGATGTAGAAGAATTGGCCAAAGCCAAACAATGGCTGGATAAGGTAACGGCTACGGCTTATACGTTTGATAAAACCATTTTGGCTGCTTCCATCGAAGCTAAACAGGGTAACCATAAAGAGGCTTGGGCATTGGTGCAACGCGCACAAAAAATGCCCGAGCAAAGAGGACGTTATTTTGAAGCCAGGGATTTGCTGAATACGGCTTTGTTCGTATTGTCTAAAAATACCAATCTGCAAGAATCGTTGAACGCTTTGAACAGCTTGGTAAATTCCACCGAAAAATCCTTGAAAACCCAAGCTTCTCCAGAGTTGCTTGCCAATGTGCTGTATCAGCGTTCGATGGTGTATGAGAAGCTGAATCAGCCAAGCAAGGCGATTGCCGATTTACGCCGTGTGGTAGAGCTGTATCCGGATAATCCGCATGGTTGGAATGCTTTGGGCTATACCTTGTTGTCAAACGGCAAGGATTTGGACGAGGCTTTCAAAATGGTTCAGACGGCCTATCAAATGGATCCGGAAAGCGCAGCAATTAATGATAGTGTAGGCTGGGCTTATTATCTTAAAGGCGATGCCCAAATGGCTTTGCCGTATATCCAATATGCCTATGAAAAAGAACCTGAAGCCGAAGTCGCCGCGCATTTGGGCGAAGTCCTATGGACGCTTGGAGACCAAGACAAGGCCAAAGAAATCTGGAATGACGGCTTGAAACGCGGAAACAATCTCCGAGTATTAAAAGAGACAATGTCCAAATTTGGTATAACGTCCAGCAAACCGCATACTCAAAAACACAAATAAAACCAAAAGGCCGTCTGAAAAGCGTTTGATTTCAGACGGCCTATGAAGGGATATCCATGAATGTAAAACAATTATCATCGGTTGCAGCCTTATTGCTTTTAGCTGCCTGTGCACAGCCAAACTTACCCCAGCAAAACAGTTGGCAAGCAGCAGAGCAGGTGCAGGATTTTAGTGCAGACGGTCGATTGGCTGTCAAAGTGGAAGGCAAAGGCTCTTATGCAAATTTCGACTGGACTTATCAGAATGCGGTTCAAACCATTGATGTCAATACACCGCTGGGTAATACCGTAGGCCAGCTGTGTCAAGACAGTGAAGGTGTATTGGCAGTAGACAGTAAGGGTAAGGTTTATCAGGCGGAAACGGCTGAGGAATTAAGCAGACAGCTTTTGGGCTTTGCTTTGCCGGTTCAATATCTGCATATTTGGGCTGATGGTAAACGCGTTGCCAATGCGCCATACAAAATCCTGCCTTATGGCCGTCTGGAGCAGTTTGACTGGACAATATCGCGTACTTTAAATGGTTCAGGACAGCCCAAAACACTTCAACTTGAGAATGCCAAGTTTAATATCCGCTTGGTGTTCGATACGGTAAACCACTCTTTGGATAAGAATGGACAAACCCGATGCGCAGCACGCAAATAGAGGATACCATGTCTGTTTCAGAGGAAATCCAAGCCTTTCCTGCACCGGCTAAATTAAATTTGGATTTGAGGATTACCGGCCGCAGGAGCGATGGTTATCATAATTTGGAAAGTATTTTCTGTTTGATCGGCTTATATGATACCGTTCATCTGAAAATGCGTACTGATGGGCAGATTATTCTGCATACGCCGGTAGAAGGGCTTGAGCCTGAGCAAGACTTGACTCATCGGGCGGCTAAATTATTACTGCCATATGCAAGCGTGGCGCATGGTGTCGAAATCTGGTTGGATAAGGTGATTCCGACCGGAGGCGGATTGGGCGGCGGCAGCTCTGATGCAGCCACGGTTTTAATGGTTTTAAACCAATGGTGGCAATGCGGCTTGAGCAGGCAGCAACTGATTGATTTAGGCGTAAGTCTTGGTGCAGATGTTCCTTTTTTTATTTTTGGAAGAAGTGCTTTTGCCAAAGGCGTGGGCGAGAAGCTGGCTGAAATAGATGTCCCTAAACAATGGTATGTTATCGTTAAGCCCCCCGTCCATGTTGCAACAGCTAAAATTTTTGCACATGAAGGCTTGACACGGGATTCCAAACCCAGCATAATGCCGACTTTCCAATCGTTACAGCCGTTTCAAAATGATATGCAGGCTGTTGTGTTTCAGGAATATCCTGAAGTTTGGAAGGCTTATGTTGAGTTATCCCAATATGGTTATGCATTAATGACTGGTTCTGGGGCTTGTTTGTTTATAGCAAGTGAATCTCATCAAGAAGCACATACAATTTACCAACAGGTTTCTCAATCATATGAAGCTTATTGTGTGGAAGGATTAGATATTCATCCGCTGTTTCATATGATTTAGTAAGTTGGGGAGTCGTCAAGCGGTTAAGACACTGGAT
>NZ_KV833358.1:159508-180971 GCF_001837635.1 Neisseria sp. HMSC070H10
ATGCGAAGGTTCGAATCCTTCCTCCCCAGCCAAATAAAAGCGTGTAAGTTTTCTTACACGCTTTTTTACGCTAAGAGCAAAATAACGCTGAAAAACTTTTTTTTACCCGTTTTTACGAGTATAATCGCATAATTAGTGTCTTAGACATGGGGCAGAGGGAAGCGTAATGTTTTCTGAGCGTAAATCAAATCTAGAATCAGGTGAAGATATGGCTGCTTATGACAGTTTAATGGTGTTTACCGGTAATGCAAATCCGGAATTGGCGCAACGTGTTGTCAAACATTTGGATATTTCACTCGGTGAAGCCACCGTTTCCAAATTCTCTGATGGCGAAGTAGCCATTGAATTGTTGGAAAATGTGCGTGGTCGCGACGTGTTTATTTTGCAACCTACCTGCGCACCAACCAATGACAACCTGATGGAAATTTTGACTATGGCCGATGCACTCAAACGTGCTTCCGCAGGTCGTATTACTGCCGCAATTCCTTACTTTGGCTATGCTCGCCAGGATCGTCGTCCTCGCTCTGTTCGTGTACCGATTTCTGCTAAATTGGTAGCGAATATGTTGAACTCAGCAGGTATCGACCGCGTATTGACTGTTGACTTGCATGCCGATCAAATTCAAGGTTTCTTTGATATTCCGGTAGATAATATTTACGCTACCCCGATTTTGTTGAACGACATTAAACAACAACGTATCGACAATCTGACTGTTGTCAGTCCTGATATCGGTGGTGTTGTACGTGCACGTGCTGTTGCTAAATCTTTAAATGCTGATTTGGCCATTATCGACAAACGTCGTCCTAAAGCCAACGTGGCTGAAGTAATGAATATTATCGGTGACATTCAAGGCCGTACCTGCTTGATCGTAGATGATATGATCGATACGGCAAATACTTTGTGTAAAGCAGCCGTTGCCCTGAAAGAGCGCGGTGCAGATCGTGTACTGGCATACGCCAGCCATGCAGTATTCTCCGGTGAAGCAGTGAATCGAATTGCTTCTTCCGAAATTGACCAAGTAGTTGTAACAGATACGATTCCGTTGTCTGAAGCAGCTAAAAAATGTGAACGCATCCGTCAAGTTACCATTGCCGGTTTGCTGGCTGAAACGGTACGCCGTATCAGCAATGAAGAATCCGTCTCATATCTTTTCAATGAAGATGTGATGACTGGCGGCATGTTGCTGCCATAACCCGATGTCGTCTTAAGCTGGTCGCGGCCGATGACGACGATTTTATCTAAATTGGAGTATTAAACATGACTTACGAAATTCAAGCCTCTGTTCGCGAAGCCCAAGGCACTGGTGCGAGCCGCCGCCTGCGTCGCGAAGGCCAAATCCCTGGTATTCTGTACGGTGAAGGTCAAGAGCCTGTTGCTATCGCTGTAGACCACAAAACTGTATTCTACGCATTGGAAAAAGAATCTTTCCATACTGCTTTGATTAAACTGTCTTTGAACGGTGAAACTAAAGACGTTATCGTGCGTGACTTCCAAATGCACCCATTCCGTCGCGAAGTTCAACACATCGACTTCCAAGCTGTAAAAGCTGACCAAGTTGTACGTATCCGTGTACCTCTGCACATTGTTAACGCTGAAAACTCTCAAGCTGTTAAATTGCAAGGTGGCCGCGTATCTCTGTTGAACACTTCTGTTGAAGTAGTTGCTTTGCCTGCAAACATTCCTGCTTTCTTGGAGCTGGATTGTGCATCAGTAGTTGCCGGCGACATTCTGCACTTGTCAGACATCAAGTTGCCAGAAGGTGTTGAAAGCGTTTCTCTGAAACGTAACGAAAACCTGGCTGTTGCTACTGTTACCGGTAAAAAACGCTAATCGGTAGTTAATATAATAAAACCGTATCAGATAAATCTGATACGGTTTTGTTTTGTATATAAAATCGTTTGCTATAAAACTTAGGCAAATGTAACAGCATATGTACTTTATAAGATTGAAGCAATTTCCTTGCGAAGCTTATTAAGAAAGCGCCCATGCCGTACCCATTGTGCGGCTGATTCATAATCCTGTTGCTCAAATGCTTGTTGCAAATCTTGATATAGGTTGCTTTGTACTTCTTGGATTTCTTGATCCAGTGCTCGGATGGCATCATGGTTTTGTTCCATTTGAGCATCCATCAATGTTTCCCGCCATTCCATCTGCTGCATGAGGAACTCTGGTGAAAACGAAGTGTGTTCAGGTGCATCAGCATCGATATTTTGGCTTTTCAAGAGATAAGCAGCCCGATCAATAGGGCTTTTTAATGTGCGGTAGGCATCATTAATTGTAGAAGACATCATGACGGCTTGTTTTTGCTCAAAAGCTGAGGCGGAAGCAAATTTATCGGGATGAAAACGGGCAGCTAAAGCTCGATAGGTCTGTTCGAGTGCTTCGGTATCAATATTGAAAGATGGCTCAAGCTGGAAGAGGTTGAAGTATTGAGACATGATATTAAAGGAAAAAATCTAAAGAAGGAGATTATTTTACGATATAATCCAAAAACTGTTTATACGAAAGGAAAACAATATGACCGGTAAGGTACAACACAATAAAGGCAAAATACGAGACAATGCCTTAAAAGCCTTAGTCAAATCTGATTTGTTCCGACACAAAGTAGAACGAAAAAGAAAAGGCAAGGGCAGCTATAATAGGCAAGAAGCCAAAAAATGGCGGGATGGTTTTGATACTGTCCCGCCATTTTTTATATTTTAAACGTGGAAGCTCTCACCGCAGCCGCAAGAGTCTTTGACATTCGGATTTTCAAATTTGAAACCTTCCTGCAAGCCTTCTTTAGTGTAATCAACTTGCGTGCCGTCTAGATAAACCAAGCTTTTCGGGTCAATATAAACGCGTGCGCCGTGTTCTTCAAAAATCAGATCATCCTCGTTCACTTCATCGACAAATTCAAGGTTGTATGCCATGCCCGAGCAGCCGCTGGTTTTCACACCCAAGCGCACACCCAAGCCTTTGCCGCGTTTGGTCAGATAGCTGTTGATGTGTTTGGCTGCGTTTTCTGTGATGGTAATCATGCTTTTTTCCTCATTTCGCAATCATTTTCTGTTTTGCCTGCTTTTTTATTTCAGACGGCTTCTTGAACTATCAGGCCGTCTGAAAACGCTGTTTTGCCCACTCTATTGCGGCGGTAATGGCAGCTTTAGCCTGCGGACTATTTTTCCAACAGGTTGAGCCGGTTAATTGTGCGCCCTGTTCCAAAATATCGTCTAAATCTGCCGCCGCCAGCTTGGCAATATCATCCAAACCCATTTGCTGCAAACGCTGTAATATGGTTTTACCTATGCCTTCGACAGCAAGTAGGGATTGGACTTCTTCATCAGTAAAAGGCATTTCGCCTCCTTTGATTTTGCAGGTATAACGACTAAATTAAATATAAGCTGCGATTTATTGCCCTCTCCCTAACCCTCTCCCGCGGGGAGAGGGGATAGATTGGCAGGCAGTCCCAAATTTGGCGGCAACTTCAAAAGGATGAAGTTTCTGTGCTCTCAATTCACCCTGTCTGCTTAAGAGGGGAATAAATCACCAGATTTGCTTTTCTCGAAGACTCGCTAGGAGTCTTGGGCACCTGCCGACAAGGGGGCGTTGAATCCGGTTATTTGTTTTCCTGACGTTTGCGATAGTCGGCAACGGCTGCTTTTACCGCATCTTCAGCCAAGATAGAGCAGTGGATTTTAACTGGAGGCAATTCCAACTCTTCGGCAATTTCGCTGTTTTTGATTGCCAGTGCATCGTCAAGGCTTTTGCCTTTAACCCACTCTGTGATCAGGCTGGAGGAAGCGATGGCGGAGCCACAACCGTAAGTTTTGAATTTTGCATCTTCGATAATACCCTCATCGTTTACTTTGATTTGCAGACGCATTACGTCGCCGCAGGCGGGTGCACCGACCATGCCGGTACCGACAGATTCGTCGTTTTTGTCGAAAGTACCAACGTTGCGGGGGTTTTCGTAGTGGTCGATTACTTTATCGCTGTATGCCATGATGTGGTTTCCTTTGTGTTTTTAGTGGTGTAAATGGTTTGTTTACGAATATTCAGACGGCCTGAAGTTTAGATTTTGCACGCGCCGCCTTCGCAGCCGTCATCATTCTCTGAATCAACGCCGCCTTCTACGGTAACGTCGTCAAAATCTTCGAGCAGATTGTCGAGATTGTCGAGGTCGATTTCTTGTTCGTTCATGGGTTGTATCCTTGATTTTAATGTGGTGGCTTTTAGGTCGTCTGAAAAGGTCTTTGGGGATTTTCAGACGACCTTTTTTATTTATAGGTAGATTGGGTTATTAAACTCAACATTTCAGGCGCTTTAATAGACTCGTTGGGTTTCCAACCCCAACCTACGCTTGCTTAAAATATCGTGGTTTGTTGATGTTTTAGTCGTCTGAAAAAGACGATTGTTCTAAATTTTCTAAAATTAGGCGTGCCAATAAGCTGCTATCGACATGGTATGCCTGAATACAGGCTTGAATCATTTGTTCTGCAGAGATATTTTGCCAATGTATCTGCAAACCGTTTTTTATTGCCAATTGCGTCATAAACAGGCGCAATGTTCTGCCGTTTCCTTCACGAAAAGGATGTAGGACGTTCAACTCGCCCAAATAATAGGCCACACGCTCGGCGAATTTATCTTTATCCAACCCCCGCAAATAGTTTTCGCTTTGCAGCTTCTCCAAAAGTGTACGGCTTTCGTTTTCGATAAAAGCAAAATTGGCAAATCGGGTATTACCTTTGGAAATATCAATTCGCCGGATTTCTCCTGCCCAATCATAAACATTACCAAACAGTTCGCGATGAATGGTCTGTAAATGCGCCAAATCGAAATTGCCTGTAATGGGTTGCAAAAGCAGATTTTGGGCGGAAATAGCAGAAATGTCTCTTTCGACCTTTTCTAATTTAAGTGGATCTTGAATGGCTAATTTATTTCTAAATACACCATCATTCATATAGATTATGTCTTCACCACCGTATTTACTCATTTTTTTAGAACCTTTGTTTAATTTTTCTTATTTCTTTCTCAATATTTGTTTTACCAATCTTTAGAAGTTGCATTGCATATTGAGTTTGTCGACTAATTTCTAAATTCTCCATTTTCCATGAACCAGTGATATCATCAACATCTTTTGTCCAATGATCTTCAATAGTTAACCATTCCAAACTTCCTTTATCACGATCAATAATATCAAGATGATGTCCTCCTTGATAAACAAAAATATTTTTACTCTTAAATAAGGAAGAGAATTTATTGAATATAGATCGATTGTATTCAATAACAGATAAAGCAAATTCAATATCTTTTTTTAATACGTCTAAATCTTGTTCATAATCTAAGTCAAATTGTTCGAAATATTTTCCATAAATAATACGTTTATAACCATTTGGCAAATTAATAATTTTAACTTTCATGGTATTCTTTCTATGAAAATAGCTTACAAGACTGTCTATAAAAAGTGTTTTACTGTATTCAAAAATCAGACTCACTTTCTCAGACAGCCTTTGTTTGACATCAATCTTAATGCGCCGCCCATTCAATTGAGTTTAAATCAATCCCGTCTTTGAACATTTCCCATAGCGGTGACAGTTCACGCAGTTTGCCGATTTTGGATTTAATCAGTTCTGCTGCGAATTGGACTTCTTCTTCGGTGGTCATGCGGCCGAAGGTGATGCGCAGGGATGAGTGTGCCAATTCGTCGTTGCGGCCGAGTGCGCGTAAAACGTAGCTTGGCTCAAGGCTTGCGGAAGTACAGGCGGAGCCGCTGGATACGGCGAGTTCTTTGACCGCCATAATCAGGCTTTCGCCTTCGACGAAGTTGAAGCTGACGTTCAGGTTGTTTGGAGCGCGGTGTTCGAGGTCGCCGTTGATGTAGACTTCTTCGATGCCTTCGATACCTTTGAGGAAGATATCGCGCAGTTTCAGGTAGTGCGCAGTGTCTTGTGCTAATTCTTCTTTGGCAATGCGGAAGGCTTCGCCCATGCCGACGATTTGATGGGTCGGCAATGTGCCGGAACGGAAACCGCGTTCGTGACCGCCGCCGTGCATTTGGGCTTCGAGGCGGACGCGTGGTTTACGGCGTACATACAGGGCGCCGATGCCTTTAGGGCCGTATACTTTGTGGCCGGACATAGACAACAAATCAACTTTGGCTGCTTCAACGTCGACAGGTACTTTGCCGCATGCTTGTGCTGCGTCAACGTGGAAAATTATTTTGCGTTCGCGGCAGATTTCGCCAATGGCAGGAATATCTTGAACCACGCCGATTTCGTTGTTTACCCACATGACGGAAACGAGGATGGTGTCTTCGCGGATGGCGGCTTTCAGTACGTCTAAATCAACCAAGCCGTTTTCTTGTACGTCCAGATAAGTTACTTCGTAACCTTGGCGTTCGAGTTCGCGCATGGTGTCGAGCACGGCTTTGTGCTCGGTTTTTACGGTGATGAGGTGGTTGCCTTTAGATTTGTAGAAGTGCGCCGCGCCTTTGATGGCGAGGTTGTTGGACTCGGTTGCGCCGCTGGTAAAAACGATTTCTTTAGAGTCGGCGTTAATCAGGGCTGCGATGTCTGCACGTGCTTTTTCTACAGCTTCTTCTGCTTCCCAACCGAAGCTATGGCTGTTGGAGGCTGGGTTGCCGAAAATATCGGACAGGTAGGGAATCATTTTTTCGGCAACGCGGCGGTCAACGGGAGTGGTGGCGGCGTAGTCGAGGTATACGGGGGTTTTGACGGTCATGGTTTGCTCTTTCGTTTGGTCATCTGCCTGCGGTCTTTGCCGTAGGTCGGTTTAATGAATGTGTGTAAAGGTAACGACATGACTGCTGTCGCTGCAGTTTTTTTGTTCAATGATGCTTTGCAGCGTAACGCTGCTGAGGTAATCATTGATGGTTTTGTTTAAGTTCTCCCAAAGGTCATGGGTCAGACAGGGGGCGCCGTGGTGGCAGTTTGCTTTGCTGCCGCATTGTGTGGCATCCAGTCGGTCTTCGGCTGCGGAGATGATTTGTGCAATATTGATTTGCTCGGCGGGAGCGGCAAGGATGTAGCCTCCGCCGGGGCCGCGTAGGCTTTCAACCAATCCGGCACGGCGCAGTTTGCTGAATAATTGTTCGAGGTAGGAGAGCGATATGCTTTGTCGTTCGCTGATGGCACTGAGTTTGACAGCGCCGGTTTGCGCGTTCATCGCCAAATCTATCATGGCGGTTACTGCAAATCGCCCTTTGGTAGTCAGTCTCATGGTGTGGTTGCCTGTGTGTGGCGTTTTTATTAGTGGGGGAATTGTCTAATATCTGAGTGTTTCAGTCAAGTATGTGGCGGTTCGGTTTGATTGTTTGTTTAAATGGTGGCATTGGCTGATTTTTAAATCGGAAAATATTTTCTTTATTTTTCTGTAATTTGGATTTAAGGCCGTCTGAAAAAAGGCTATCAACCCTACAAATACCAGGGTTAAAATGTTTTGATTTAATATTGATACTGATATAGATTATCAAAATTATTCTTAAAATTTAGTTGTTTTGATGGAGTAAAATAATGAGGTGTTTGAAATGTTCAGACGGCCTTGACCATCCATCTTTACCTTAACAGAGGCAATCGACAATGAAATGTGATTTAAGCAAAATAACCTGTATCGAAGACTTGCGCCTTGTTGCCAAACGTAAAATGCCGCGTATGTTTTATGACTATATTGACTCAGGCTCTTGGACAGAAACTACTTATCGTGAAAATACTTCGGATTTCAAAGATATCCGTTTCCGCCAAAAGGTATTGGTTAATATGGAGGGACGCAGTCTCGAAACCAAAATGATTGGGCAGGATGTGAAAATGCCGGTGGCGATTGCGCCGACCGGTTTTACGGGTATGGCGCACGCTGATGGGGAAATCTTGGCGGCGCGGGCGGCGGAAAAATTTGGTATTCCGTTTACGCTGTCGACCATGTCTATTTGTTCGATTGAAGATGTGGCTGAAAACACCAGCTCGCCGTTTTGGTTTCAGCTTTATGTGATGCGCGACCGCGAGTTTATGGAAAACCTGATTAAGCGTGCAAAAGATGCCAAATGTTCGGCTTTGGTATTGACTGCCGATTTGCAGGTTTTGGGTCAGCGCCACAAAGACATCAAAAATGGCCTGTCTGCACCGCCGAAGCCGACCATTGCCAATTTAATCAATTTGGCGACTAAGCCCGAATGGTGCATGAAAATGCTGAACACGGAACGTCGCACTTTCCGCAATATTGTCGGTCATGCGAAAAACGTGGGCGATTTGTCTTCGCTGTCTTCATGGACTTCCGAACAATTCGACCCGCGCCTGAGCTGGGACGATGTGGCGCGCATTAAGGATTTGTGGGGCGGCAAGCTGATTATCAAAGGCATTATGGAGCCTGAAGACGCGGAAAAGGCAGCGAAAAGCGGCGCGGACGCATTGGTCGTTTCCAATCATGGCGGCCGTCAGCTTGACGATACTGTGTCTGCCATTAAGGCTTTGCCTGATGTGGTCAGCGCGGTAGGTAGCGACATCGAGGTTTGGATGGACAGCGGTATCCGCAGCGGTCAGGATATTTTGAAGGCTTGGGCTTTGGGTGCGAAAGGTACGATGATTGGCCGGGCGTTCCTGTATGGTTTGGGGGCGTATGGTGAAGAAGGTGTAACCCGTGCGCTGGAAATCCTGTATAAAGAAATGGATATTTCCATGGCATTTACCGGTCATCGCAATATTCAAGATGTGGATTCCAGCATTTTGCGTTCTACGCGTTGGGCTCAAGATGAATTTTAATTTTTAAACATAAGAAAAGGCCGTCTGAAAATCTGTTTTCAGACGGCCTTTTTATAGACGGCTATTTCTCGTTTTTGCGATACCATTCAATGAAGGCATCGGGTTTGACAAAGCCTAATAAAGCTTCGCTATGACTGCCGTCGGCGCGGACAACAAACACGCCCGGAGGGCCGAAGAGGCCGTATTCTTTCAGTAAGGCTTGATGGTCGGGAGTGTTGGCGGTTACGTCGATTTGGAAGAAGCGTTGCATATCGACTGCTTCGTGTACCTGCGGTTGGTTGAGCGTGTAGGCGGCCATTTCTTTGCAGGATACGCACCAGTCGGCGTAGAAATCAATCAGCACGGGTTTGCTAGGATCGGCTTTCAAGGCGGCATCCATAGCGGCTTTGAGTTCTCCGACATCGGTAAACATCTTACCGTGGTCGGTTTCTTGGCCGGCTTCGGATGGCGGAACCAGCGTTAAGAAGTGGTGGAGGGCGGTGGTTTGTTTATTGAAGCTTTGCCAGCCAAACCATGAGCCGCCAATCAGCAGTAAAAAGCCCAATACGGCGGCAACCGTTTTCAGACGGCCTTTCTGTTTGCCGGATTTCGCCAAAAGCATCAGGGCGGGAACAATCATCAGCAAGGTGTAGAGGCCGACTACTGCGAAATAAGGCAGATGCGGTGTGGCAAGGTATACGGCAACGGCCAGCAAGATGAAGCCGAATGCGTATTTGATGCCGTTCATCCAGTCGCCTGCTTTAGGCAGGATATGACCGCCGAATGTGCCGATGATGATGAGCGGTACGCCGGTGCCGAGTGCTAAGACATAAAGCGCGAGGCCGCCCAACACGGCATCGCCGGTTTGGCCGATATAGCCCAAAGCAAATGCCAGCGGAGGCGCAACGCACGGGCCGACAATCAGTGCAGACAAAATACCCATGATAAAGACGGAAACGATTTTACCGCCGGAGAGTTTGCTGCTTTGATTTTGGAAATAGGATTGGACAGAGTTGGGCAGCTGGATATTGAAGAAGCCGAACATCGACAATGCCAATATCACCATCAGTCCTGCGGCGGCCAGTACGACCCAAGGTTGTTGCAGCCATACGGTCAACAGCGCGCCGGTCAAACCGGCAATCACGCCGACCAAGGTGTAGGTCAATGCCAAACCTTGTACATAAACCATAGACAAGGTAAACGCGCGGCCTTTGCCGGCTTTTTTGTCGCCCACGACAATACTGGAAACAATCGGCAGGAGCGGATACATGCAGGCGGTAAAGCTTAAGCCCAAACCTGCGACAAAAAACGCCAACAGGTTGGCGTTTAAAGTATCCCAAGAGAGCTTGAAGCGGCTGCTGTCGGGATTGTTTGCACTAGGCTGGGCAGGCATTGGGCCGTCTGAAGAGGCGGACGGTTGTAAAAAGCGGTCTTTGGCAGAAACCGGCTCATCGCTTTGCGGCTGGTAAACCCCGTTGCCTTTTACGTCAAACTCAGTGTCCACAGGCGGATAACACACACCTACTTCGGCACAGCCTTGATAAGTCAGTGTCAGTTTGTATTGCGGCGCGGCTTGTTTGTAAGGTAGGTCAACCTGTGCGGTATGGTGGTAAACCGTTTGTTTGCCGAAGAATTCGTCTTCTTTTTCTTCACCTTTACTGAATTTGGGTTCGCCTAGGATTTTGTCAGGATTGGTCGCTGCAACGATTTTGGACTGGTACATATAGTAGCCGTCAGCGATTTTGAACTGCACGCTGATGCCTTGATCGGTTACATTGACTTGAGGTACAAAGGCTTGCTCTGGAGGCAGCAAATCATTGGCATCTACTGCGAATGCGAAGCTGCTCAAGCCTAAAAATGCAATGAGGAAATAAAGGAATTTTTTCATAATATCCACGGATATGCCGTTGAGAAACCGTCATTATAAATGATGGGGAAAACAATCGGCTTAATTTATGTTAAATATTGCGAGAGAAATCTAATGCTTTTGAATTATATCGAAATAGGGTTGCCCATATATGACCGATAGTCTCATGGTATCGTTCAATTTATGCCAAAGGCCGTCTGAAATGTTCAGACGGCCTTTGTTGCTATTCGGCTTGGCTTTAAGGATAAGCGATATAAGCGTAAGCGGAATGGTTGTGTATCGATTCGAAGTTTTCGCTTTCGACAACAAACGACTCGATGCGTTTGTCGGCAATCAGCGCAGTAGCCACATCGCGAACCATGTCTTCGACAAACTTCGGATTTTCGTACGCTTTTTCCGTTACATACTTCTCGTCAGGGCGTTTGAGCAAGCCGTAGAGCTGGCAGCTTGCTTGCGCTTCGACGTAATCGATGATTTCTTCAATGCCTACATCCGCATTCGCAATCAGACTGACCGTCACATGCGAACGTTGGTTGTGCGCGCCGTATTGGGAAATTTCTTTGGAACACGGACACAATGAAGTAACCGGAACCATTACTTTCAGGCTGTGGCTGTATGTACCGTTTTTGATTTCGCCGGTCAGGGTAACATCATAGTCGAGCAGCGATTGGATGCCGGAGACGGGCGCACTTTTCTTGCGGAAAAACGGGAAGGAAACGCTGATTTTGCCGGAATGCGAATCCAACAGGGCAACCATATCGGCGGTCAGCTTGTGCAGCGTATCGAAATCCAAAGCATCGGTTTGTTTTTCCATCAGGGCGACAAAGCGCGACATATGCGTGCCTTTTTGGTCGGCAGGCAGGAAAACCGTCATGGTCAGGCGGGCGACGGTGGATTGTTCGCCTTCTTTGCTTTTGAGGGAGATTGGAAAGCGCAGGTCTTTGATGCCGACCTGATTAATCGGCAGGTTGCGTAAATCGCGGCTGGATTGCACGTCTGCAATGGCGTTCATGCGTGGTATGTCCTTCATGATAGGATTGTTGAGATGCGTGTGGAGGGAATCGGCTCGTGTCGGCCGATTTGCAAATGCGAGATTATATCACTTGCTTTATCCGCCTGCATTGATTGTTTCTATTTTTCAGATAGTGATAAAATCTTCGATTATTCACATCTATATAGGCAGAGACCCAATGAAATTCGCCACGAAAGCCATCCATTCCAGCTACGATTGCGACGAACACAACCGTGCGCTAATGCCGCCGATTTATCAAAACAGTATGTTTGCGTTGCACGAGATTGGCGAAAATGTGCCTTACCGCTACTCGCGCCTGAGCAACCCGACCCGTCAGGTATTGGAAGATACCGTTGCCGATTTGGAGCACGGTGCGGCCGGCTTTGCGTTTTCCAGCGGCATGGCGGGGATTGATGCCGTGTGGCGTACTTTCCTGCGCCCGGGCGATACCATTGTCGCCGTCGCAGATATTTACGGCGGCGCTTATGATTTATTGGTCGATGTTTATCAAAAATGGGGTGTGAACGTTGTTTTTGCCGATTTGGGCAATCCGGATAATTTGGATGAGCTGCTCAAAGCACACAATGTCAAACTGGTTTGGCTGGAAACGCCGTCCAATCCGCTTTTGCGCTTGGTAGACATCAAAGCGCTTGCCGCAAAAGCCAAAGCAGCCGGTGCGCTGGTCGGCATCGACAACACCTTTGCCACGCCGTATCTGCAACAGCCGTTGGATATGGGTTGCGATTTTGTGTTCCATTCCGCTACTAAATATTTGTGCGGCCATTCCGACGTATTGATGGGCATAGTCGTTGCCAAAACCAAAGAGCTGGCTCAGCCTTTGCACGACATGATGGTGCATACCGGTGCGATTGCAGGCCCGATGGACTGCTGGCTGGTGTTGCGCGGTATTAAAACGCTGGCTCTGCGCATGAACGCCCATTGCCAAAACGCACTCGAAATCGCACGCCGTTTGGAAGCTCATCCTGCCATTGGAAAAGTGTTCTATCCCGGCCTGCCGTCTCATGAACATTACGAACTCGCCCAAGCACAAATGCCCAAAGGTATCGGCGGCGTGGTTACGGTTTATCTCAAAAACGATACGCGTGAAGCGGCCGATAGCGTGATTAAAAACATGAAACTGGTCAAAATGGCTTCCAGCCTCGGCGGCGTGGAAAGTCTGGTCAACCATTGCTATTCCCAATCCCACAGCGGCGTGCCGCATGATGTGAAAATGGAAATGGGCATCAAAGTCGGCCTGCTGCGTTTCTCGGTTGGAATCGAAGATGTGGACGATATTTGGAACGATATTTCCAAAGCATTGGATACAACTTTGTAAATAAGGCTTAAAGGTCGTCTGAAGATGAATGGTTTTTCAGACGGCCTTTAGCAATAATTAAGGAATAGATATGAAAACATTATTCGGCGCATTGATGAGTATGGTGGTTTTGGCAGCTTGTACATCTCCTTCAGCATCTCAGCCTGGACAAGCCTCTAAAGCGCAGGTACAAACTCAACAAACGGCGCAACCTACTTTAGCCGCCAAATGGCGTGTTGTCGCTTTCAATAAATTCACTGAAAAAGAATTGGCAGATAAAAACGCCTATTTGGATTTCAGCAAAATGCCTAAGGCTTATGGCAATATGGGTTGCAACGGTATGATGTTTCAAGCGAATGTAATCGGAGCGGGCAAAATTGATTTTGGCCATATTGCGGTAAGCATGATGCTGTGTGAAGACATGAAGCTGGAAGATGCGTTTTTGCGCAAACAAAGCGTGTGGAACTATCGTTTTGACGGTAACGATTTGATTTTGGAACAAAAAGGCATCAGTATCCGTTTGCGCCGTGAATAATCTTAAAGGCCGTCTGAAAATAAATATTTCAGACGGTCTTTTGAATCTTTATAATAAGCCCTATTTGAAACTGATACCGAATATCAAGGAAACCTATTATGGCAGCTTCTCCAGAAGCCAAGTTTACCGAAGAAAAAGTCTTGTGGATTAAACACCATACGCCTAAGCTGATGACTTTTGCCATCAGCCGTCCCGAGTCCTACCGTTTTTCGGCAGGGCAGTTTTCGCGCCTTGGTTTCCGTGACGGCGAGGGCTTTATTTGGCGCGCGTATTCTGTCGTATCTGCCGAATACGCCGATACGCTTGAGTATTTCGCGGTGTTAATCGAAGGCGGTCCGATGTCGGCGCGTTTTGCCGCGATGAAAGAGGGTGACACCATTTTGCTGGATAAAACGGCTACCGGTTTCCTCTTGCCCGAGCGATTCCCAGACGGTAAGGATTTAGTTATGCTCTGCACGGGTTCCGGCATTGCGCCTTTCCTTTCCATTATCGAGCAACCTGAAATCTGGCAGCGTTTCGACCGTTTGGTTTTGGCGCATTCAGTTTCTTACGCCAACGAGTTGATTTTCAACCAACGCCTTGCTGATTTGAAAAAGCATCCGCTGATTGAAGAATATTTCCATAAATTCACTTTTGTTCCGATCACTACGCGTGAGGAAAAAGAAGGCGCATTGAGCGGCAAACGGATTCCCGAATTGCTGAAGAATGGAGGCTTGGAAGAAAAAATCGGCTTCAAGTTCACCAAGGCCGATACGCGTTTTATGGTTTGCGGCAATCCGGCAATGGTCAAAGACACTTTCCAAGCCCTGATGGATTTGGGCTACGCTATGCACCGCAACCGCATCCCCGGCGAAATTATGATGGAAAATGGTTTTTAACAGATAAATGGTCAAAGGCCGTCTGAAAGTTTCAGACGGCCTTCAATATTAAATATAAACCGAAAATCAGAGAAAATATGAATATCAAACAATTGATCCAAGCCCTGCCCAAAGCCGAGTTGCACGTTCATATCGAAGGGACGTTCGAGCCGGAGCTGATGTTTGAAATCGCCAAGCGCAACCATATAGCGATTCCTTATGAAAATGTCGATGCGGTACGGCAGGCTTATGATTTTCACAATTTGCAGTCGTTTTTGGATATTTATTATGCCGGTGCCGGCGTCTTGCTGCACGAGGCGGATTTTTACGATTTGACCCGCGCGTATCTTGAGCGTTGCCGTGAAGACAATGTCGTGCATACGGAAATATTTTTCGATCCGCAAACCCATACTGCGCGTGGCGTGGCATTTGGAACCGTGATTAACGGCATTGTCCGCGCCTGCCGTGAAGCCGGACAGCAATGGGGTATAAGCACGCGTTTGATTATGTGTTTCCTGCGTCATTTGTCGGAAGAAAGCGCATTTGAAACCTTAAATCAGGCTTTGCCTTATAAAGAACACATCATCGGCGTAGGCTTGGATTCGAGCGAATTGGGGCATCCGCCGTCCAAGTTTGAGCGTGTGTTTGCGCAAGCGCGGGCGGAGGGTTTGTTGACGGTGGCGCATGCCGGAGAAGAAGGCCCGCCGGAATATGTTTACGAGGCTTTGGACTTGCTGCATGTCCGCCGTATCGATCATGGAGTACGGGCGGAAGAAGATGAGGCCTTGATGGCGCGTTTGATTAAAGAGCAAATGCCGTTGACCGTTTGCCCGTTGAGCAATTTGAAATTAAAAGTGTTCCCTGAAATGGCAAAACACAATTTGCGCCGTATGTTGCAACGCGGCGTGTTGGTAACCGTTAATTCCGATGATCCGGCGTATTTCGGCGGCTATATGAACCGCAATTTTGAAGCGCTTGCCGAGGCTTTGGATTTGAGTGCGGAAGAAATCAAAACCTTGTGCGCGAATTCATTCCGCGCTTCGTTTTTGAACGAGGCGGAAAAGGAAGAATGGATACGGAAGATTGAAAGTTTCAATGTTGAATAACGATAAAAGGCCGTCTGAAAAAGTTTCAGACGGCCTTTTATGATGGCGGTTAATAGTCGACTTTGATTTTAGGCGTTTCCTGCGCGGCTTTGTATTCTTCTTCCAATTCAAAGCGCAGCGGATACAAATTCAATTTTTCCATCAGCAGGCGGTCGCCGTCTTCGTCCGGATTGCCCGTAGTCAGCAGCTTGTCGCCGTAGAAAATCGAGTTTGCGCCAGCCATGAAACACATGGCCTGCATGGATTCCGGCATATTGCTGCGGCCTGCGGAGAGGCGGACGTAGCTATGCGGCATGGTAATGCGCGCGACGGCGATGGTGCGGACAAATTCCGTCCAGTCCAAATCTTCGGCATCGGCCAGCGGCGTGCCTTCTACTTTGACCAACTGGTTGATCGGCACACTTTCGGGCTGAGGGTCGAGGTTGGCAAGGCTGGCAATCAGGCCTGCGCGTTCGGCGCGAGTTTCATTCATGCCGACGATGCCGCCGCAGCAGACTTTCAAACCGGCATTGCGGACTTTGCCCAAAGTATCCATGCGGTCTTCGTGTTTGCGGGTGTGGATGATGTCGTTGTAGCGTTCGGGGTCGGTGTCGAGGTTGTGGTTGTAGTAGTCCAAACCGGCTTTTTTGAAGTCTTCCGCCATGCCGTCTTCGAGCATGCCGAAGGTGCCGCACACTTCCATGCCCAAGCCTTTCACTGCGCTGATGATTTCGGAAACGACAGCCACGTCTTTGGGTTTGGGTCCGCGCCATGCTGCGCCCATGCAGAAACGGCTGGCACCGCGCGATTGGGCAATTTTGGCTTTTTCGACGATTTCGTCCACATCCATCATCTGCTCTTTGCCCAGATTGGTGTTGTGGTGTGCCGATTGCGGGCAGTAGGCGCAGTCTTCGGGACAGCCGCCGGTTTTGATGGAGAGCAGGGTGGAAAGCTGGATTTCGCGCGGGTTGAAGTTTTGGCGGTGGATTTCGGCGGCTTGGAAAACGAGGTCGAGGAAAGGCAGTCCAAACAAAGCCTCGACATCGCATTTTTTCCAATAACGCGCAGTCGGATGCGGCTTGCGCTCGGTTTGACGGCGCAAGGCTACGGGAGATACGGTCATAGTGTGTTCTTTCGTGTTTACAGCGACGCAGTGTCGCTGACGGCTTGACTGCCGGCGCAATGACGGCAGCAGCAGGTTTGAAATCAATATAAAAGGCCGTCTGAAACGGCGCAGCAAGTGTAACGCTTTTGATAATGTAGAGCAAATGTTTCAGACGGCCTGAAATATGGTCTGCCCGGGTTTGCTATAATCGCATTTTTAATTTTTCCGTTTTCTTATGAATGCGCCCAAAGCCTTCGCCGTACTCGGCCCGACCGCCGGCGGTAAAACCGCACTGGCCTTAAATATTGCCCAATCGTTGCCGGTGGAAATCATCAGTTTGGATTCCGCGCTGGTGTATCGCGGCATGGACATCGGTACGGCCAAGCCGACTGCCGAAGAGCTTGCCGCCGTACCGCATCATTTGATTGATATTATCTCGCCGCTGGAAAGTTACAGCGCGGCGGATTTTATTGGCGACTGCGTGCGCTTGGTGAATGAAATACATACGCGCGGTCGCTATCCGCTGATTGTCGGCGGCACAATGATGTATTTCCACGCGCTGACGGAAGGTTTGAACGATTTGCCCAGTGCGGATGCGGAGGTGCGCGCACAACTTCAGGCGGAAAAGAACGAACACGGTCTGGCAGGCCTATATCGCCGTTTGCAGGAGGTTGACCCGATTACGGCAGGCCGTCTGAAAGCCAATGACAGCCAGCGTATTGAACGCGCTTTGGAAGTCTATCTTTTGACCGGCAAGCCTTTGAGCGAACATTTCACAGAGCAGAAGCAGGCCGCGCCTTTATTAGATTTATGCACGGTTGCCCTGATTCCTGAAGACCGTCATTTGTTACACCAGCAAATCGAAAAACGCTTTTTAAGTATGCTGGAACACGGTTTCCTCGATGAAATGCACGCTTTACGCCGCGATTATCCGCAACTGTATGCCGATATGCCGTCTATGCGCTGCGTGGGCTACCGTCAGGCTTGGGATTATCTCGAAGGCGAAACCGATTATGATACCTTTGTCGAAAAAGGCATTGTCGCCACACGCCAGCTTGCCAAACGCCAGTTGACCTGGTTGCGGAAAATTCCTTTGGCGCACACGTTAGATCCTTACGCAGACAGCGATTATGTTCAGGCGGCCTTAGCCTTGGCGCGTCAGCATTTTCAGGAATAATCCATGCTGACTACGCCACCACTTGCGCCTAAAACATTGGCCGCTCTAAAAGAATTGGGTATTTGTTCACTGGAAGATTTACAGGAAATCGGCGCAGTCCGCGCATTTCTATTGCTGAAAGCGTCAGGTTTGACCGTAACCAAAAGTACCTTATGGCAACTGGATGCATTGGTTTCAGGTGTGGATGTCCGGCATGTTTCCGAGGAGAGAAAGACGGAGCTGGGCGAGGCATTAAAAAACCATCCGCCTGTTGCCGTTTTCCCTTCGCAAAGCGATATGGAAGCCTTTATGCGGCTGGCGATAGAACAGGCCAGACAATCGGCGGCATTGGGCGAAGTGCCCGTTGGCGCAGTCATCGTATATCAAGGCAAGGCAATCGCAGCGGCACACAATACCTGCATTGGCGACCACAATGTCAGCCACCATGCCGAAATCAACGCGCTTGCCACCGCAGGTAAGGCCTTGCAAAACTACCGTTTGGAAGACTGCGACGTGTACATCACCTTAGAGCCTTGCTCTATGTGCGCATCTGCCTTGATGCAGGCACGGGTCGGGCGCGTGATTTATGGTGCGGCCGAAGCTAAAACCGGTGCGGCAGGCAGCGTGGTTGATTTGTTTGCCGACAAACGTCTGAACAAGCATACCGCAATTTTGGGCGGCATATTGGCAGACGAATGCCAAAGCGTATTGCAGGATTTCTTTGCGGCCAAACGTAAGGCCGTCTGAATTTCAGACGGCCTGTCAGCAAAAACATTTTATTTTAAATTTTCGGATTTCCCATGTCAGTCAATCATTACGAAAACTTCCCAGTCGGCTCCATTGTGCTGCCGCGCCGTTTGCGCAAGCCGGTTCACGCCGTTTACGCTTTTGCACGGACGGCGGATGATATTGCCGACGAAGGCCATGCTGAAGCAGCCGAACGCCTGCGCCAACTGGACGAACTGAAGGCAGAGTTAGACTGCATTGCACAAGGCGGGAAACCGCAAACGGCTTTGATGCAGCGTTTGTACAACGAAGCGATTGAGCCGTTTCAATTACCGTTGCAGCCGTTTTACGATTTGCTGGCGGCGTTCGGTCAGGATGTGGTCAAAACCCGTTATGAAAACTTTGGTGAATTGATTGCCTATTGCCGCTTGTCCGCCAATCCGGTGGGGCGCATTATGCTGCATTTGTACGGGCAAACCGATGAAGTGAGCATGGCGCAAAGCGACGGCATTTGCACTGCCTTGCAGCTGATTAATTTCTGGCAGGACGTGGCGGTAGATTGGCAGAAAGGGCGCGTGTACCTCCCTCAGGAAGATTTGCAGAAGTTCAAAGTCAGCGAAGAGCAGATTGCGGCCGGCAAAGCCGACTTTGCTTTTCAACGACTGATGGCGCATGAGTGCCAACGTGCTTTTCAAATGCTGAAGGCCGGATCGCCGTTGGGCAAAACCCTCAAAGGACGAATCGGTTTTGAGTTGCGCATGATTATTGTCGGCGGCCAGTTGATTTTGCAGAAGCTGGACGGTTGCAAATATGATGTGTTTAACCAGCGGCCGTTGTTGGATAAGAAAGACTGGATGATTATCATCAAACGGGCTTTGATGAAGAAATAAAAAAGGCCGTCTGAAATTGAGGTTTCAGACGGCCTTGATGTTTTTCGATTAGCGGTTTTTCAAACGGTTGATGCGGTTGTCCAAAGAAGGATGGGTGCTGAACCAAGAATCTTTGGCTTCGCTGGCAATGCCCATTGCCGTCATGGTTTGCGGCAAATCGCTGGGGTTGCCTTTCAAGCGTTGCAGGGCGGCAATCATTTTTGGGGCGCCCACCAGTTTTGCAGCGCCCGCATCGGCGCGGTATTCGCGTTGGCGGCTGAACCACATTACGATGATGCTGGCGAGGAAGCCGAATACGATCTGCAATACCATGCTGACCATGAAATATGTACCTTGCGAAGTGCTGCCGTCATTGTTACGTGCCACCATGCTGGAAACGATACGCGCCAAGAAGACGACAAAAGTATTTACAATACCTTGAATCAGCGTCAGCGTCACCATATCGCCGTTGCCTACGTGTGCCATTTCATGCGCCAAAACGGCTTCGACTTCATCGCGGGTCATGTGATCGAGCAGGCCGGTGCTGACAGCGACGAGCGAGCTGTTTTTGGTTGCGCCGGTTGCGAAGGCGTTAGGCTCAGGCGAGTTGTAAATGGCGACTTCGGGCGTTTTCAGATTCCATTGGCGGGCTTGCGCTTCAACAGTTGCCAACAGCCACGCTTCTTCTTCGCTTTGGGGCTGGTCGATGACGACGGCGCCGACCGAATGTTTGGCGATGGTTTTCGACATCAGCAGGGAGACAATCGAGCCGCTGAAGCCGACGACTGCGGAATAAGCCAGTAGGCTGCCGACTTGGTCGGTGCTGTTGATGCCCAAGATGGCCAAAATAACACGGATGACAACCAAAACTGCGATATTGGTTGCGATAAATAAGAAAATGCGTTTCACCGATTATTCCTTTTTAGTGTGGTTTGTGAGGTGATTTTTATATGGGCGCATTGTCTCAAAAACTCTATAGAGATGAAACAGCGCAATAGGCAAAGGTATGCAAATTCAAAGCAATTGAAGCAAAGGCCGTCTGAAAAGGTAGTCTCAACCAGTGAGAATCGCTTTTCAGACGGCATCTTATAGGTAAAACTATCTGCCGGCTTCTTCCAGCCAGTTGCGCGGTATAAGGAATTGATTGAGACGTGCTTCGGGTGAACCTTCTTCCGGTGCATATTGATACTCAAAGCGTACCAAAGGCGGCATGGACATCAAAATGCTTTCCGTACGGCCGCCGCTTTGCAGGCCGAACAGCGTGCCTCTGTCCCAAACCAAGTTAAATTCGACATAGCGTCCGCGGCGGTAGAGTTGGAAATCGCGTTCACGTTCTCCATAAGGCGTGTTTTTGCGTTTTGCCACAATCGGCAGATACGCTGCGATATAGCCTTCCCCGACTGCCTTGATAAAGTTCAAGCAGGTATCGAAATCCCAACGGTTTAAATCGTCAAAAAACAGGCCGCCCACGCCGCGTGTTTCGTTACGGTGTTTCAAGTAGAAATATTCGTCACACCATTGTTTGAATTCAGAATAAACCGATTCGCCAAATGGCGCGCATACGTCCCGCGCCACTGTGTGCCAATGCACGATATCTTCTTCAAAAGGATAAAACGGCGTCAAATCAAAGCCGCCGCCAAACCACCAAACCGGCTCGGCATTTTCAGGATAGGCAATAAAAAAGCGCACATTGGCATGGCTGGTCGGAACATAAGGATTTTTCGGATGAATGACCAGCGACACGCCCATGGCTTCAAACGCCGCGCCTGCCAATTCCGGACGATGGGCCGTAGCAGAAGCCGGCATTTTTGTTCCCTTTACATGCGAAAAATTCACACCGGCCTGCTCGAATACTGCGCCGTTTTTCAATACACGGGTTTCGCCGATACCCAGCTTCCCAGTCCATACTTCATGCACAAATTTGGCTTCGCCATCTTCTTGCTCCAGCGCGGCGCAGATTTGGTTTTGCAGTGTTTTGAGGAGGGTTAGAACGGATTCTGTGTGCATGATATATCCTTGATAGTTTCGTATTTGTAAAATGACAGGGCGGAAGATGATTTAAGTTGTTGAAACTAATTGTTATTTTTCTGTTTCTTTATTATGGGTAAATTTTTGCATGGGCGTATCTTGCAATCAAGCGTTACTCATCGGCAATAGATTGAAAGGTATTACGGGGTTAAAAATACAGTTGCTACTCTTGCTGC
>NZ_KV833359.1:0-687 GCF_001837635.1 Neisseria sp. HMSC070H10
TTTAGGGGATTTTGGGGAATTTTGCAAAGGTCTCTATTTGCGTTATTTTTTGTGCTCCTTGCATCTTATCTGAATGATGTATATGTACAACATATTTTCATGATATGTGAAAAATCTATACAGAATACTTGCATTTAAATTTCATTTTTTTACAATGGAGGGTGCAACTTTCTTCAAGTGACTATCACCGTTAAGACCATGCGGTGTCCCTTTTTCAGTTTACGGGGAAAGAGAAGCTTGAATAACGTCCTTACACCCACCACAAAAAGGTAAAAAACATGAAAAAATTCAACGTTAAAGCATTGAGTATGGCTATTGCGGCAGCTGTGATAAGCAGCGCAGCGGGCGCGGCTGATAGCTCAGACCTGTTGTTGAAAACTAAGGAGCTGGAGCAGGCAGTTAATGGCTTTGCTGCCGGCAGCAACTTCGTCGCTACTAATGAAGATGGCAGCAAAACCGTCCGTAAAGCTACACAAGCAGATGTTGAAGCTGACGGCTTTGGCGGATTGGGTTTGAAAGAAGTTGTAGCTGCACACGATGAGGCATTGGGTGACTTGACTGAAACCGTCAACGACAACAGCGAAGCATTGGTAAAAACTGCAGAAGTTGTTAACGCCATCAGCGCAGATGTAAATGCTAATAAAGCAGCATTGGAAGAGCAAAAAGAAGCTAACGAAGGCTTCAATA
>NZ_KV833360.1:0-83949 GCF_001837635.1 Neisseria sp. HMSC070H10
CATTGGATACCGACAATGGAACTTTAGGCACGACAGTCTTACAAGCATTGGCGAACAGCAGGACGTTAGACAACGAAGCTGAACGTATTGATTTTTTAAAACAGGAAAGTTTTAAACCACGTTATGAGGATTGGGTTGCCAATCTATGCGGGAACTTGGGCTATAAAACCAGACGCGCCCTATTTAAAAACATGATGAGCGGGGATATTTGGCTGCACAACGGCTGCCTGAAAATCAGCCCGAGCCACCATGTCAAGCTGGAAGCGTGGGATGCCATTGATGCAGACGATGTAATTTTATCATTGGATAACAGCCCTGAAGAAATCGGAGCAGGTTTAAGGTTGGCATTGAGCCGCTGCCGATAATATTTGACAAAAGGTCGTCTGAAAGCCGGAAAAATGTTTCAGACGACTTTTTTATTAGACTCAAGCTCGCGTGCGTGCGTACCGCGCACACCTTAGCTGCAGATTTAATGTGGGCTACGACTTGCTAAAGATAAAGTTATTAAGGAACTTGTCAAATATGGAAAAAATTGAGAAATTTAAATCTGAATTATTAAATGCCATCTTTCAATATACTCAATGCATATCTATTTTTGTCTATAAGAAAAAGATATATTATTTGATTGATTATAAGGAAAATTTTATATTAAACATGAAATTAGACTTAGATTTGGATTTTAAAAACGGTAATATTACGTTAGAACAATATCAGGATGAAATGAATAGTTATTATTACCGAAACGGCATCTGGCAATTAACTAAGGACAATTTTGAAAGCTATCTTCAATCAGATTCAGTCATTGTATTAAAAAAGGATGAATTGAAGGAACTGATGTTTCAGGGGTTTACTTCTGATGAAGCGGTAAGGTTATATTCCGTTGTCGAGAATAAGCTGTCGTACAATGATCCTATCTCAGACTCTGGCCAGCAAAGTGATTTCTTAAAAATCAATCAGATTTCTTCGAGACTGCCGTTGTTCTATATTAATTTTGATACGGAAGTTTACCTTCATATGGATTGGGACAGATGTCATGAAGATTATGTTTATGACGGCTGGTTTTCAAAGGCAATGGATTTTGGGTATTTAATACCAGACGAATTTTGTTATTGGAAAATTGAAGGGCGGGATTATTGGAAATTTGGACAATTATAAAGATAAGCAAGCCATAGCTTGTATGAATTCAAAAGGCCGTCTGAAAACAGCAAAACCGTTTCAGACGACCTTTATTTACCTGTATAACAACACACATCCTGAGACCTTTGCAAAATTCCTTTTCCCCCAACAGCTGAACCCCAACACAGGCTTTTGGCTGTCAGTAAATAGGTGAAGAGAGGTATTTTGCAGGGTCTCAGCTATTATCAAATTTTATTATCTCTTCCTTATAGCTCATTTGACGATACTGTTTTAAAACGTATAGCTTATCTGAAAACCGCTTGCCCATTTCTTTGATTGGAAAAAATCGGGTTTTTTCAATGCGCGGCCGGTAAATATATCGTAATGTAGGTTTCCGCCAAGCTTCATTTGTCCGCGTATCCCCATTGCTGTACCAGCTAAAGTTTGCCCCAACAACCATTGAGCGGATTGTCCTGAAACATGTCCCACATCAGCCCCAAAATAAAGTTGATGGCCTGGTTTAAATTGCCAACTCAAATCGTTGCGCCAATACCAGCCTCGCTCAGCCGACAAACTCATTTCACCATCAAAGCCACGCACGGTGTAGCGCCCACCGATCGCCAGTTTGTCTTGGGATGTGAGCAGAGTTTTGTTCCACTGTGCGTAAACAGATGTATCGTAGGCAAATAGCTGTTTACCGATTTGAAAAGGAATGTTTACATCAGCCGAAGCCGTCCAAATTTTCATACGTGACGAGCCTTCGTTAAAGGCTTCTTCGGGTGCGCGCAGAGCATCTTTCATGCCGGTACCGCGTTTATATTTCAACTTAAAATCTGCCGTACTGCGGCCGATATATTCTTTGTGGGAAAGTTCTGCCAACCAACCTGCAGTTTTACGCCTTTGTACAGTCAGTTCGGCATCATCAATATAGCTTTTTGTTTCCCTTGTCCACAGTTTTACACCGAGATAAGTTTTGCGTTTGGCATCACGATACAAAAGACGGTTGAAGCCGAAATCAGTATTATAACTTTTCCCATTATAATCATACACTTCTGATAATCCGGCAACTGCCTGATGGTAACGGTAGCCGTTATGATTGAATGCCCATGTCCATTTGCTGAAAGGAACTGAATAATGTACTGCGTAATTGTTCGATCCGCCTTCTTTGCGATGGCCGTCAAAATTTTCCTCATTGGGTGTATCGCCAATTGAATGTCCATAATTTACATAAAACATATCACTCAGTCCAAAAGGATTGTCAGCAGAGAAAGTGATATTTCCTTGATATTTCCCCGTTGCTTTACTGCCTGAATTATCCACGCCTACACTTACACGGTAGGGCAACAAACGTTGCTGCCATTGCAGCACAACATCACTTTGATTTGGTTCGTCCTCTACGGGAATGATTTGGATATCGACTTCTGCTGTTGGGAGCCGTTTGAGATTTTCAAGCCCTTGTTCTAAATCACGCAGATTCAACAGATTGTCTGAGCGGGAGGGAAATTTGTTTTGGAATGCTGCAATGCGTTCAGCATGGGTTTGGGCATCATTAGATCTATCGATTCGTATGAAGCGCAGATAGCCCGGCATCAGTGTTAATTGAAGCTTGCCACTATTCAAATTTTGTGGCGCAGCCAAAATACGTGTCGTGGTATACCCCCTGCCGATCAAAGCATTTTGCGCCAAAGACATGATTTGATTGATATCGCCCGCATGCAAACACTTGCCGGGAACAAAATGTGTTTGGCGCAAAGCCTGATTGAGCGCAAATCGAAATTTAGCGGCTCCTTTACCTACCAATTCCACTTCAGAAATAGGAAAGCATGGGCTTGCTTCATCCGAATTTGCATTATCTGCCTGTGTTGCCATCTTCTCCCTACCTGTATCAGCATCATCTAAACGCACATCTTGTTCAGGCAACATCTGTTCACGCAGCTGCTTCTCCCGTTGACGCTGGAGAATATCCTGTTGTTGTGAAATGGCTTCGGGAGTGGGAGCGGCTGATGTTGGGACAGGAAAGGCAGCTATCAATGATAGGAATAATAGTGATAATGGAGGAAATATGGCTTGGGAGGAAAAGAAGGGGTTCATAGAATTAATTAAGTTAAATAATGTAAGTGGACAATTATAGTAATGACCAAAAAAAGACCTTATATTAGCTCTAGCAGATGAAAACTCGGTTGTATGTTTATTCATCTTACATTAGGCGGTTGCATATGGCAATTTCAAATGAAGTGTTACGACACATTTCATTTATCCGGTAAATTTCCTGCCATGCCTTATGCAATAAAATGTTTCGCACAATTGGGATGGCTTTCAATAGTCGGTATCGGTAAAAATAAATTTTTCGTCGGTTACATCAAATCCTCAAAAGCTCGTCTTCATCATTAATCACGATATGCTTCAGAATCAGTCCTTTTGAATCCACTGGAAGCAGGTAACGTGGATCAGAGTTATCAAAGTGCCGTCCTGATCCGTTAAAGTCATAAAGAATGTTTGGCTTCATCCCCGAAATATCATGGGTATCTCGTGGTTCAGAGATCTCTCCTTTCCATTCAAAGCACAATGTCGCCGATCGATTTCCAAGCTCGTGTACTGGGACTTCGCCAAACGCGCCCAAAAAATTCATCCCACCATCGTACTCCGTAATTTTAAATGGGGGTATCAAACCTGCGGTTTGCTATTAACATATCAAACAACCTATCAATGTGTTCACGCTGTAGTAAAAGTATTAGTTTTCCTTATGTGTTATTTTTCATCCCAGCCCATGTTAAACACCGATCAAAATCGACAAAGGCAGATATTTTGTCTAAATAGCTCCAGTTTTAAGAGCTGTCAGCTACTAGATTGAATAGTACTAATTTTTCATAAATAAAAAAGCCCGCCGTAGGGGGCAAGAGAAAAATAGGCATGGCAATTTTGCAGGCTGCCGAAGGTGCCGGAAAAGTTGCCTAAGTCTGTTTTTCTCTTGGGGGCGTGGGGACGTTTCTGCCGAACCTTGAGAGGCGGTAACGGGGCTGCGGCGGGCGTTTTTTTCCGTTAATTTCCCTTCAGCATATAAAGGTCGTCTGAAATCGCCGTTTCAGACAACCTTTATATCTTAGTCATTGTAAATAACCTGCTCTACCGTCCACCATGTATGCGGATAAATAGCCTTGAAATCTTCAATTTCCCATTGAATTTCTTCATCATCAATACCTGTGTCATAGATATATTTTTTGTCAGAACCTATAAAATGTGTTGCTCTTATACAACCTTTTCTAATGCTCACTTCAATTTCAGAAACATTATCCAACATCAAAAACTTAATTAGGGCTTCGGTATCCAGTCGCGTTTCAGCGGGAATTTTACCTTTGAGGCATTCAGAAAACATTTTGTCATACGTTTCACGCGGCAATAATGCAAATGTTTCCGTCATTGTGCCTACGCTATAATCATGACAGGTATCCTTTAACAAATCATAGGTTAAATCTGAACTGCCTTTTAATGCAGTTGCAAAAAGTTCGACACAATCATCAGCCGTTAATCCGTCATTCAGTGAATCCATATGCCTCCACATCCGCATAAAAATTTCTCGGATTTCCTTCGGGCTTAATGTCGAAACCTCATTTAAAATACTGTCAACTTTATCCACTTTTTTCACATCTTGAATCATCACGCTTCTTCCTTTCCTTAAAACAAGACCAACTGTTCTTCCAAAGTCAACAAAGGGGCGGTAATCTTCGTTTCTCTATGGTGTTGCTGTTCTGCATCGAAAGCGGCTTTTTTGTCAGCGGCAATTTCAGCTTTCATATCGTCTTCAAATCCTCCACGCAACCAATGCACTGTCCGCCAAGCCGTATGAAATTCAAGTTTCAAACTGTCGCCATGTATGATTTTTGCGGGAATACCGTAAAAATGGCATTGCACAAAACACATCCACACACATAAAACATCAATATCTACCGCAACCGCTGCCATATGTAAGCTTGGAATTTTTCCGCTATCGGCGATATGTTCGGCGAAAGCAAGCAGATTCGCACCACTGCCACAACATGGCTCAAGTAAAGAAACAAATCTTTTATTCGCCAGCTTCTCCACCGTGTCGATTCCTGCCAGTCTTGCCATCACTCTTGATATAGACATCGGCGTAAAAAACTGTCCGTTACGCTCGTTCGACGCTCCCAAGTCCATATAAAGTTCGCCCAAAAAATCTTCGTAGTTTCCGACTTTCACCGCTCGAATACAGCCCGAAGCCAAAACGCCTAATAGCTCAGGAAAAATTTTAAAAGCCTCTTCTTTATATTGTCGTCGGATAACGTGGTATCGCTCTTCACGATTTTCCCAATCTTCATTCCGAATATAGCTGTTTAAAACGGCAATCGCTGCCAGCTCGACAAAATCACGAAAAACATCAGAGGGTTTGTATGCAGCACCAAACGAATAAATACGTTTTTTCAGCTCTTTAACAGTGTTTTCCATCTTCTTGCTCCCTATGGTTTCAGACGGCCTTTACCGCCTAAAACCGTGTACCATTACCACCAACTGTCATAAAACACTGCTTGTCCCGTAGCTATTGCTAGACGGGCATTAGCAATAAAGTTTTTAGTTTCTGTAATGTCTTCGGGATATATCTCATCGTCTCCAAAGAAAAAAACCGGCGTGTATTCCAATTTTTCTTCATTTAAATCAGATTCCAGACGGTCTAAATCTTCAAGTTCTAGCCGAACAGTGCAGCAATTAAAGACTTCAGCTTTTCCGCCTTTTTGACGATATAAGTTTTCCATCCAACCATGAAGATGGTTAAATTTTCGCCAGTAGGCAAAATGATTCAGTGCTGCTTCTTCGCGTTCATCTTCACTCACATTCACATCGGTTTGACGGTCGCCGACAAACTCGGCTTTCATGGTATAGCCATACATATCTAATCCCATCTGATAGTCCTTTCATAAATGTTCATTCATAAATAAACAACCATCGGGGGCATCTGCCGCCGTGTTGTGATGTCGTTAAAAATTTCAAAGCGCAAAAAGTCCAGACTGGCTTTGTGCGGCTTTCATCTTTGTCCGGTGCGCCTTCTGTGGCGTGGTGGAAAAGGTGGAAGACGTGCAGAGACACTTGTCTTGGTCTGGACTTTTTGCGCTTTGAAATTTAGACATCAACCAACAACACGGCGGCAGATGCCCCCGATGGTTGTTCAAACCTTCAGCCGCTTTGCGGCGTTTCCGCCTTGTTGGGCGGAATTGAAAAACGCATTTAGTGCGTTTTTTGGCACTCGTTGCCTATCCTGCGTTGTAGTTAAATTTAGTGTTGTACTTATGAAATCTCCCTTTTTGAAGGGTGGATACGCGCCGATTGGAAAGTATTAGCTCAACTATTAGAATATTTATTGGATTCAAATAGATTGAAATTAGATTATATTTAGATTGATATAGGCTTAATAGATTTAGATAGATTTAAAATAGATCAATTTTTAGATTGATTAAATGGATTTATTAGTTTAATATTAGATTATATTAGTTTATCAATAGAAATTATTAGATTTAGATGGCTTGATTTTAGATTGGAATTGGATATGAGTATTTCGGTAGAAGAATTCATAACTGAGCAGGAAGAAAAAGGACGACGTTCTAAATTAGAGCCGTTCAAAACAGACATCCTGTTGCTTAAACAAAAAGGCTTTTCTCAAAAACAGATTCAACAGTTTTTGACGGAAAACGGTCTCAAAGTTGGATTGACGACAATTAACTGGTTTATCAAAACACGTTCAAAATCAGAAACAGTCCATAAACCGGAAAACAGCAAAGTGGAAGTTCAAAAAGCTCCGCATCTACAAAATCATTCGCAAAAAAATGAATCGCAAAATTCAAAAATACCGGCAAATGGCTCATCTGAAACAGCAGGCAAAGGCAAGTTTGACTGGCAGAGCAAGATTGATCCAGAGGCATACAAATGAAAAAGCCGTTTGATTCACTCAGACGGCTGTACCAACAATAACGAATTATTTAATCTGCTCGACTACCAAGCCCTTACTTTCAAGCAAAACTGCTGCCTTACGGTCAAAAGTAACGAAACACGACGCTCCCATCATGCGTCCCAAAAACTCGTTGACTCCATCGGCAAAATCGCCATTGTCTTCCATAATTGCAAACCCCGCTCCCAGCTCGTCATCCTGAATAACTAAATTGGGAATAGATTCGGAAAAACTTCGAAGTTGTTGCAAAACAAGGTTTTTTTCCATTTTATAACTACGGGTTAAAACCCATACGCATTCTAAAAATACCGTGGTTGGCACAATCACACTATCGGCACTTTCCAGTAATTCCAATGCCTTATCTCTTTGTACCAAATCGTCATCAACGAACAACCGTACCAAAACATTGGTATCAATAGCAATCTGCCTCATTTGAGTTTCAATCCTTCAGAACCTGCCGTTGCCCCAGCATCGGCAATAGCTTCGTTCAGCTCGTCAATGGATAGATGGACATCATGCGGGTTGCCCAAACAACCGGCGAAATCCCTAAATGATTTGTGAGAAACAGTTTTCTTCTTTTTTGCCCGTATCCGCAGCTCGCCGTTAGGCAGTTTGCTGACATGGATTCTGTCTCCGGCAGTAATGCCCAAATGCAGCAAAAACTCTTTTTTCAGAGTAACCTGATTTTTAGCGGTTAATCTCAAAGCCGTTCCCATGATTAATCTCCATCAAACAAGTAAGGTAACTTTACCTTACTTTGTATCTCGTCTCAACCCATTTATCCACAAAACCTGTACATATCTCTCCCTCAAAAAGAGTCTATATCCTCTCAAACGTCAATATCCATCTACATCCATCATAAATTGCACAAAAAACAGTCAGGCGCGAGCCTGTAATATTTTTTGATAGTGGTCTGTGAAGGTGATCTTTGTATAAAGGCCGTCCTATACGGACAAAGTGCTATGTCCTCTAAAGCCAAAGTTCTTTGCTCATTATGTACAAACATAATATTTTCAGATACTTATATTCAACATTAAAACTTATTCTTTAAATTTGATTCGGATAAAAATAGGTAAACGAAGCAGAAAAACAGCCCATCACATCTCAAATTGTTGAGAGAAACAGACAAAACAGCCTTTTAGGCGGCATATCTACCGGCAAAAAGCGCAAAAAAAGCTGCCGGAGCAGCTTTGGGGCATGGCTGTGCCAACAGCCTGATGATGGTTACTGTTTTTTCTTATAGTAATTTTGGAGATTTTGACGATGAGGGTTGTCAGGATTCCGCTGTCCGTCTGTATCTGGAGGATGAACGGATTGTTTGATTTGTGCCTCATATTCCGCGAGTACCTTAAGGGCTTTTGCTTCAGGTATCGGCTGTGAGGGGATAGGCGATCGGTCGGATGCGTAGAAGCCTGTCCAGCCGTTTAGAATGGCTTTTCGCATAGCAGCTTCCAAGTCGTAATTTTTATTTTTGAGGTCTTTGAGTTGGTTGAGTAGGATCTTTTTCTGCTTAATTGTGACTGACTTGCCTTTTTCGGCACGCATTTTGAGAAAGTCATCCCAAAGGGCAAGATTGATCCACTTTTCAAGACGGAAATTGTCGATGTCGAGATGGTAACGGCTGTTGAATTGCGGCACTGGTTTACCTTTGACAAGATAGCATAACTCTAACAGACGCTCTTTATTGAGCTGCCAGTGCATCCTGCCGTGTACACCTGCACGTCGGCATTGGATAATGCCTTTGCTGGATAGGAATTTTCTTGCCTTTTCATAGCCACGTCGTGTCAGTCCGAACTCATCGAACAGCTGGGAAGCGGTTTTATAAAACCAACCCTGACGTTTTGGTTCTTTATCAGCCACGTCGCTCCACCAAAACAGCCCTGACAATAATGTCGTTGCCTGAATATTGGAGCCGCACAAAAGCCCGAACTCGCGGTAAACCACGAAGTCCGTTGTTATGTGGTGGCGGATTTCGGCTGTGAGCATTGTTATTTGGTTTCAAACCGTTCTGGATAAAAAAGATGAACCTCCGTGAGTCCATCTTCTCTAAATAACTCAACCAGCTTTGCTGCCAAATCTCTATTCGGGATTTGTTTCGCTCTTTCAATTCTGGAAATATTCCCACTATCGCTGCCAACCAATTCGGCAACTTGTTCCAACGTCAGTTTTCGCCCTAGGCGAGCTAATTTTAAAGGTGAAGTCATAATCTGATTCCTACTAAAAACTTTTTTATTATGCGTTAAACGCAGAAAAATAACAAGGCTATTCTGCTTTCACAGCTTTGATGTATTTCACGCAGAATTAGAGAATGCAAGAATGGATATTGGACAAAACATTCGCGCTAGGCGAAAAGAATTAAAAATGACTCTTGAGCAATTAGCTCTTGAAATTGGTTCGGATACTGGTAACCTCTCAAGAATAGAAAGAGGTCAACAATCCTTGACTACTGAAAAGATAAGCGTAATTGCTAAAGCCTTAAACTGCTCCCCTGTTGACTTGATCTCATCTCATATAGCAAAGGATATTTCTCTTCCATCTGGCTACCATAGGATTCCTTTGTTAAATAAGCAGCAAATATTAGATTGGGATAAAATCCAAAGTCATGTTGAATTTTTAAAAATCGACGAATGGTTGATAACTGAAGAAACAATTTCAGCACAATCTTTTTCATTCGAGATAAATGATTTAAGCATGAGTCCGGATTTTCAGGTAGGCGATAAGATTATCTTAGACCCAACTTTGCAAGCCGAAGCTGGAGACTTTGTTTTGGCAACAAGTAATGGTCAGGATATTTTTTTCAGGAAATATCGTGCCCGTGGCATTATTGATGGAAAAAAAGTTTTTGAGTTATATCCATTAAATGAAGATTTTGAAATTTTCCATTCTTCCCACTCTGAGTTGAAAACGTTGGGGGTCATGGTTGAGCATCGAAAATATAGAAGAAAATAATTACACCTATCTTCAACCTGAATAATGATTTGCAAGGAGTTTCTGTAAATCCAAAGTTATTCTTGAATGAATCACTCTGTTATTCAGGAATAGTGGCCAATGCTCACGGATAATCTTCAACTGCCTAATAAAAAGGCCGTCTGAATTTTCAGACGGCCTTTTTATTTTCATTAAAATGCAAATTTGCACTTGACGCAGAAGATAATCTGCTTATAATGCAAATATATTCTGCAAATAACGCAGAAAGATCTTTAAATATTTGGAATGAAGCAACCGGCCTTCGGAGATGTTTTGGCCTGAAAAGACTGAAACATCATGCGTAAAAAAGGTGATCGAGCCTTTGGGTAAATCGGACAAACGGTTGCAGGCAGCATCTGACCTGCCAAAAAAAATGCCGCGCATCCGGGTTGCCCAGTGGGGTCCGGTAACAGGCGGCAAGTTGGACGTATTTTTTAATCGGGACGTAATCCCGATGCAGCAGCGATAATCTGCGGACAAGCTGCAAAGTACATTTTGATTTTTATATTCCCCGCCGTGAGCGGGTATTTATCGGAAAAGTCCGATAGGGCAAATGCCCAAATGTTCAGACGGCGCTACCCGTCTTTAAACATGTATCCAAATCCAAGCCCGCTTGTGCAAGAAGCGGGTTTCCGTTTGGGTTCATCTGAAATAATCAGACAAATTATTATAGTTCAAAGGTGTCATTATGACAAATATGATAAAGGCTAAGATTAAAGAACTGCAAAACAAGGCAGCAGAAATCAGTGAACATTTTGAAAACCAATCGTCAGTTTATGTGCGTTCGGGACAGGATATTTTTGAGGCGAACCGTGAGAATCACGATGACGCATTCCTCGCAGTGCGCGTCGCAAATGAATACTGGTGGAAATTCGAGTGGTTTCTAAGTGACAGTGATCTTTGGAAAGATAGCAATTTTGACGATATTGAAGAGATTGCAGAGGAATTTGAGGGTAGGTTTGCGGGATTTTTTCGGGAGAGTTGAAAACAAGGTTGTCTGAAAACGTGCTTTAGACAACCTTTTCTACCACCTTAGTTCACATTTGGAGATGATGGATAAGTGGACTGCTGCAATAAAATCAGACTGTCTATAATTTTAACATGGGCGTTGTTGCATTCTTTCTATATATTCCGGGGTTGGAAAGAGTACGATAGGCAATCGGTTTTGACAACGATAGCCATCGGTTTTCAGGTATGGATTATATCGGAAATGATTATTTGGTTATCCGTGGATGTCGGCTCATGCTACGGCTGCTCCTCATGGTTTAGGTGATGGATATTCCTGCATCTCTACTTTGATTGGATAGCTAAGTATGAATCGGTAACAGGTTGTATCATCTTTTCGTATGGCAATACTACCTTGACTTGTTTTGCAGTCGGAATAGCTGTACGCATCCAACATGAGTGGCCAGCGATCATATTCGGCAGCTTTATCATATGCTTTGATAAGAAGCCCCTACATCATACAAAGTGTTATTGCATAGATACCTTTTTTAAAAGATTTAAATAACGGGGCATTTCTACCCTCTATCATGAGTTTGAGTATATGCCACAAGATTGGAAGTGTTAAAAACGTAATAGCAGTGATGATAGTCCATACAGAAATTGAATAGTTAAGATATTCGGGATAGATCCCATATTTGTGATTGAAATGATGGATCGAAAATATTTTGGCAATAAATAATGCAAGTGCTGAAGAAACAAATAGTTTCCACGTCCATTTGAATTTTATTGAGATTTCACTATGGTTTTCCCATAGCTGCCAAGCGGAAAATATCACGCATAAAAAAATAAACAGAGGCATACTTTTTATCAAAAGCGAGCCATAAACAACACTGATAGTAATATTTTCCAATAACTCTTTTTGATTGTTTTCATGGGTATTTCTTGTTTCGTGTAAAGAGAAGATGTGGTAATCCAATCTTAACACGGGTAGAGAAATGCCCGCCTATTCTCAAGGTCGTCTGAAAATGGTTTCAGACGACCTTCACTTCATCTAAAAGCGAAAGGAAGTAACATGAAAAAAATCCGCAAGCCCGTTAAGCAAATCATTATTGGTACTTATCATAGTATGAGAGCCGCATCTAAACAGGTTGATCTGTTGATGAGGGGTAATGGTGATTTGTGTGTGAATATCGTTCAGGATGGATGTAAGTTCCAAGTTCGCACAGTTGTTTGGCAATGAAAAAGCCGCTTTCATTCAAAAGCGGCATTTAAGTTGAGATGAAGGATCTCGTAGGGGTACGCAGATTATCCTTTTTTTCGTCTTTTATTTCAATATGGAAAAGGTGTGTGTATGAAAAAATCTTTGGGTTTGTTAATTGCGGCGTTACTGGGAGCAGCTCCGGCGACTTATGCTGACGATGTGCTGACAGGCGATACGCGCTTGGCGTGTGAGGCAATTTTATGTCTGTCATCAGGTGATCGTCCAAGCGAATGTGCGTCATCTATTAGACGATATTTTTCGATTCGCCACAAAAAATTGGGCAATACGATCAAGGCGCGTCGTAACTTTTTAAAAATGTGTCCAAGTAGTTCGGAAAGTGCCGAAATGTCGGGTTTGGTTGATGCAATTGCAAATGGAGCTGGCCGGTGTGATGCTCAAGAGTTGAACCGTATGATGCGTTATTCAAGGTTTGAGAAGGTATGCGAACAAAAAAACAAATATCGCTTTGGCCGACAATATACGTTTGATGAAAATTGCCAGATGGTTAAAAAGTTTTACGTCAGACCTGATAAACCGGAATACTGCAAGGCTTATTACGACCACGGATGGACGACTGCGGGCGATAAAGTTCGATATGTCGGCGAAGAGAAGAATGGTGGTCGCTGGGTAGATATTCGTTAAATCTTCACTCCTGCTTTACATAGGCATAAATGTTTAGCAGCTTCGGCAGCCCTGCTATATAGGGCTGCTTTTTTTACAAACACAAACTTGTTCAGGGACGAGCAGGTTTCTTTTTGTAAAAAATCAATTGAACAAACGAAAGGTTATGCCATGAAAGAAGTCCATTTTATTGCACAAGGTAAAGGCGGCGTTGGTAAATCAACGATTGCAAGTTTTTTAGGTGACTACCTCAAAGCAAAAGCCAGTGGAGAGCAACTGCATTGCTTTGATACTGATCCCGTAAATCCTTCTTTTAGCCGTTTCTCGGCGTTAAACCCTGAAGTAATCGATATTTTAAATGACAGTAATAATATTGATTCCCGCTATTTTGATGGATTGATTGAGAAGCTGGTAAACGAGGAAGGTATTGCTGTCATTGACAACGGGGCTGCTACTTTTGTGCCATTGATGTCTTATATGGCAGAAAACGAAGTACCGTCCTTCTTGGCCGAAAACGGTATCCGCATGATTATTCATGTACCACTTGTAGGTGGACAGGCTCTTGATGACTGTATTACAGGTTTGGTGCAAACGTTAAATGCTTTACAGGCTGAAGTGGTTATTTGGCTTAACGACTTTCAAGGTGTGGTAACTAAAGATAAACCGTTTGAAGAATTTGGTGTTTATAAGCAATACAAGGATCGTATTATCGGTGTGGTACATATTTCACATCGCAACCCTGATACGTTTGGTGCAGATATAAAGGAAATGACAACCAAAAACCTGACTTTAACTGAAGCACAAAATTCAGGTGAATTTGGCTTGATGCCTCGCCAACGTCTGCGTACGGTACAGCGTGAGTTGTATGAACAACTGGATCAAATAGAGTTTTTGGCTACTCAACGCCAACCGGAAAAATCAGAGGCATGATATGGGAAAAGCAGAAGTAGATGCCATTATTGCCGACGTGTTCCGGGTTTCAGGTATCAAACTTACAGCAGACGACCCGGTTATTGCTATTCTGTTGGTACAGGAAAGCCGGCTGAAAGCCTTGTTTGAAGAACAACGTAACCGTACTCGTGAGGATTTTGACGGAATTACTGCTGAAATCGAAGAACCGTTGAAAACGGCGGTTCAAATTTCTGAAGATTTAAAGACTTATCGTGAACAGATTATGGCAGATCTTCTAGCAGGATATGGTAAAGAGCTAGCTGAAAGTGAAGGCAAGTTGTACGCCTCAATCCAAGCCAAAATTGACAAACAAATGAAGGGATACCTTGACGAAGTAACAACGAAGATAAACCGGTCATGGTTAGTTGCGGCACTGATTTTTTTCTGTTCCATACTTGTTCTGAAATTTGTTTAGGGAACTTTATGCTGATAGAGAAGAGTGTAGAAGTTGTTACCGTAAAAGTAAGCGCCTTGTTTAATCCAAAGGATGATCAGTTTCCTCACTTCCGTCTCGTTCCACTCGAAGTAGCCAGGCAGGGTTATCTCTGCCTGCTGTTTTATATCGACCGAAACAACTTTTTAGTGTTGGAATCCCGTATCAAGCGATATGCGGTAGTTAGACGGCTGTCGCTACTACAGGAAAACGCGCCCTACACGGTTTATGAAATATCGAGGTAATCCATGAAGACATATGACGTGAAAGAAGCGGCTCAATACTGCAAATGCCATCCCGAAACCATACGGGAACATATCCGCTCCGGCCGTTTGGCAGCCTCCATGCCCGGACGGAAATACTGTATCACGCAGCCCGCACTTGACGCATTTATAAACGAACTGGAAAATGCGCGGATGCTGGCTTCACTCGAAAGTAGGAGTGAACAAAAATGCCGATCTATAAACGCGAAAATGGCGTCTATTACATTGACATCACAACGCAAAGCGGTCAAAGAATTAGACAATCTTCTCGCACCAAAGACAAAAATGAAGCCCAAAGGCTGCATGACAAACTGAAACATGAATTGTGGCAGCAGGAACATTTCAACGAAAAACCGAAACGACTGTGGGATGAAGCGGCAGTTCGGTGGATTGAAGAGATGGGGGACAAGAAAAGCATCAGGGATGACATAAGCCGTTTGCGCTGTCTAGTTCATTTCAGAGGTATCTTCTTGCACCATATGAGCCGTGATTTCATCATGCAGACTATTAACCGCATGACTTGTTCGGACAGTACCAAAAATCGCTATCTTGCCTTAATCCGATCGATTTTGAATAAGGCGGAAAAAGAATGGGGCTGGCTGGACAATGTGCCGAAGTTGAAACTGTATCGTGAAGCCAAACGCCGTATCCGTTGGCTGAAGCATGAAGAAGCCCAAAGGCTGATTGATGCCCTGCCGGAGTATTTAGCTGATATGGCAGTGTTCAGCTTGGCGACAGGCTTGCGGCAACGCAATGTACTGGGGCTGAAGTGGTCGCAGATCAATCTAAGCCGCAAGACGGCATGGATTGAGGCCGACGAAGCCAAAGCAGGACGCGCTATCGGCGTTGCCCTGAATCAGACGGCACTCGGTATATTGGAAAAACGGATGGGCAAACATCCATCTTTTGTTTTTACTCTACCAAACGGTAAACCCGTGAAAAGCATCAGTTCGCGTATTTGGAAAAATGCATTGTCTCAGGCAGGCATTGTTGATTTCAGATGGCACGATCTGAGGCATACATGGGCAAGTTGGTTGGTACAAGCCGGAGTTCCGCTCGCCGCTTTGCAGGAAATGGGTGGTTGGGAAAATGTCGGGATGGTTCAGAAGTATGCCCATCTAGCCCCCGAACATTTGCACGGACACGCGGCTATATTGGACAGTGTCGGTCTTGGTTTCGACACAAAACAGGCACACCCCAATATAGGTGGTGGCTAAGAAAAAAGCCTAAACAACTGTTTAGGCTTAGGAAAAGTGGTGGGTCGTGAGCGATTCGAACGCTCGACCAACGGATTAAAAGTCCGCTGCTCTACCGACTGAGCTAACGACCCGATAAGCTGTGAATTATAGGGAACTTGTTTCTTTTCGTCAACTATTTTTTTGAAATTTTTTTCAAAAAACGTAAATTGGCTGTTATTTGGCGTTAATTCTTCCTTTTTTGAGCATTTATTATGTTATGATTTTTGGGTCTGTCAGTTTTGACGGATATTTTTTAGACCAAAGGATATACAACATGAAAAAATTATTGATTGCTGCAATGATGGTAGCCGGCTTGGCGGCGTGTACACAAGAAGCGAAAAAAGAAACCCAAGAGGCGGCTTCTGCTGTTGCTTCCGATGTAAACGCTGCTGCTGAAAATGCAGCTTCTGCTGTGGATGCTGCTGCTTCTGAAGCCAAAGGTGCGGCTGAGCAAGCTGTTTCTGATGTTAAAGACGCTGCTGCAGATGCTAAAGCAACTGCAGATAAAGCAGTTTCTGATGCTAAAGATGCTGCCGGTAAAGCGGTTGAAGAAGCTAAAGAAGCGGTTTCTGATGCTAAGGATGCTGCCAAAGACGCAGCTAAAGACGCTATGGGTAAAGCAGCCGATGCGACTCAAGAAGCTGCCGACAAATTGAAAGACGCTGCTAAATAAGCTGATGTTTGATATTTGAAAAGGCCGTCTGAAATGTTCAGACGGCCTTTTTATATCGGCAGATTATTTTTTCTCTTGCTGACGCGTATATACCAAAGAAGTCAGGATGGACGCACCCAGTGCGCCGAAGACGACAGACAGGGAAATGGAAATCGGGATATGTACCCAGTGCATAATCAGCATCTTGATACCGATAAAGCTCAATACGAAAGCCAAGCCGTATTTGAGGAAAATAAAGCGTTCGGCAAAGTCTGCCAGCAAAAAGTACATGGCACGAAGACCCAAAATAGCAAAAATGTTGGAAGTGAGGACGATGAAAGGGTCGGTGGTTACGGCAAAAATAGCGGGAATGCTGTCCACGGCGAAGATAACGTCGCTCAATTCGATCATAATCAATACCAGCAAAAGCGGCGTAGCGATACGTTTGCCGTTTTCGATGGTAAAGAATTTTTCATCGTCAAACTGTTGGCTGGTCGGGATGACTTTTTTGAGCAGAGTCAGGATCTTGTTTTGGGAAAGGTCTTCTTCAGCTTCGGCTTCGGGCTTCATCATGTGAATGCCGGTGTATAAGAGGAATGCGCCGAAGAGGTACAAAATCCATTCAAATTGTTGTACCAAGGCTGCGCCGATGAAGATCATGATGGCGCGCAGGACGATGGCGCCGAATACGCCATAGAGTAAGACGCGGTGTTGGAATTTGGGTTCTACTTTGAAGTAGCCGAAAATCATCAGGAAAACGAAGATGTTATCGACGGCAAGGGATTTTTCGAGTACATAGCCGGTGAAGAATTCGAGGACTTTTTCTTTGGCGACAACGGCCCCGTAAGTCGGGTTGCCCGCCAGTTCAAAATAGAGCCAGCCTGCAAACGTGCAGGATACGGCCACCCAAATGCCGCTCCAGGCGAGGGCTTCTTTTATGCTGACTTTGTGGGCGCCGTTTTTTTTCAGCGATACCATATCGATGGCGATCATGATTAAGACGGCAATAAAGAAGATGCCGTAAAACATCGGCGAGCCGACGGACGGGTATTGGGTCATAAACAATCCTTGTGTGTGGGGTATGGGTAAGGTTTACCAAGACAGGTAGAACATCGCCTTGGCAAAAAAGACGATAAACAGCATATGGCTGAATACGACGGCATGTATGTATTTCGACCAGCCGACGGTGAGGGTGTGCCGTGCCATTTTGACGACGGCGATGGCAAAATGTACCAAAACGCTTATTGCCAACAGGATTTTGATGCTCAGCATGATGCCGAAAGAGCTGTCGAATGGGTGGTGAAGTATCGGCAGGTAGCGGTTGTACACCATCACGATGCCGCTGATGAACAAGGTAATGACGACAGGCGGCATTACGCGGACGGCACGATAGGACATGGCACGTTCGACTTCGCGGCGCGATTCGCGCGAAACGCGGCCGGTGTGCAAAACGGAGAGAACCAGCATTTCGAAAAATACGCCGCCGACAAAGGCAATCGCGCAATAAACGTGGATGATGTGTGCCAGTGCGTAGATACTCATGACGGGTGTTTCCGGTAATTCAGACAAGTCGTCATTGTATCACTACCGAATGCGGTTGATGTATGCGCAATTTTATGCCAAATATATTAAATTTTATAAATATAATATTGGAATTGCCGTTTATTTTTGAAGTTAACCGTTCATCAAGAGCGTTATCTTAGTTTAATCTGTCTTTACTTATCAGAAAATATATTAATGAAAGGTTGTGCCATACTGCTCTATATACAGCTTAACCCCTGATGGAGAATCAAACCATGAAGAAAACTTTTGCAAAAACTGTGACCTTGATCATGCTGGCCGCTTCTTTGGGTGCATGTGCCAATATGACTCAAACCCAGCGCAACACTGCTGCTGGTGCGGTATTGGGTGGCGTGGCAGGTAACTTGATTGGTGGCGATACCGGTTCTACCTTGGGTGGTGCGGCTTTGGGTGGAGTTATCGGCAGTCAAGTTCATACCCGCTACTAATCCTTTATTCGGTTAAAAATAAAAAGGCCGTCTGAATGTTCAGACGGCCTTTTGTTTTGCGGTTTATTCGTTGACGAAGGTTACACCGGTCAGTTGCGATTGCAAAATGGCAGTGCGCAAAGCAGTCAGTGCTTTGGGACGGACAAAGTTGCGGCGATAAGCCAAAACGACACGGCGGTGCGGTGCAGTGCCTTCAAACGGGATAATGCTGAAAAGCATGTGGTCGTTTTCGGTCAATGCGGTAGCCGGCATGACGCTGATGGCCAGACCGCTGGCAACCATGTGGCGGATGGTGTTGATGGAGCTGCCTTGCAGGGTATTGGTCAAGCCCTGGATTTTTTGCTTGGAAGCCAATTCGGAACAGCTTGCCAACACTTGGTCGCGCATACAGTTGCCTTCGGACAGCAGCAACACTTGTTCTTCGCTCAAAAGCTGAGGCGTAACGGCATCGAGTTCTTCAAAGTGATGGCCTTTGGGAACGATGACGAAGAAAGGTTCGTCATACAGAGGCTCGGTTACGATGCCCGGCTCTTGGAACGGTTCGGCAACGACGATTGCATCGACATCGCCGCGTTTGAGCGACTCGGTCAGGATGTGGGTATAGTTCTCTTCCAGCATCAGCGGCATTTTCGGCGCGGTTTCACGCAGCGCGGTAATGAGCTTGGGCAGAAGGTAGGGGGCAACGGTAAAAATCAGGCCGAGTTTGAACGCGCCTTCCAATTCGTTTTGCTCTTCATTGGCAAGGTGCTTGATGAGTTCGGCTTCTTCCAGAACCCGGCGGGCTTGGGCGACAATGCGCTCGCCCGCTTCGGTCGTGATGATGTCGTTGCTGCTACGGTCGAACAGGGATACCGACAGCTCTTCCTCCAGCTTTTTGATGGCGATGGAAAGGGTGGGCTGGCTGACAAAGCAGCGTCGTGCGGCACGTCCGAAGTGACGTTCTTGTGCGACGGCTACGATGTAACGCAATTCGGTCAAGGTCATGTGTTAAGCCTTTTTTTGTTCCGGCAGGGTGATGTTCAGCTCAAGAACGTCCAAGCCGTCTTGTTTCTCTTGGGAGATGCGGATGTCGTCCAATGATACGTTGACGTATTTAGACAGGACTTCCAGCAGCTCTTTGCGCAAGGTCGGCAGATAATCCGGAGCTTGGCCTTCTTGTGCGCGTTCTTGCGCGATGATGATTTGCAGGCGGTCGCGCGCGACGGTGGCGGTTTTCGGCTTTCTGCCGAACAGCATATCGAGCAGTGACATGTATTAACCTCCGAACAGTCGTTTTAAGAAACCTTTTTTCTCGGCTTCAAGGAAACGCATTTCGCGGTTTTCACCCAAGAGGCGGGCAATAACGTCTTTGTAGGCTTCGGCTGCGGCGGCATTGTCTTGGTGGATGACAGGTTCGCCGGCGTTGGAGGCCTGCAGGACGTTTTGTGATTCGGGAATCACGCCGATCAACGGGATGCGCAAGATGTCGCAGATGTCTTGTACCGACAGCATTTCGCCTTTGGCCACGCGCTCTGGGGAGTAGCGGGTAATCAGCAGGTGCTCTTTAACTGTGCCGCCTTGTTCGGCTTTGCGGGATTTGCTTTGCAAAATGCCCAAGATTCGGTCGGAGTCGCGGACGCTGGATACTTCAGGGTTGGTGGTAATGATGGCTTCGTCGGCAAAGTAGAGCGCCATCAGTGCGCCTTGTTCGATACCGGCAGGGGAGTCGCAGATAATGAACTCGAAGCCCATTTTTTTGCTGGACAGCTCTTTCATCACGTTGTCCACGCCTTCGCGGGTCAGCGCGTCTTTGTCGCGGGTTTGCGAGGCGGGCAGGATGTAGAGGTTTTCGCAGTTTTTGTCTTTAATCAGGGCTTGGTTGAGTGTGGCTTCGCCTTGGATGACGTTGATGAGGTCATACACGACGCGGCGTTCGCAACCCATAATCAGGTCGAGGTTGCGCAAACCGACGTCGAAGTCGATTACGGCGGTTTTGTGGCCGCGCAGGGCCAGGCCGGTTGCGATGCTGGCGCTGGTAGTGGTCTTGCCTACGCCGCCTTTACCTGAAGTTACTACGATGATTTTGGACACGATATTTCCTTTTTAAGTACTGATGTTTATTCGGCGTCGATTGCGCTGATAACCAGTCGGTTGTCTTGCAATGATACTTGTACGGGTTTTTTGTGCAGATGCTCGGGCAAGTCTTGCTCGAAGTTGCGGTAGATACCGGCAACAGAGACTAATTCGGCCTGCATGGAATGAATAAAGATGCGCGCGTTGGTATTGCCTTTTGCACCGGCCAACGCTCTGCCGCGCATGGGGGCGTAAATATGGATGTTGCCATCGGCGATAAGTTCCGCACCTTGGCTGACGATGCCGGTAACGATGAGGTCGCCGTTTTCAGCGTAAACCTGCTGGCCGGTACGCACGGGCGTACTGACCAATACGGTCGGATTGTTGATAACGGTGGTCTGTACGTCTTGCGGCTGCGGTGCTTGGCGCGGAGCAGGTGCTGCCTGTGTATCGGCTGCCTGGGTGGAGTTACCTTGTTTGAAGACCAAGTGGTAACGCGCTGCCGCTGCCGCCCATGTGTCGCTGGTGTGGTGCAGCCCTAAAATTTGCATACCGTAACGGGCAAACAGGGAAATCATGCCGCCCAAATCGATGGATTCGGGATGGTCGAAATCTTGTACGTCTAAAATGAAGGGAACGAATTCGTCTTGGGATTGGCCTGCCAGTTGGCGCAGGAATTCTTCCAATTCTGTTAGATCTGCGGTGTGCAGATGGATGGATAAGACGTCCAACCGTGACGTTTTTATGTCGAATGCGGGTTTCATTGTAATGAAATAATAAAATTTTTTAATGACGTAAGTTTACCGTGTAAATCTTGGCTATTCAATCTGTTTGGCCGTCTGAAATCAAAATATTTTGTTTGAACGTTTTTCAGCTGTATTTAGTGTGGTTTTTTGGTGTGAACGTAGGTTTCAGACGGCCTTGGGAAAGGGATAGCCGTGTGTGTCGATGTCGTCGGCGGCGGCCCACGGCGTGTGGATAAGGGTGGACGGCAGGTGTGCCAATTCGGGGAGGTAACTGCGGATGTGGCTGCCGTCGGGATCGATTTGATGTGAACGATGGGCATAGCGGACGGTGGCTGTGTCTTGGGCGGCAAGGTGCCAGTTGGCTTGGTTGAGCGCAGGGTCGGTGCCGGTTTGGACGGAGGCTGTCCACGCGATGCCTTGGTTGGGGTCGAGGTTGAGGGCGTGGCAGAAATAGTGGGCGCACAGCTGCTGGAGAACGGGGTGTAAGTGGCCGGTGGCTTCGAGGCCGCGGATGGAGGCATCGATGATGGGTACGCCGGTTTGGCCGTGGCGCCAGTATTCGCGTACCGGAGCGGCATCGGTTGTTTCGGGCAGGCGGCGGTGGTAGGCGAGCTGGTAGCAGTAGTCGCGGAAAATGAGTTTGTCCAGCCACTCGAAATGTCGGTTTGCCAAGCCTTCGGCAGCCAGCAGGCGTGGGGAAATGCAGCCTGCGGACAGGTAGGCATTGAGGAGGCTGGTGTTTTTTCGTGCCGGAAAATTTTGGGTAATCGGGTAGTGAACCAAATTCTGTTTGAACGCGTGCCATTGCGTTAAGGCTGCGGTTTCGCCGCCCTGCTGATAGGCAGGCAATACTGCGCCGGTATGGGCTGGAAACAGTGGAACGTCTTGTCCGGTTTGAACAGGCAATTCGGTTTCAGACGGCCTTTGTCCTGAATAAGCCTGCAACCATGCTTGTTTATAGGCGGCAAAATCGGTGTAGGGCAGGCCGTTGGCATCCATGAGGGGGGATTTGGCCAAAATGCCGCGGTCGTTGGCGTGTTGCAGGGCAATGCCTGCGCGGTCGAAATTGTGCCAGAGTAGGTTGTCTTGGCGGATTTCGGCTTCGGTGTAGGCTTCGTCAGTGATGACGGTATGGGCATGGAGCGTAGCGGCCAAGGGGAGGAGGTCTTCGTCGGAAGCGACGACATATAAAGGAATATGGTGCGCCGCCAGACGGGTATGCAGCTCTTGTGCGGCTTGATAGTGGAACAGGCTTTGACGCGGATTGTGGTTTTCAGACGGCCTTTGGCTGACCCAGACGCAGGCGATGGGCAAACCGCTTGCAACGGCGGCATTAAGCGCGGCATTGTCGTGCAGGCGGAGGTTGCGGCGGAACCAGACAAGGACGTGGGCAGATTTCATGAGCATGTTCCGACGGAAAAGGGGAAACCATTTTATCAGAATCGGCCTTATGTATCAGGCCGTCTGAAAAATCTTTTGGTTTGATTTCACTATATAATTTTGGTTTTAGCAACGAGATGCAACCATGACCGAGCAAACCGTTTTGGCACTCATTACCTGCCAAACCTATCCCGAACCGTCAGACAACCTGAAAACATTGGCGGCGCATTTGGAAACCATGGGTGTGAAAACCGTATTTGACGCGTGGCAAAACCATCCGTCTGCGCCGTTTTTACTGCCTTTGTGCGCATGGGATTATGCCGCCGAACCTGAAGCCTTCCGCCAATGGCTGGAGCAAGCCGAGCAGGCGGGGCAGCGTTTTATCAATCCGCCCGAGTTGATGGCTTGGAATATGGAAAAGACTTATTTGTGCGATTTGGCGGCGCGCGGCGCGCAAGTGATTCCCAGCGTGTTCGTACCGCCGCAAAAAACCGAATTGGCGGACATCCTGAACCAACAAGGATGGACGGAAGCGGTCATCAAACCGGCATTTGGGCAGAGCGGCAAAGGCGTGGTTAAAGTTTATGCAGAAAGATTGGACGTGAACATGGCGGATTATCCGCAAGGCATGATTGTTCAACCGTATATCCGCGAAATCGAAACGGTGGGTGAAACCTCGCTGGTGTTTTTCAACGGCATATTCAGCCATGCCGTGCGCCGTCAGCCGCCACAAGGCGAATGGCGCGCCAACTCGGCCTATGGCGTGTCGGTGTTCGGTATTGAGCCGCCCGAATTTGCCATCCGTGCCGCGCAAGACGTACTGGCCGCTTTGCCGAAAATGCCGGTTTACGCTCGAGTGGACGGCACATTGGTCGGCGACACCTTCCTGCTCAATGAATTGGAACTCATCGAGCCAGCCCTGTATTTGCACACCAGCGAAGGTGCGATGGAACGCTTTGCCCGAGTGTTAGCGCAGTTGCTTGGGCAACATTCATCAACCTGACTTTATCAATATAATTAACAAGCCTCAGGCCGTCTGAAAACCATCTTTCAGACAGCCTGAGGCTTTTTTTAAATAAGATTTGCGTGTTTGTATTTTTCAATAATGTACCATTTGTCGATTGTGTCATTTTAATTGTTGCAGTCTTAATTGATGGTTGATTAACTTTCATTTGGCATTTTATCTCGGACGCAGCCTTTATTTTTAGCGGATTGTAAACAATCTGACCGGTCTAAATAGATATCTTTTTAGGGTAAAACCTCAAAAATCTTTTTAAAAAGAAAGATATTGTCTTATTGAATATTCTGTGCTGAAATTACATGACACTACAAAAAGTGGTGCATAAAAAATAAAACAGACAAAGGAGAAAGCCATGCAATTGTTTTTAGACAATCTCAAAGCCTTTTTCGAAACCATCAGCGGCTGGGTCTGGGGACCTATTATGTTGATGCTGCTGGTCGGTACGGGCATTTTGCTGACCGTTTTGCTGAAAGGCTTGCAGTTCACCATGTTGGGTTATGCGCTGAAGCAGGCGTTTGTGCCGTCAAAGAAGCATGAAGACGGCGAAGACCACGAAGGCGATATTTCCCATTTTGCGGCGTTGATGACCGCGTTGTCCGCCACCATCGGTACGGGTAACATCGCCGGTGTGGCGACTGCGGTGGTAACCGGCGGCCCGGGCGCGGTATTTTGGATGTGGATGACCGCCATTTTCGGTATGGCCACCAAATACGGTGAAGGTGTGTTGGCGGTGAAATACCGCGTGACCAATTCCAAAGGCGAAATGTCCGGCGGCCCGATGTATTACATCGAAAAAGGCTTGGGCAAAAACTGGAAATGGATGGCCGTCGCGTTTGCGCTGTTCGGTACCTTCGCTTCATTCGGTATCGGCAGCTCGGTGCAGTCCAACTCGGTTGCGCAAGCAGTGCAAACCAGCTTTGGCGTCGAACCTGCCTACACCGGCGTGATATTGACCGTATTAACGGCCATTGTGCTTTTGGGCGGCATTAAGGGCATCGCCAAAGCCGCGTCCTTTATCGTACCTGCCATGGCAGTGTTTTATGTAGTAGGCGGTATTGCCATTATCGTGATTAATTCCGATGTATTGATGCCTGCCGTCAAACTGATTTTCTCCGATGCATTTAGCGCGCAAGCCGTTGCCGGCGGCGCTATCGGTACAGTCATCCGCTACGGCGTGGCGCGCGGCGTATTCTCCAACGAGGCGGGTATGGGTTCTGCGCCGATTGCCGCCGCAGCCGCGAAAACCGACCACCCCGTCCGTCAGGCTTTGGTTTCCATGACCGGTACGTTTTTGGACACCATCGTTGTCTGCTCGATTACCGGTATCGTGTTGGTCATGGGTCTGCTCGGTGCAGGCGGCGAGTTTGTCAAACCTGAATTGAGCGGCGCGGCGCTGACAACCGTCACTTTCCAAAAAATGCTGCCCGGCATCGGCGGCTGGATTGTCACCATCGGCCTGATTTTCTTTGCCTACTCAACCATTCTCGGCTGGTGTTATTACGGCGAGAAATGCGCGGTTTACGTCTTCGGCGAGAAGTTTGCCGGTTTGTACCGCGTCGGTTATGTTTCTTCGGTTATGCTGGGTACCGTTTTGAGCCTTGATTTGGTGTGGCTGGCTTCGGATACATTCAACGGCTTGATGGCCTTGCCCAACCTGATTGCGCTTTTATTGATGGCGAAAGTCATCGTCAATGAAACGCGCGACTTCAAACAAAAAATCAAAAACGGCGAATTGCCGCATTAATGTCCAAGGCCGTCTGAACCTAAACATTCAGACGGCCCGATGTATGTTAAGTTTGTTTTGAAAAAAGTCAGAGGAGGAGAAAAATGAAAGTGCTTGTTTTAGGTGCTGGTGTTGCCGGCGTATCTTCCGCGTGGTATCTGGCAGAGGCAGGACATGAAGTAACGGTCATCGACCGCGCCGAGGGCGTAGCGATGGAAACCAGTTTTGCCAATGCAGGCCAGCTCTCTTACGGCTATACCACGCCTTGGGCTGCACCCGGTATCCCGACCAAAGCGCTGAAATGGCTGTTTAAAAGCCATCCGCCTTTGCTGTTTCGCCCTGACGGCAGCCTGTATCAAATCGAATGGCTGTGGCAAATGCTGCAAAACTGCACGGCAGCGCGCTATCAAATCAACAAAGAGCGCATGGTCAGGATTTCCGAATACAGCCGTGAAATGTTCCGCCGTTTTGAAGCGCAAACCGGCATGAATTTTGAAGGGCGCAAAAAAGGGACGTTGCAGATTTTCCGCCAAACCAAAGAAGTCGAAGCGGCAGAACAAGACATTGCCGTTTTGGAACGCTACGGCGTGCCGTACCGCCGCCTGAAACCTGAAGAATGCGCAGAATTTGAGCCTGCGCTGGCACGCGTTACCGCCAAAATTGCCGGTGGCCTGCACCTACCCGCAGACGCAACCGGCGACTGCCACCTCTTCACTGAAAACCTATACAAATTGTGTCAGGAAAAGGGCGTACAGTTCCACTTCAACCAAACCATCAGCCGCATCGACCACAACGGGCTGCGCATCAAAGCCGTTGAAACCGAAACAGGGCGGTTTGAAGCAGATGCCGTTGTCTGTGCGCTCGGCTGCTTCAGCAGGACTGTGTTGGCTCAGTTGGATCTTAATCTGCCGATTTATCCCGTCAAAGGCTATTCCTTGACCCTGCCGGTCACAAATTCAGACGGCGCTCCGGTGTCCACCGTTTTGGATGAAAGCTACAAAGTCGCCATCACGCGCTTTGACAACAGAATCCGCGTCGGCGGCATGGCAGAATTGTCCGGCTACGAAATCAAACTGCCCGAAAAACGCCGCGAAACCTTGGCTTTGGTTGTCAACGACTTGTTCCCAGAAGGCAGCGATTTGAACCAAGCATTGTTCTGGAGCGGTCTCAGACCGATGACGCCCGACAGCACGCCGTTAATCGGGCGCACCCGCTTTGAAAACCTATTCCTGAATACCGGCCACGGTACTTTAGGCTGGACCATGTCGCTGGGTTCGGCAAAATTAACTGCCGATATCGTGAGTGGCAAAGACACCGAAATCCGCAGCGACGACTTGAGCCTGTCGCGCTATCAGGCTTAAGCTGGAAAGCGATAAGGTTTGGTGATATTTCAAACTTAAGGGCCGTCTGAAAACCATTTTTCAGACGGCCTTTTGTTTCAAAATCTGTGTATCCAATCAATAAAATAAATAATAACTATTATCATACGCATTAAAAAGTGTTAGTCTGAACCTGTCCCAGCTTTTAGCGCAGGTCTTCTCATGCCCGATTTTTCGATGTCCAATTTGGCCGTTGCTTTTTCCATCACGCTGGCTGCCGGTTTGTTTACCGTATTAGGCAGCGGCTTGGTGATGTTTTCCAAAACGCCCAATCCGCGTGTGTTGTCATTTGGTTTGGCATTTGCCGGCGGTGCGATGGTGTATGTTTCCCTGACGGAAATTTTCAGTAAATCCAGTGAGGCGTTCGCTGAAATTTATGATAAAGACCACGCATTTGCGGCGGCGACCATGGCATTTTTGTCCGGGATGGGCGGCATCGCGCTGATCGACCGCCTGGTGCCGAACCCGCATGAAACTTTAGATGCACAAGACCCGTCGTTTCAAGAAAGCAAACGCCGCCATATCGCGCGAGTCGGCATGATGGCGGCGTTTGCGATTACGGCGCACAACTTTCCCGAAGGCTTGGCGACGTTTTTTGCCACCTTGGAAAATCCGGCGGTCGGGATGCCTTTGGCCTTGGCGATTGCCATCCATAATATTCCGGAGGGCATTTCCATTGCCGCGCCGGTTTATTTTGCCACCCGCAGCCGTAAGAAAACGGTATGGGCGTGCCTGCTATCCGGTTTGGCCGAGCCTTTGGGGGCGGCTTTGGGCTATTTGGTTTTGCAGCCGTTTTTGTCGCCTGCCGTGTTCGGTTCGGTGTTCGGCGTGATAGCCGGCGTGATGGTGTTTTTGGCGTTGGACGAGCTATTGCCGGCTGCCAAACGCTATTCAGACGGCCATGAAACCGTTTACGGCCTGACAACGGGTATGGCAGTGATTGCCGTCAGCCTGGTATTGTTCCGTTTTTAAAACCCGTATGCCAAAGGCCGTCTGAAATGATTCAGACGGCCTTTTTGCGTTATAATCCGCACATCAAAAATAACCTTAATTTCACAAAGTTCCATCATGTTAGACAAATACAATCCAGCCGAAATCGAATCCAAACATTATCAAAACTGGGAAGAGCAGGGCTATTTCCAGCCTGATATGGATTTGACGAAACCGTCTTTCTCCATCCAACTGCCGCCGCCCAATGTAACCGGCACGCTGCACATGGGTCATGCCTTCAACCAAACCATCATGGACGGCCTGACCCGCTACTACCGCATGAAAGGCTGCAATACCGCCTGGATTCCCGGTACCGACCACGCGGGCATCGCCACGCAAATCGTGGTCGAGCGTCAGCTTGCCGCGCAAAACGTGTCCCGTCATGACTTGGGCCGCGAAAAATTCTTGGAAAAAGTGTGGGAATGGAAAGAAGTTTCCGGCGGCACGATTACGCAGCAGATGCGCCGCGTGGGCTGCTCTGCCGACTGGACGCGCGAGTATTTCACGATGGACGACGTGCGTGCCGAAACCGTGACCGAAGTGTTCGTGCGCCTGTTTGAGCAAGGCTTGATTTACCGCGGCAAACGGTTGGTGAACTGGGATCCCGTGCTTGGCACGGCAGTGTCTGATTTGGAAGTGGAAAGCGTGGAAGAACAAGGCTCTATGTGGCACATCCGCTATCCGCTGGCCGACAATCCTGCCGAAGCCGTTATTGTGGCGACCACCCGTCCTGAAACGCTGCTGGGCGACGTGGCCGTTGCCGTCAATCCCGAAGACGAACGTTACACCCATTTGATCGGTAAGGAATTAATCCTGCCGCTGACTGGCCGCACCATCCCCGTGATTGCCGACGAATACGTTGAAAAAGACTTCGGCACAGGCTGCGTGAAAATCACGCCTGCGCACGACTTCAACGACTACGAAGTCGGCAAACGCCACGACACGCGTCTGATTAATGTGTTCGACTTGGAAGCCAAAGTGCTGGCAAACGCCGAAGTGTTTAACTTCAAAGGCGAAGCGCAACAAGGCTTTGCCCTGCCTGAAAAATACGCAGGTTTAGACCGCTTTGCCGCGCGCAAACAAATGGTTGCCGATTTGCAGGAACAAGGTTTCTTGGTCGAAATCAAACCGCACACGCTGATGACGCCGAAAGGCGACCGCACCGGCTCAGTGATTGAACCGATGCTGACCAGCCAATGGTTTGTCGCCATGTCCGCCACGCCAAACGGCGGCGAGCCTGACAGCGAGTTCAAAGGCTTGAGCCTCGCCGACAAAGCCAAAAAAGCTGTCGACAGCGGCGCAGTACGCTTTATCCCTGAAAACTGGGTCAACACCTACAACCAATGGATGAACAACATCCAAGACTGGTGTATCTCGCGCCAACTGTGGTGGGGTCATCAAATCCCTGCATGGTACGACAACGAAGGCAATGTGTACGTCGCCCGCAGTCAGGAAGAAGCCGAAAAACAAGCCGGAAAAACCGGTTTGACCCGCGAAGAAGACGTATTGGATACATGGTTCTCCTCCGCGCTCGTGCCATTCTCCACATTGGGCTGGCCGTCTGAAACCGACGAACTCAAAGCCTTCCTGCCGTCCAACGTCTTGGTAACAGGCTACGAAATCATCTTCTTCTGGGTGGCGCGCATGATTATGATGACCACCCACTTTACCGGCAAAGTACCGTTTAAAGACGTGTATATCCACGGCATCGTACGCGACCACGAAGGCAAAAAAATGTCCAAATCCGAAGGCAACGTCATCGACCCTGTGGATTTGATCGACGGTATCGACTTGGAAAAACTGCTGGTGAAACGTACCACCGGCCTGCGCAAACCCGAAACCGCGCCGAAAGTGGAAGAAGCAACCAAAAAACTCTTCCCCGAAGGCATTCCGAGCATGGGCGCGGACGCATTGCGCTTCACCATGGCGAGCTACGCCAGCCTCGGCCGCAGCGTCAACTTCGACTTCAAACGCGCCGAAGGCTACCGCAACTTCTGCAATAAATTGTGGAACGCCACCAACTTCGTGTTGATGAACACCGAAGACAAAGACTGCGGTCAAGACGAAATGCAGCCGTTGGCGTTTACCTTTGCCGACCAATGGATTATCGGCAAACTGCAACAAGCCGAAGCCGCTGTTGCCGAAGCCTTTGAAACCTACCGCTTCGACCTTGCCGCGCAAACGCTGTACGAATTTGTGTGGAACGAATATTGCGACTGGTACATCGAGCTGGCAAAAGTGCAAATCCAAACCGGCTGCCCGACAACCCAGCGCACCACACGCCGCACCCTCGTGCGCGTACTCGAAACCATCCTGCGCCTGCTGCACCCAATCATGCCGTTCATTACCGAAGAGCTGTGGCAGGTCGTTGCGCCTCTGGCGAATGCCAAAACTGCCGACAGCATCATGTTGGCCGCCTATCCGCAAGCCGATCAAGAGCAAATTGTTCAGACGGCCTTCGACAAAATGACCGCATTGAAAGACTTGGTGGAAGAAGTGCGCAAACTGCGCGGCGAAATGGGTATCGCGCCAAACGTCAAAGCACCGCTCTTTGTCGAAGGAAGTGCAGAACTCGAAGGCCTGCTCAAATACCTGCCGTCGCTGACCCGACTGACCGAAGCCAAGCTGGTGGACAGCCTGCCCGAAGCAGAAGATGCACCTGTCGCTGTCTGCAACGGTGCGCGCCTGATGCTGAAAGTCGAAATCGATAAAGCCGCCGAAACCGCCCGTTTGAGCAAAGAAGCCGAGAAGCTGCAAAAAGCCTTGGACAAACTCAACGCCAAACTCTCCAAACCCGGCTACACCGAAAAAGCCCCCGCGCATCTGGTGGAAAAAGACAAAGCCGATTTGGCGGAATTGGAAGACAAAATGGGGAAAGTTCAAACTCAGTTGGCGAAGTTGAAAGACTGATTTTGATTTAAACAAGGCCGTCTGAAAACCTGAAACCAGGGTTTTCAGACGGCCTCATTAAAAGGAAATCAAATGATGGACTTCATCGTGCCTATATTGTTCATCGTCGCCATCGTCGTACTTCATATTTATACCTGCTTTACCGAAGCCGTCCACCTCAACAAATGGCGGCCGTGGTTGATTATTCTACTGTTGATTTTGACCGGCACTTGGTTTATCTACTTCGTCAGTCGTACCGCACTGATGAAGTTGGGTGTCCAGCTGGTGCTGATTGCCGGTCTCGTGATTTATATTTCTTGAACGTCCGCCTGCAGTAAAATACTCGCAAAGGCCGTCTGAAAATGCAGCTTCAATGTCGTTGCAACTTTTCAGACGGCCTCTTTTAAGAAAGGAAATAGATGAAACTCTTTATTCTGCCGGTACTTTTATCCGCAACAACTGCTCTGGCTTCTCCGATTGTCGGTACATGGCATTGCGTTGGCTCTGATGAAAATATTCACAGTGATACAAAAGTCGAATATCTTCAGGACGGCAGTTTCCGTGGCGACGCTAAGCTCAAAGTGGACGATGACAGCAATGTCTTGGCATACCATGTTGTCGGTGGGGGTAAATGGCGTTTTGAGAACAATGCCTTAACTCAAAGCCAAATCAAGTACAGTGAAGTTTCACGACTCCATAGCCCTGAAACATTGGCATGGTTGGAAGAATCAGAAGACGGCCAATTCTTGGAAAGCATGATATACACCGGATTGGTTGCGCAGATGGACAAGCCCGGTAAAGACGAGGTTTATCAAATGGATAAAACAGGCAAATTGGTGTCTGAGGATGGAACTTCCCGTGAGGTGTGCACGAAAGTGAAGTAAACAGCGATTGTGGGTCGGACATATTTGTCTGATTGATGGCTAGATAACAAAGGCCGTCTGAAACTTAAATTTCAGACGGCATTTTTCTTTTTTAATCCATCAAATTCAATCAAACCAAACAATCTGACTTTCATCCACGCAGATGCGGATTTCCTGTCCGGTTTGCGGTTTGTCCATATCGTGGTCGGCGTGGGGGTACCAAATCAAATCGCCGTATTGCGGATGAGCGAGGGTGAGGCGTATGCCTTCGGCGAGGGGGACGGCTTCGCTGATGCGGACGGCTGTGCCGTCCGGGTCGAATCGGATGGCGTGTTGGGGAATGTAGCGTGTGTCGCCGGTGTTGGCCAAACCGAGCAGCAGGGCGGCTTGGGCGTTGACGGGGCGGCGGATAAGGGTTTCCGGCGTGCCGTGTTGGAGGATGCGGCCTTCGTGCATGATGGCGATGGTGTCGGCCATGGTGCAGGCTTCCTCGGCGGAGTGGGTCACGAGGATGGCGGGGATGTTTTGACTGCGGATGCGTTCGGCGGTCAGGGTGCGCAGGTGGTGGCGCAGGTGGGTGTCGAGGCTGGAGAAGGCTTCGTCCAAGAGCAACAGCGACGGACGCGTGATTAGGGCGCGCGCGAGGGCGAGGCGTTGCTGTTCGCCGCCGGAGAGGCTTTCGGGTTTGCGTTGCGCTTCGTGTTCCAAACCGATGTCGCGCAAGGCCTGCATGGATTGTTCTTCGATTTCGGCTTTGGGCAGACGGCGCATTTTGAGGCCGAAACCGACGTTGTCGAGGGCGGTTAAATGCGGCAAAAGGGCGTAGTCTTGAAACATCAGCGAGATATTGCGCTTTTCAGACGGCATGTCGGTGATGTTGTCGCCGTTGAGCCAGACTTCGCCGCTGTCGGGACGCACCAGGCCGACGATGGTTTTGAGCAGGGTGGATTTGCCGCAGCCGGAGCGGCCGAGTACGGCGAGGATTTCGCCTGCGTCGACGTTTAGGTTGATGTTTTGGGCAACGGTTTTGCTGCCGAAGCGTTTGTTGATGTTTTTGAGTTGCAACATGGTTTCAGACGGCCTTTAAAAATGGGGTCGGCAACGGATGCTGTCGAGCCATGCGGACAGCGGATGTTTGGGGTCGATTAAGCCGTATCGACGGCAGGCTTCGATCGTGACCAACTGGGCATCGTGCATCATGTGTCCGCCCAACATGGCATCGATCAGGGTGGGGATGTCCATCAGTTCAAAACCGGCGACTTCGCCGTCTTGGTTGGCAGGTTGGAAGCCTTCGGGCAGGACGATGTCGAAGATATACAGGATTTCGTTGTGGACACCGCGGTTAACGGGGCGCAAACTATATATTTGGGCAGTCGGTCGGATATGGGGGGTTAAGGAAGCGGGAATGCCTGCTTCTTCTTCACCTTCGCGACAGACAGCTTCAGACGGCCTCTCGCCGCTGCTGATGCCGCCTCCGGTCAGGTTGTCGAGTTTGTTTGGATCAACGGCTTTGTGCGGACTACGGCGGCCTATCCAAAAGCGCAAACCGTTTTCTGTTTCGACCAATCCGTTCAAATGCACAGCCTGACTCATCAGGCCGAACGGACGGAAGGCGGCGCGTTCTAGTGCGCATAAAGGCTTGCCCGACTGGTCGCAGATGTCAAACTTTTCACCGCGCCAACCTTTGAGCCAACCGCACTCGCGCCATTGTTGCGCCAGCGTTTGCAAACTGTCGCCCATTTCTGCCCAGCTGTCGGTTTCCAAATTCAGGCCGTCTGAAAGGGTTGACTGCCTGCCTGTCCAATCTTGCCCGAGGCGTTCGCGCCATGATGGGTTCAGATGGCCTAAAGGCAGGCTGTTGAGATACAGAATGCACCAATCGTCGGATGCGCCATAGCTTGTTTGCGCCCAATCCCACAATGCGTCGTGGATATCGGGTGTGAATACTTGTTCAAAACGGAAAGACTGAGACATGGCGCATCCTCCAAAAGAACTAAAGATACGTCGATTTTAGCCGTTTACGGCGAATTTGCAAAACAACCATACCCCCTGAAAACCGCTATAATAGAGTAAATCATCCGAAACGAGCACATCATCATGAGTGAATTGACCGATATCCTTTCCTACAACCAACGTTTCGTTGAATCGGGAGAGTACGAAAAATATTTCACCAACAAATACCCCGGCCGCGAGCTGGCCATTCTTTCCTGCATGGACGCACGCATTATCGAATTGCTGCCCAATGCTTTAGGATTGAAAAATGGTGACGCCAAGCTCATCAAAAACGCCGGTGCGCTGGTGACCCACCCTTGGGGTTCGGTGATGCGCAGTTTGTTGGTTGCCGTATTTGAACTCAAAGTCAAAGAAATCATGGTCATTGCCCACCACGACTGCGGTATGCGCGGACTACACGCCGAAGAGTTCCTCCAACGCGTACATGACAGCAATATCCCCGACGACCGCATCGAAACCCTGCGCAATGCCGGTATTGATTTGGACGGCTGGCTGACCGGTTTTGACAACGTCGAAGACAGCGTGCGCCATACCGTCGAGCTGATCCGCAAACATCCGCTGATGCCCGACAACATCGCCATCCACGGCCTGGTCATCCACCCGACCACAGGCAAGCTCAACCTGATTGTTGACGGCAGCCTGCCTGTTTCAGACGGCCCAACATCTAACGCAGACACCACCACGAAATGAAAAATATCGGATTATTCGGCGGCACGTTTGACCCCATCCACAACGGCCACCTTCACATCGCCCGCGCCTTCGCTGACGAAATCGGTTTGGACCTTGTCGTCTTCCTGCCGGCAGGCGACCCATACCACAAAGACAGCACGCGCACGCCGGCACAAGAGCGCCTCAATATGGTCGAACTTGCCATCGCCGACGAGCCGAAATTCGCCGCCAGCGACTGCGACATCGTCCGCGACGGCGCGACTTATACGTTTGACACCGTCCAAATCTTCCGCCAGCAGTTTCCCGGCGCGCAACTGTGGTGGCTGATGGGCAGCGACAGCCTGATGCAGCTGCACACATGGAAAAAATGGCAAACCCTTGTGCGCCAGACCCATATCGCCATCGCCATGCGCCAAGGCGACAACCTCAACAAAACCCCGCGCGAATTGCACGCATGGCTCGGCGAAGCCCTGCAAAACGGCAGCGTCCGCATCCTCAACGCGCCGCTGCACAACACCAGCTCCACCCAAATCCGTGCCGATCTCGCTAAAACCCACCATTCAGACGGCCTGCCGCAACCTGTCGCCCAATACATCCGCCAACACAAACTCTATGAAAAATAGCGTTTATTCAGGCAGATAAGCTATAATGCCGTCTGAAAACATTTCAACTAGGAAAATAATGAACGAACAAGAATTGCAAGACCTGCAAAAAATGGTCGAAGTGGCCGTAAACGCCCTCGAAGACATCAAAGCCAAAGACATCTCTGTTTTGGAAACCCAAGACAAAACCTCCCTGTTCGCCCGCATGATTATTGCCAGCGGCGACAGCACACGCCAAGTCAAAGCACTGGCGAACAACGTTGCCGTCGATTTGAAAGAAGCCGGTTTCGAAATCCTCAGCACCGAAGGCGACAGCGGCGAATGGACGCTCGTTGACGCAGGCGACCTCATTGTCCACATCATGCTCCCTGCCGTGCGCGACTTCTACGACATCGACACCTTGTGGGGCGGAGAAAAACCGAGTTTCCACGCCGGTATGCAAAAACCTTGGCATGCCGCCGACTAAAACGGTTTATCCATACAAAGGCCGTCTGAAACTTGAAAGCAAGCAAGTTTCAGACGGCCTTTTGCTATAATTCCATTCTTTTCACATTATTTAATTTATTGCACCATCATGCCGCAACCCGATTTCGCCCAAACCCTCTCCAAAGACCGCCATTTTCTGCGATCTGCCTTTAAAAACCCCAATAAATACGGCGGCTTGGCCAAGGTTAAGGAAAAATACAAAAAATCGCACGACCTCTATCTACAACGCCTGTCCAAACTGCCCAAGCCCGAATTTGACAACACGCTGCCTGTTCACGAAAAACTCGACGAAATCAAAAAAGCCATTGCCGAGAATCAGGTAACGATTATTTGCGGCGAAACCGGTTCGGGCAAAACCACGCAGCTGCCCAAGATTTGTTTGGAACTCGGACGTGGGGCGGCAGGATTGATCGGGCATACCCAGCCGCGCCGTTTGGCCGTGCGTTCCGTAGCAGAGCGGATTGCCGAAGAGCTGAAATCCGAAATCGGCAGCGCGGTCGGCTATAAAGTGCGCTTTACCGACCACACCTCGCGCGATGCCTGCGTCAAGCTGATGACCGACGGCATCCTGCTGGCGGAAACCCAGACTGACCGTTATCTTGCCACCTACGACACGATTATCATCGACGAAGCGCACGAACGCAGCCTGAACATCGACTTCCTCTTGGGCTACCTGAAACAGCTACTACCGCGCCGCCCCGATTTGAAAGTCATCATCACCTCGGCAACCATAGACGCAGAACGCTTCTCCCAACACTTCAACGGCGCGCCCGTGCTGGAAGTGAGCGGGCGCACCTATCCCGTCGAAATCCTCTACCGACCGCTTACCAGCAAAGACGAAGACGATGCAGAAGTGGAGCTGACCGACGCGATTGTCGACGCCGCCGATGAATTGGCGCGCTACGGTGAAGGCGATATTTTGGTGTTCCTGCCGGGCGAACGCGAAATCCGCGAAGCCGCCGAAGCCCTGCGCAAATCCACGCTGCGCCGCAACGACGAAATCCTGCCCCTGTTCGCACGCCTGTCGCACGCCGAGCAGCATAAAATCTTCCACCCTTCAGGCGCAAAACGCCGCATCGTGCTGGCGACCAACGTCGCCGAAACCTCGCTCACCGTGCCGGGCATCAAATACGTCATCGACACCGGCCTCGCGCGTGTCAAACGCTATTCCGCGCGGGCAAAAGTGGAGCAGCTTCATGTCGAAAAAATCTCCCAAGCCGCCGCGCGCCAACGCTCCGGCCGCTGCGGCCGCGTCTCCGCAGGCGTGTGTATCCGACTGTTTTCAGAAGAAGATTTCAACAGCCGCCCCGAATTCACCGACCCAGAAATCGTCCGCAGCAACCTCGCCGCCGTCATCCTGCGCATGGCATCACTGAACCTGGGCGACGTAGCGGCATTCCCATTTTTAGAAATGCCCGATTCGCGGTATATCAATGACGGTTTTCAGGTGTTGCTGGAGTTGGGTGCGGTGGAGTCCGTCTGAAAATAAAATCTTTCTTAATCAAATGGCAGGCCATGTTTCATTTTCAGACGGCCTAAATCATTGAGAAACTAAAAACTATCGAAAAGGGAATATTGGGTTTTAAAACTCAATCGGTAAATTTTTTATTGTGAAATATTAATGATGCAAAAATCTTTCTTCACGCTTGTTCTGTATTCGTCTTTACTGACTGCCAGCGAAATTGCCTATCGTTTTGTATTCGGGATTGAAACCCTGCCGGCTGCGAAAATTGCAGAAACGTTTGCACTGACATTTGTAATTGCTGCGCTGTATCTGTTTGCGCGTTATAAGGCTTCACGATTGCTGATTGCGTTGTTTTTTGCGCTCAGCATCATTGCCAACAATGTGCATTATGCGGTTTATCAAAGTTGGATGACAGGCATTAATTATTGGTTGATGCTGAAAGAGGTTACCGAAGTCGGCAGCGCGGGCGCGTCGATGTTGGATAAGTTGTGGCTGCCTGCGTTGTGGGGCGTGTTGGAGGTCGTGTTGTTTTGCAGCCTTGCCAAGTTCCGCCGTAAGACGCATTTTGCCGCCGATATATTGTTTATTGCGGCGATGTTATTGATTTTTGGACGTTCATTCAGTACGACGCAGGAACACGGTATTTCGCCCAAACCAACATACAGCCGCATCAAAGCCAATTATTTCAGCTTCGGCTATTTTGTCGGGCGCGTATTGCCGTATCAGTTGTTTGATTTAAGCAAAATCCCTGTGTTCAAACAGCCAGCGCCAAGCAAAACCGGACAAGGCAGTATTCAAAATATCATCCTGATTATGGGCGAGAGTGAAAGCGCGGCGCATTTGAAATTGTTTGGCTACGGCCGCGAAACTTCGCCGTTTTTAACCCAACTTTCGCAAGCCGACTTTAAGCCGATTGTGAAACAAAGCTATTCCGCCGCTTTGATGACGGCTATGTCCCTGCCCAGCTTTTTCAATGCGATACCGCATGCCAACGGCTATGAGCAAATCAGCAGCGGCGATACCAATATGTTCCGCCTCGCTAAAGAGCAGGGCTATGAAACGTATTTTTATAGCGCGCAGGCGGAAAACGAGATGGCAATTTTGAACTTAATCGGTAAGAAATGGATAGACCATCTGATTCAGCCGACGCAGCTTGGCTACGGCAACGGCGACAATATGCCCGATGAGAAACTGCTGCCGCTGTTTGACAAAATCAATTTGCAGCAGGGCAAGCATTTTATTGTGTTGCACCAACGCGGTTCGCACGTCCCATACGGCGCATTGTTGCAGCCTCAAGATAAAGTTTTCGGCGAAGCCAATATTGTGGATAAGTACGACAACACCATCCACAAAACCGACCAAATGATTCAAACCGTATTCGAGCAGCTGCAAAAGCAGCCTGACGGCAACTGGCTGTTTGCCTATACCTCCGATCATGGCCAGTATGTGCGCCAAGATACCTACAATCAAGGCACGGTGCAGCCCGACAGCTATCTCGTGCCGCTGGTGTTGTACAGCCCGGATAAGGCCGTGCAACAGGCTGCCAACCAAGCTTTTGCGCCTTGCGAGATTGCCTTCCATCAGCAGCTTTCAACGTTCCTGATTCACACGCTGGGCTACGATATGCCGGTTTCAGGTTGTCGCGAAGGCTCGGTAACGGGCAATCTGATTACAGGTGATGCAGGCAGCTTGAACATTCGCGACGGCAAGGCGGAATATGTTTATCCGCAATAAGCGGCGTGAAAACCAATAAAGACAAATTTAGATGATGTCGGGGAAGATACCCGACCGACAAGACTATGCAAAATATGAAAAACCAAGTACGCGGATCAGGCATGGATGCCCGATCCAACCCAGCCAATGTTTCAGACGGCCTGCAAAACAGTTCGGGCCATATCGGTGCCAACACGCGCTACCGCCTGACCAAGCTCGGCGAACAAATGGCGCGCCTGCCCATCGACCCGAAAATTGCGCGCATTTTGCTGGCGGCGAAGAAACACGACTGCATGGCGGAAATATTGGTGATTGCGTCCGCGCTGTCGATTCAAGACCCGCGCGAGCGGCCGTTGGAAGCGCGCGATGCCGCCGCCAAGGCGCACGAGCGTTTTACCGACAAGCAATCCGACTTTCTTGCCTATCTGAATATTTGGGACAGTTTCCAGCGCGAGCGCGACAAAGGTTTGTCTAACAAGCAGCTGGTGCAGTGGTGCCGCCAATATTTTCTGTCGCACCTGCGTATGCGCGAATGGCGCGAGCTGCACCACCAGCTTGCCCAAACCGCGATTGAAATGGGTTTGGCCACCAAAGAAGCCGCGTTTCGACAACCTCCTACCCAAGAACAATTAAGGCCGTCTGAAAGCCAAGGCGACCAAGATTTGGCGGCCAAGCTCAAACAAAAACAACTGGATAAGAAACAACACCGCGCCCAAATCCGCGCCGCCAAAGAAGCCGGCTACGAACAAATCCACCGTGCCCTGCTGACCGGCCTTATCGCCAACGTCGGCATGAAATCGCCTGACGGCAACGACTATACCGGCGCGCGCGGCAGCCGCTTCCACCTTTTCCCCGCCTCAGCCTTGTTCAAAGCCAAACCTAAATGGGTGATGGCGGCAGAATTGGTTGAAACCACGCGCCTTTACGCGCGCGACGTCGCCGTTATCCAGCCCGAATGGATAGAGCAGGAAGCGCCGCACCTCGTCCGCTATCATTATTTCGAGCCGCACTGGGAGCAAAAACGCGGCGAAGTCATCGCCAGTGAACGCGTGACGCTTTACGGCCTGACCGTATTGCCGCGCCGCCCCGTGTCTTACGGCAAAGTTGCGCCCAAAGAAGCGCGCGAAATCTTTATCCGCGGCGCATTGGTGGCGCAGGAAAGCAATCTTCAGACGGCCTTTTTTGCCCACAATAAAAAGCTGATTAAAGAAATTACCGAACTCGAACACAAATCGCGCAAACAAGACGTATTGGTCGACGACGAAGCCCTGTTTGCGTTTTATAACGAACGCCTGCCCGAGCTGGTGTGGAAAGACGCGAAAGGCGGCATTTGGGGAAGTGAAGAGGGCGGACAAAACCTGTCAGATAAAAATGCCGAACAAAACGGATCAGACAACAAGACCAATCAGCATGCCGCAAAAGGCAAAGGCCGTCTGAAACCTTTGCCCCTTGCCGATATCCGCACCTTTGAAGCCTGGCTCAAAACCGCCGAACGCGACAATCCGCGCCTGCTGTTCCTCAGCCGCGACGATCTGATGCAACACGCCGCCGCGCACATTACCGAAGAGCAGTTCCCCAAATTCTGGCAAACCGCAGACGGCAAGTTCAAACTTTCCTACCGCTTCGAGCCGCACCATCCTCTCGACGGCGTGACCATGACCGTGCCGCTGACCGTCCTCAACCGCCTGCACGCGCCGTCGCTCGAATGGCTGGTGCCCGGTATGTTGCGCGAAAAAATCCAGCTGCTGATTAAAGCATTGCCCAAACAAATCCGCCGCATTTGCGTGCCCGTACCCGATTTCATCACCAAATTTCTCGAAAGCAATCCCGACCGCCAAGCAGCCATCATTCCCCAGTTGGCGCACTTTATTGCCAAAAGCGCCGGCGATATGCGGATTCTCGAGCAAATCGACCAAGACGCATGGGCGGCGCAAGAATTGCCCGAACACTGCTATCTGAATCTGCGCATTATCGACGACGGAGGACAAGAGCTTGCCGGCGGCCGCAAACTGCACGAATTGCAACAACAGCTCGGCCAAGCCGCCGCCGTTACCTTCCGCGACAACACCCAAGAATTCGAGCGTGACAACGTGACCGCATGGGACATCGGCACCCTACCCGAATCTATCAAATTCGCACGCGGCAAACAGCAGCTCACCGGCTACCTCGGCCTGCAAAAAGAAAAAGACGGCCGCATCGCCCTGCGCCTGTTTGACACTAACGAAGCCGCCGAACAGGCACACCGTCAAGGCGTAATCGAATTGATGAAGCTGCAATTAAAAGAGCAGGTAAAAGATTTGAACAAAGGCATCCAAGGCTTCACCCAAGCCGCCATGCTGCTCAAACACATCAACGCCGACACCCTGCGCGACGACCTCACCCAAGCCGTCTGCGACCGAGCCTTTATCGGCGAAGACGAGCTGCCGCGCAACGAAAAAGCCTTCAAAGAACAAATCAAACGCGCCCGCAGCCGCCTGCCTGCCGTCAAAGAAGCCCTCAGCCGTTACTTGCAGGAAACCGCAGCCGCCTACGCCGAACTGAACGGCAAACTTGGCAAACATCCATTGACCCACCTTCTAAGACTACGCCTGCAAACCCTGCTTGCCCCCGGCTTCGCCACTCGCACTCCGTGGGCACAATGGCCGCGCCTGCCCATCTACCTCAAAGCCATGACCCTGCGTCTCGAAAAATACAGTAGCAACCCATCACGAGACGCCGCCCGCGAAGCCGATATTCAAGAGCTGGAACAAATGTGGCAGGAAAAAACCGACAGCCTGGTGAAACAAGGCCTCCCCATTTCAGACGGCCTTGCTGGGTTTAAATGGATGATTGAAGAATTGAGGGTATCGCTGTTTGCGCAAGAGTTGAAGACACCGTATCCGGTGTCGGTGAAGAGGTTGTTGAAGGAATGGGAAAATAAATATAAAAATCAATAATATGTGATTATATAAGAAATAATTTCACCTCTTGAGTTGATTTTTTTATTTTATTCAGTATAATTTACAAAATGAAATCTAGTTCTATGTTCAGAAGATATTAGGTATAAATATTTCGAACAGCTAGTTTTACTAACAGGAGATGATATTTATGGTAACCGAATTTGGAAAAATTATTAGGAAAGCGAGGATTGATACAGGTGAGACCCTTTCTAGCATGGCAAAAGGTATTAGTAAAACCGTATCTTTCTTAAGTGCGATTGAAACAGGGACAAAGAAAATTCCAATGGATTTAATTCCCACTATTAAAGAATACCTAATCAACAAAGGAGCAAACGGTGCTGATTTAGATAAGCTTGAAAGTAGTGCCATATTATCTAATGGGATCATGAGTTTGGAGGGATTGGATATAAATAAGCAGGAAACGATGGTTACTTTTGCAAAAAGTGATTTAACACAAGAACAAATCGATGCAATTAAAAAAATATTGGAAGGAAATGTATGAGTTTATCAGAAGAAAATTCCTATACACCACGGGGATACGTCGTGAAAAAACGAACTGAGGAAGAAATTAGAAAGAAAGCGGTTATGCTCTTCCTTCGACTTAGTCAGCACGGTATATCCCTTAAAAATATTGAAAGCATTTTTGATATTTGTGCCATTACAAAAGAACTTGATATCTCTATCCATATTGAAAATAACGCAACGTGGGATAAGATTCATAGTAAATTGAAAAAAGGGGAAAGTGTTCCTTGTAAAAGAGAAATTACAATACCTGAGCGAGTTTTTGATGGAACAAGAAAAAGAAAAAGTGAAGATTTGGAGGTGTTATTTCATGAGATTGGCCATGTTGTTCTAAACCATCAGCCAGTTTATTGGAAATCAGAAGGGTACATTGTAACTCGATTGGATGATGCGGAAGAACAAGCAGATTACTTTGCTAAAATTATGTTGAAGTTGTTTGAAGTAGACATTCAACCAAAACAATTAGAATTGTTCTAAGATAAAAAAACGATTTGAAATGCTACCAACATTCCAAATCGTTCAGAAGTAGGGATATTGTGCTACCAACACAATATTAAAGCAGTTCTCCTGTCCACTGGTTACGACTTACAAGGAACGGCCTATATTTACAATATTCAAAAGTGAATTTTAGACCTATCTTGTAAGTCTGTCTACACTTTAGTTAAGAGACGGGCAACCAATTTAGGAGACAAATTCATGATTTGTCAGTTTCCTAGAGCAGTGCATGTGCGTGCATATATTCGTTATCGACTTGGTCGATGGGAAAGTGTATGCGAACATTGTCGCTCTTATCCAAACCAATTATCACTCTTTTAAGTAAAACTTGCTTAGATGGTGGTAGAAATATGTATGTGGTTCTTATCTAATTTAACAAGGCCACTGCATTTTTGAGATAAAAGTCGTCTGATAATTGAGTTCAGACGACTTTTTTGCATTCGCTTATGAATACCTAATAGAATTTTAAGGCCGTCTGAAAGCAAGCCGTAGCCTCCATTCAACCGCGTGCGTGCCTTCGGGCACACACCCTACCTGTGAATTACAAAGAGTTTAAAATTTATGCGTAGGGTGTGTGCGGTACGCACGCACGCGGTCTTTTTAAAATGTTCTTCCCAATCAAACCAAAGGCCGTCTGAAAGTATTTCCCAACTTTCAGACGGCCTTTTTATATTCATATTTCTGTTTATTTTTCCAACCGTGCAATCAGTTCATCGGCCAAGTCGAGATAAGCCTGGGTGCCTTTGGCGTGGGCGTCGTAGGCGAGGGCGGGGAGGCCGTGGCTGGGGGCTTCGGCGAGGCGGATGTTGCGGGGGATGACAGTATCGAAGAGCAGGTTGCCGAAGTGTTGTTTGAGCTGTTCGCTGACTTCTACGACGAGGCGGCTGCGGCTGTCGTACATGGTGCGGACGATGCCGGTTACGTCGAGGTCGGGGTTGATGGCTTGGCGGATTTTGCGGACGGTGGCCACTAAGTCGGAAATGCCTTCGAGGGCGTAGTATTCGCAAAGCATGGGGACGATGACGCCGTTGGCGGCGACTAGGCCGTTGAGGGTGAGCAGGGTCAGGGATGGGGGGCAGTCGATGAGGACGTAGTCGTAGTTGTCGGCAACGAGCTGCAGGGCGTTTTTGAGGCGGATTTCGCGTGCGATTTCTTGGACGAGTTCGACTTCTGCGCCGGCCAGTGTGCGGTTGGCGCCCAATACGTCGTAGCCGCCTTCTTTGCTGCGGACGACGGCGTTGGGGATGTCGGTTTCGCCGAGGACGACTTGGTAAACGCCGTTTTCGATGGTGGCTTTGTTGATGCCGCTGCCTGTGGTGGCGTTGCCTTGGGGGTCGAGGTCGACGACGAGGACGCGGCGGCCTTTGGAGGCCAGGGAGGCGGCTAGGTTGACGGTGGTGGTGGTTTTGCCGACTCCGCCTTTTTGGTTGGCGACGGCGAGGATTTGTGCGCTCATGTGCTTTGCTGTCGTGTTAAGTGTGGATGGCTGGATTGTACCGTTATTCGGTATGCTTGGGTTGTTTTCAGACGGCCTTTTTGCGGATGATGACGATATGGCGTTCGGCATTGAGTTGGGGGACGTGCAATGCTTCGACTTTTTCGACGGCGACGCTTTCGGGCAGTTTGTCGATTTCTTCTTGTGGATATATGCCTTTCATGGCCGCCCAGTAGCCGCCGTCTTTGAGGAGGTGCTCGGTCCAATTGACGAAGTCGGCGAGTTCGGCAAAGGCGCGGCTGGTAATGACATCGGCGCGGCAGTCGGCGGCGGCTTCTACGCGGCCGCTGATGACGCGGACGTTTTTAAGGCCGAGTTCGATGACGGCTTGTTGTAAAAAGGCGGTTTTTTTGGTGTTGGCATCGAGGAGGGTGATGTTGAGGTCGGGGCGGCAGATGGCGGTGGGTATGCCGGGCTGTCCGCCGCCGGAGCCAACGTCGAGCATGGTTTGGGCGTGTTCGATATAGGGCAAGAGGGTCAGGCTGTCGAGCAGGTGGTGGCTGACGGTTTGGGCGGGATCGCGCAGGGCGGTCAGGTTGTAGGTTTTGTTCCACTTTTGCAGCAGGGCGGCATAGTCTAGCAGTTTGGCCTGTTTGGCTTCGTCGATGTCCAAACCCAGTGCCTGTATGCCGTCGCGGAGCTGTTGCGCCTGATTCATTTGTTATTCCTTATTGGTTAAAACGCGTTGGATGTAATGGTAACGGAAAGCATGCCGTCTGAAAATGTTTGTACCTGTTGAATCAACGTTTCATTTTGTGAAAGACGATGGGCTGCTCTGGCGCGCGCGTGAGCTGTTTGGGCAGGGTCAGCATGGCGATGATCCATACGGAGAGGGTGTAGTAAAACACGCCTTGTCCGCGCATACCTGCCAATGCGGCATTGCCTAAGATGGCTTCAAAAATCAAACCTGCCGCCGCCGAGGCACACGCTGCGACACCGGCAAGGAAAATGGCGTAACGTGAATGCCGGCGCATCATTTTTTTATACGCCAGCTTGGTCAGTCCGCCGGCAATCGGCAGGTTGAGGAAGGCAAACATGCCGCAGACAAACCATGCGACGGAATCCTGCCAACCGCTTTGCCATGCCCACGCGCCATCTTTGACCGTTATCAGCAGCCCTTGGCCGTCTGAAAAGGCGATTTGCACGATATTGTGCAATATCATCGCCAGCGGCAGGGTGAGGAACATCAGTGCGACCAATAGGGGGCGGTAGGGCTTTTCTTGTGTCAGATACATGGCGGTTTGCCTTGTTGTGGGATAAGTCGAAATGATAGCAGATTGGCGGTTGATTCACGTTTGTTAGCGCTGAAATTGCTGACAAAAACGGTCAATTAAAAAAGAAATGAAAAATTCTTTTTTCTTGGAAAACATTGGCGGATAAAGGTTAAAAAAACGTTTTCAGATGGCCTAATCTCTTATTTTTATATGAACCGAACAGAAAATCTTTGCATTTCTCCGTAAAATCTACTAAATTCTCAATAACATATTATAAAGACCTGAAATCTGGAACCCAAACCGAAACTGCCTTCCGCCATTTACGCTCGGAAACTCAGCAGGCAACAAAAGTTTCACACACAACAAAAATACAAAATAATTCCTATGAAATCAGTTGTTTATAATGATAGATAACCACAAGGCAAACCATGCCTGACTTTAGTAGGAGTAAAACCATGGCTGAAGCAACCGATGTCGTATTAGTAGGCGGCGGCATTATGAGCGCCACTTTGGGCGTATTGCTCAAAGAACTCGAACCATCTTGGGAAATCACCCTGATCGAACGCTTGGAAGATGTAGCGTTGGAATCATCAAATGCATGGAACAATGCCGGTACGGGACACTCTGCGCTGTGTGAATTGAACTATGCGCCCCTGACTGCCGATGGCACGATCGATCCGACCCGTGCCCTCAATATTGCCGAACAATTCCATATCAGCCGCCAATTTTGGGCGACTTTGGTCGAAGAAGGCAAACTGACCGACCGCACTTTCATCAATTCCGTTCCCCATATGTCGCTGGTGATGAACGCCGACCATTGCAGTTATCTGCAAAAACGTTTCGACGTGTTCAAAAACCAAAAACTCTTTGAAAAAATGGAGTTTTCTACCGACCGTGCCAAAATTGCCGAATGGGCGCCACTGGTTGTCAACGGCCGTGATGAAAACCAATCCATCGCCGCCAACTACTCCGCCGAAGGCACAGACGTCGATTTCGGCAGCCTGACCCGCCAGATGGTCAAATACTTGAGCGACAAAGGCGTAAAAATCAAATTCAACCGTCATGTCGACGACCTCAACCGCGAATCGGACGGCGCATGGGTGCTGAAAACCAGCAGCACCAAAGACGATGACGACCCATTGACACTCCGCACCCGTTTCGTCTTCCTCGGCGCAGGCGGCGGCGCACTGACCCTGCTGCAAAAATCCGGTATCCCCGAAGGCAAAGGCTACGGCGGCTTTCCGGTTTCCGGCCTCTTCTTCCGCAACAGCAATCCCGAAACGGCCGCGCAACACAACGCCAAAGTGTACGGCCAAGCCTCCGTCGGCGCGCCCCCTATGTCCGTTCCGCATTTGGATACCCGCAATGTGGACGGCCAACGCCATTTGATGTTCGGCCCGTATGCAGGCTTCCGCCCCAACTTCCTCAAACAAGGCTCGCTCATGGATCTGCCGATGTCCATCCAAATGGACAACCTCTATCCTATGCTCCGCGCCGGTTGGGCTAATATGCCGCTGACCAAATACCTGCTGGGCGAATTGCGCAAAACCAAAGAAGAACGCTTCTCCTCCCTGCTCGAATACTATCCTGAAGCAAACCCTGACGACTGGGAACTGATTACTGCCGGTCAACGCGTACAAATCATCAAAAAAGACCCGAAAAAAGGCGGCGTTCTCCAATTCGGTACCGAAATCGTCGCCCATGCCGACGGCTCGCTGGCCGCATTGCTGGGCGCGTCTCCAGGCGCATCAACCGCCGTGCCTTTGATGATTAAGCTGATCAACCAATGCTTCCCAGGCCATATCGAGGCATGGTCAGGCCGTCTGAAAGAATTGGTGCCCGGCTACGGTATCAAGCTGAACGACAATCCGACTTTGGCGGACGAAATCATCAGCCACAACGCGTCCGTTTTGGGCATTCATCACTAAATTGAAGCAGACACAAAGGCGGGCATTCTTGCCCGCCTTTTTTCAAACCATTAAAATAGCGGCATTCAGGCCGTCTGAAATCTAATCTTCGTCAGCATGTTGCACGATTCAAATCCGAAAATCAGCCCCAATAGAAAAACGCCATGACCGATATTCTCAACAAAATCCTTGCCACCAAAGCAGAAGAAGTGGCCGCCCAAAAAGCCGCCGTTTCCTTGGAAGACATCAAAACCCAAGCGCAGGCTGCTGCGCCGGTTCGCAGCTTTATCGGCTCGATCCGTGAAAAACACGCGCAGAATCTGCCTGCCATTATTGCCGAAGTCAAAAAAGCCAGCCCGAGCAAAGGCCTGATCCGTCCTGATTTTCATCCTGCCGAAATTGCTGTTGCCTATGAAAAAGCGGGTGCGGCCTGCTTGTCCGTATTGACGGACGAACCTTATTTCCAAGGCTCGCCCGAGTATTTGAAACAGGCGCGTGCGGCCGTGGCGCTGCCGGTCTTGCGTAAAGACTTTATCATCGACGAATACCAAATTTATCAGGCGCGCGCGTGGGGTGCGGATGCGATTCTTCTGATTGCCGCCGCATTGGAAGCCGAGCAGCTTGAGCGTTTTGAAGCCGTTGCCCACGAATTGGGCATGACTGTCTTGTTGGAGTTGCACGATGCGTCCGAGCTGGAAAAATGCCGCAACATGACCACGCCGTTGTGGGGCGTCAACAACCGCAACCTGCGTACGTTTGAAGTGACCCTGCAACAAACCCTCGACCTCTTGCCTGAATTGAACGGCAAAACCGTTGTAACCGAAAGCGGCATCCGCAACAAAGAAGACGTCGATTTCATGCGCGGCCACGGCGTGCATACTTTCCTGATCGGCGAAACCTTTATGCGTGCCGACGACATCGAAGCCGAAGTCAAAAAACTGTTTTAAACCCTAAAAAACATCAGGCCGTCTGAATTTTCAGACGGCCTGAATCCATTGGAGACGAGAAAAAATGTTTACCGTACAGCGCATTTACGCCTATCAACCCGATTCTAAACAAACCGCCGTCTTTATCGACCGCCTCTATCCGCGCGGCGTCCGCAAAGAGGTTTTTGCCACTGCGCTCTGGCTGAAAGACATTACGCCCAGTGCAAACCTGCGCCGCTGGTATCACGAAAATCCGGCTCAAAATTTCGACGGTTTTGTCAGCCGTTATCATGAAGAGCTGCATGGCGATACGGAGCAAGCCGCCATCAAGCGGCTGCTGGATTTGGAAAAACAACACGGCAATATCTTGTTGCTGACCGCCATCAAAGACCCTCGACATTCCCACGTCTCCGCACTGGCTCAATTTTTGGGTGCAAGGTTTGAATATCGCGATTAAAAAATCAGTATTTGGGCTGAATACAAAAAGGCCGTCTGAAATCAAGGTTTCAGACGGCCTGCTATTTTCAAATCAAGAAGGATAAGGGTGTGCCACCAATTTTCCGTCTATGTATTCGCCGATATAGACTTGCGAGGCTTCAAGGTGGAGGCGGTCGAGTTCCTGTTGCAACCATTCTTCATCACGCTTAATGATTTCGAGGATGTCGGGGTCGACTTGGCCGTCTGTAATCAGTGGATAGCGCAGGCTTTCATCGCCGTACTGAATGACGGTGAGCTGGCCGTTTTGCTCCATGACGGCGCGTTTGATGGAAGAGATTTCGTAGATGCCGGCGGCGCGGAGTTTGAACATGAGGTCGTGTGCGCTGATGCCGTTTTTCATGCATTCATCGGTTTGGATTTTGCCGTTGACGATAACCCAGACGGATTTGCCGTCAATGATGGATTTGACCCAGCGGTTGTGGTTTTTGATGAATTTCAGACTCAAGACCAACAGCGTCCACAAAATCAGCACGAGGAAAAATTGCAACAGGCCGACGCTGTCGCTGTAAATCACGCCACCGATGATGCCGCCGAGTACATAGTTTTGCACTTGGTCCATGGCGGAGGTCGGCGCGAGGTTGCCTTTACCTAAGAGGTTGATTTGCAAAATCAAACCTAAAATACCCATCAGTAGTTTGAGGGCGAGCAGGGAGTATGCTTCCATGTGTGTATCCTGTTATTCTTTATCGATGAGTTCGATATTGTTGTTGACCAAATTGATGGGCGTCAGCGTGTAGGCGGAGAAGTCTTGATTGAAATGGACTTCGTAGTATTGGTTTTTGATGCCGATAATCATACCGTTGGACAGGCGCGTGCTGTTGACGATAATGTCTTGTTTTTCGACTTTTTGGTTTTCAATCAAGGCATTGAGAAAGCCAACCATGTGCGAAGTATCGGCGGCAAAGTTTTGACGCTCGCTGTACGAAAGATATTGCGTGCCGCAGATGAGGATGAGCAGCAGCAGCGCAATTATGCTCAGGTCGCGGTATTTGGTGTCCATGCGGTGGCGCAGGTATTGCGATACGGCGAGCAGGAGGATGACGAGGGCGGCGAAAATCAGGATGTATTTCAAGTAGTCGTTGAAATACATATGATTTTCAAGATAAAAGTGAGAAAAGAATTTCATGGTATTTGATAAATTTGGGAAGGGTAATAAGGCCGTCTGAAACTTAAATTTCAGACGGCCTCGTCTATTAAACAAGGATGTTGCGTTAAGTTTTCAAAATAGGGTGTTTTTAAAGCGGTATCAGTTGATAAATTCGTCGTCCTTCATTTTCTTTTCGGATATGTATTTAATTGTACATTCATACACATATATATTTTTGATAGGTATTGGGTAGTATCACGGCAAGATCTTCCAGTGTCCAATTTCTATTGGACTGAAAGGTGGGAGAGTTTAATTCTTGCTGTTCGATTTTTTGCCACTCTGTGTTGGCTTTTGGGGCGAATTCTTTGGTAGTTTTTTCGAATGCGCGAATACCGATACGGTTTCTCTTGCTGTATATTCTGCCTGCCAAGTAACGTTGTTCAGGAAACTCATGCTCATGCCCCTTCAAGTTACCACTGCAATAGTTTTGAGTAGCTTCAGTATCAGCCAGCCGATCGGCATCGTGTAAAACAGCAAGATAGTGGCTTTTACCTTGCAAAATCAGCCAAGCTGCGAAGCCATAAGTATTGTATTTATGCTTACCACCGTACACCAAAGATAGCGCAGACCAAATTAATCTATTGGGACTGGCAATAATTGTGCATTCGTACATCTTAAAGAAATAATCAAAATATAATAAATCCTCATCTGGTAAAGATTCCAATAACCGATTCAAGTTTTGGTTGAATTCTCCAATATTGCGAGATTCAGGACGTGCTTGATCAATGATGTTCCAAAAATCGTTGATTGTCATGGCTCCAATCTTCCGAACAATCCGAGACAGGCATAGATGCCGAGTTTAAACACGTTCTTTTTCCAAAATGACGACGTAGGCTTCACGCACGAAAAACAGCAGCATGCGGCGCTGATCTTTTTCCATGGTAACGACCTTCCAGCCTTGCGAAGCGTGGCTGTTGAGGAAATCGCTGAATTTGACCGGATTGATTTTGGCGCTGCCAAAAACCAAACTGGAAAGCAGGTTCTCTTGATAAATGACGGCTTTATATTCTTTCATTTTACTCCTTATTATTCAACTGAGGTAATACGGAGCCTTCGCCCAATGCCAACAAACCGCTTTGCGAGTAAATACCCAGTTTGGCGCGGGTGTCGGTGATGTCGAGGTTGCGCATGGTCAGTTGGCCGATACGGTCGAGCGGTGTGAACGCTGCGTCTTCGACTTTTTCCATGCTCAGGCGTTCCGGTTGGTAGGTCAGGTTAGGCGATTCGGTGTTCAGAATCGAATAGTCGTTGCCGCGGCGCAGTTCGAGGGTAACTTCGCCGGTGATGGCTTTGGCAACCCAGCGTTGGGCGGTTTCGCGCAACATGAGGGCTTGGCTGTCAAACCAACGGCCTTGGTAGAGCAGGCGGCCGAGGCGCAGGCCGTTGATGCGGTATTGTTCGATGGTGTCTTCGTTGTGGATGCCGGTAACCAAACGCTCGTAGGCGATGTGGAACAATGCCATGCCCGGGGCTTCGTAGATGCCGCGCGATTTGGCTTCGATGATGCGGTTTTCGATTTGGTCGCTCATGCCCAAGCCGTGACGGCCGCCGATGCGGTTGGCTTCGAGGAAGAGTTCGACAGGATCGGCGTATTCTTTGCCGTTTAATGCAACCGGCACGCCTTCTTCAAAGCGCACGCTGACTTCTTCGGGTTTGACTTCGACGTTTTCGTCCCAGAAGGCAACGCCCATGATGGGCTTAACGATTTTGATGCCGCTGTTGAGGAATTCCAAGTCTTTGGCTTCGTGGGTGGCACCCAGCATGTTGGAGTCGGTAGAGTAGGCTTTTTCAACCGACATTTTGTAGTTGAAGCCGTTGGCAATCAGAAATTCGCTCATTTCGTGACGGCCGCCGAGTTCGTCGATAAATTGTTGGTCGAGCCAAGGTTTGTAGATTTTTAACGCCGGATTGGTCAACAGGCCGTAGCGGTAGAAACGCTCGATGTCGTTGCCTTTGTAGGTGCTGCCGTCGCCCCAAATGTTAACATCGTCTTCTTTCATGGCGGAAACGAGCATGGTGCCGGTAACGGCGCGGCCCAAAGGCGTGGTGTTGAAGTAGGCGATGCCGCCGGTGGAAACGTGGAACGCGCCGCATTGGATGGCGGCGATGCCTTCGTGTGCCAACTGCGCGCGGCAGTCGATTAGGCGGGCATTTTCCGCACCGTATTCCATCGCTTTTTTGGGAATGGCGTTGTAGTCGTCTTCGTCGGGCTGACCGAGGTTGGCAGTGTAGGCATAAGGCAGCGCACCTTTGAGTTTCATCCACAACAGCGCGGCAGAGGTATCAAGACCGCCGGAGAAGGCGATGCCGACTTTTTGACCGACGGGGAGATTTTGTAAAATGGTATGGTTTTGGCTCATTGGGATTCCTCCAGACTTGAAAAGTTGAAACCATTATCTTATAAATGGATAAGATAATCTACTTTGATGCCGTCTGAAAAAGCATTCAGGTTTTCAGACGGCATTTGTCCGCAATTATTGATGGTGCTATCTGACGCTGAATGCAATGAAGCATACTGCCCAAACCGAAGCAGCTGCCAAAGGCCACAACAAGTAGCCTTTTTGCCCGGTCAAACGCCACATTTCATCTGCATTGGTTGCAACAAAAAACAACCACAAAAAACCAAGTAAAATATCCGTAAAGACTGCCAGTGAAAAAATCATACGGTTTGCAGGCAAGAGGCTGAATGCGTTCAGAACAACCCATTGTATAAAAAATGTGGAAAGCGTAGCATATTTGGCGCGAAAATTGACTGCCCGTTTGTCTTGATGAATTTTACGGCGAATAATCAAATACTGAACAATCAGCACAAACGTACACACAAAAAGGCTGATAATGAACATGAAAAACGCAAAAATGCCGATTACAAACATGAGCCTCTCCTATTCGTTGCACCTAATAAGCAATATTGGAACAGTAATCATGGGGAATCATGAATAGCCTTTAGGCAGAAGGAAAGATTATGAAAGACCGACAGCATTTGTTCAACCTCATCATCATCGGCGATGAAATCCTGCACGGCAGCCGTCAAGACAAGCATTTCGCCTTTTTTAAATCTTTATTGGAATCGCACGGGCTGAAGCTCAATCAGGTGCAATATCTGCCTGACGAACCCGATTTGCTGGTCAAACAACTGCGCCGCAGTTTTTCAGACGGCCTGCCGACTTTCGTGACCGGCGGTATTGGTTCTACGCCTGACGACCACACGCGCCAAGCCGCAGCGGCTGCTTTGGATTTGCCTGTCGTCCGCCATCCTGAAGCCGCCAAGTTTATCGAAGGCGTGACCCAGAAACGCAGCGAGCCGTTGGATTCGCCGGAACACGCCCAACGCCTGAAGATGGCGGATTTTCCCGAAGGCGCGGAATTGGTGCCCAATCCGTTTAACAACATCGCCGGATTTTCCATCCGCGAGCATTATTTCTTCCCCGGTTTCCCCGTGATGGTGCACCCGATGGCGGAATGGGTATTGGAAACTTATTATGCCGACCGCTTCAACCAAACCGAACGCGGCAGCCGCAGCGTGTATGTGTTCGACCAACCCGAATCGCGCATTACGCCGATTATGGAACATCTTGAGCGTACCTACGCAGGTATCCGTTCGTACAGCCTGCCCACAGTGGGCCGTACCGATTCAGACGGCCGTTATACTCCGCCGCATATCGAGTTCGGCATCAAAGCGGAAGGCGAGGCCTGCCGCTTGCTGGATGTTGCGTGGGAAGATGCGTTGCAGGGTTTGCAGGCGATTGGCGCGACTTTGAAAGAAACGGTGGAATAATGCACTTATCCCCAGCCCAATCCAGACGCGCACTGACTTTTGCCTCTTTGCTGTTTTTGCCGCCGACCCTCATCATCGGCATTTGGCTGGCACAATATGGCGGCTTCGCTTTTGAACCGCCGCTGATGCACGCTGTCCATGCCCACGCGGGCACATGGTTTGATCCGATTGCCACCGTGTTGCACTATCTGGGCAAAACCGCGATTGCCGTGCCGCTGATCGGCGCAGTCGCCGCAGCCCTGTATTTTGCCGATAAGAAGCGCGAGGCACTGTTTTGCGTGTTGGCGGCATTGGTGCCGACTTTGAATATGCTGATTGTGAAGGTATGGTTTGCCCGCGAACGTCCGCTGCTTTGGCCGCGCCTGATTGAAGAGAGCAATTTTTCCTTCCCCAGCGGCCACAGTACGTTTTCCGCCGCTATTGCCGTCATGTTGATATTGCTTTTCCGCCGCACGCGCTACCGCCGCGCCGCTTGGATAGGCGGTATTTCCTTTGCCCTGCTGACCGGGTTTTCACGCATTTATTTGGGCGTGCATTATCCCACCGACGTTTGGGCAGGCTGGACAAACGGTACGCTGACTGCCTTTCTGGTGTATATGCTCATCTTCAGGCCGTCTGAAAAATAGAAGAAACGAATTATGAATACACGTTCACCCAACACGCCTTATTGGCTCAGAAATGGCCATGCCGACACCCTGTTTGCCAAGCTGCTGCAAGGCAAGGCGCCCGACTACCGCCGCGAGCTTCTGCCCGACAGCACCGGCAAAACCCAAGTTGCCTACGATTTTGTCGACAGCGCCGACCCCGATGCGCCGTTGGTGGTTTTGTTCCACGGACTGGAAGGCAGCAGCGAGAGCCATTACGCGGTCGAGCTGATGAAAGCCGTACAGCAGCGCGGTTGGAACGGCGTGGTTGCCCATTTCCGCAGTTGCGGCGGCATAGAAAACACCGCGCCCGTGTTCTACCACCTCGGCGATACGCCTGAAATCGCCTTTATGCTCAACACGCTGGCACAACGCTATTCAACCATCTACGCTGTCGGCGTTTCTTTGGGGGGCAATGCCCTGGCCAAATATTTGGGCGAGCAGGGCAGCAATGCCGTTCCGCGCGCTTCTGCCGTTGTTTCCGCGCCGGTTGATGCCGTGGCCGCAGGGACGCGTTTTGATCAGGGCATGACGCGACTGATTTACACGCGCTATTTTTTAAACTCGCTGTTGCCGAAAGCCCGAGCGATTCCCCGGTTTCAGACGGCCTTAAGCCAGCAAAACTGCAAAACGCTTGGCGATTTTGACGACCGCTTTACCGCGCCGCTACACGGTTTTGCCGACCGTCATGATTACTACCGCCGCAATTCCTGCAAACCGTTTCTGAAAGGCGTGGATACGCCGCTGCTGCTGCTCAATGCCGTCAACGACCCTTTCCTGCCGCCGGAAGCCCTGCCGACCGGGCGGGACGTGTCCTCGGCTGTTACGCTGCTGCAACCGGCATACGGCGGTCATGTCGGCTTTGTCAGCCGCGATCAAGGCCGTCTGAATCTGCAATGGCTGCCGCAAACGGTGTTGGACTATTTCAAACAGTATCAGCCGTAAATAAAAAAGGGCGTGTATGCCGACATGTCCTTAGAGTGTAGAAAGTAAAAAGGCCGTCTGAAAACGAATTTCAGACGGCCTTTTGAATGGCTTGATTATTTGCCTTTGTCGGCTTTGGCTTCTTTTTTCAGAGAAGCGTACAACTCAGGGTCGCGGTTTTTCAGCAGGGAAGCAACGGCTAAGTCGTCACGGTTTACTTTAGCCAAATCTACGCGCTCGATGTGTACCAAACGCAGCAATTCGCGTACAGGTTTAGGCATATTGCGGCCGGACTCGTAACGGGAACCACCAGATTGAGTCACACCAATGCGACTCCAGAAGTCCATTTGGTTCAGGCCGAGTTTTTTACGGATATCGCGGATATTTTCAATTTTTTCGAACGATTTCATGAATCTTCCTTATTGTGGTATTTAGTGTATGCCATTAGGCATAAAAAAGGTCTGCAAGAATGCCGGCATCCTTTTCCCTATTGTTTTTTGGGGTGATATGTGGGCGTATTGCAAATGGCTGATCTAGATAATTAGACAGTATATTCGAAAGAAGTTTTCTGCTGTCTGCCATAATTTGTGTAAATATTTCTTAATTCATTATTTCAGTAAAATTTTGTTATATAAATCATTAAATTATGCGTTTATCTTAGATATGGCATAAGCAAATTTTTACATAATTAAACAATTCAATCTGGGTAAAAACTTAATTTCGAGTTTTTATTCGGTTTTCTGGATTGAGAATGCGAATAAATTTTAGGCCGTCTGAATCTATGTTTTCAGACGGCCTGAAGGTTTTTTCAAGGTTAAGGCTTACCGCTGGCAGGGCTGACGGTGAGGATTTCGTAGCCGGTTTCGGTAACCAAAACTTCGTGTTCCCATTGGGCGGAGAGGGAGCGGTCTTTGGTGACCACTGTCCAACCGTCGTTCAGGATGCGCAGATGGCGTTTGCCTTGGTTGATCATCGGCTCGATGGTGAAAATCATGCCCGGTTTGAGGACGAGGCCCTCACCTTTGCGGCCGTAGTGGACCACTTGCGGCGCTTCGTGGAAACCGCGGCCGATGCCGTGTCCGCAGAATTCCTGTACTACGGAGTAGCCGGCATTTTCGGCAACCTGTTGGCAGGCATAGCCGACATCGCCGAGGGTAGCGCCGGGTTTGACCGCTTCGATACCTGCCATCATGGAGGCGTGGGTCACGTCGATCAGGCGTTGGGCAATCGGGGAGACTTTGCCGACGGTAAACATACGGCTGGAGTCGCCGTGGAAGCCATCTTTTTTAATGGTCAGGTCGATGTTGACGATATCGCCTTCTTTCAGCGGCTTGTCGTCGGGAATACCGTGGCAGATAACGTGGTTGACGGAGGTGCAGCAGGATTTTGGGTAGGGCGGGTTGCCGTAGTTGAGGGGGGCCGGATAACCGCCTTGAACGTTGACGTGGTAGTCGTAAACGAGTTTGTCGATTTCGTTGGTGGTGACGCCGGGTTTGACGAATTGGCCGATGTAATCGAGGGCTTCGGCGACCAAGCGGCCGAGTTCGCGCATTTTTTCGATTTCTTCGGGGGTTTTGATGATGACTTTGTCCATGAGGTTTCCTTCTTGTTTCAGACGGCATGGAGGCCGTCTGAACGGGACGGGTGTGCCGTCTGTTTAAAACAGGTTGTCGAGATTGTCTTTGTTGCGCGGTTTGGTTTGTGGTTTGGCCTCAGGCTCGGCTTTCGGAGTCGGTTTGGACTCGGGGACTTTGGCTTTTGCCGGTTTGTTTTCTACCGCTTGTGCGGCAGGTTTGCTGTCTGCGGCTTTGTTTGCTACCGGCTGGCTGTCTGCTTGAGGTATGTTTTGAGCGGCAGGGCTGCTGTTGTCGGATTGTGTGTTTTCTGATTTGTCGGCTTCAGCGCGTTTGTTTTCTGTGCGTTTGCCGCGGTGTGTAGTGGGGCGGTCATTTTTTACACCTTCTTCCGCTTTTTCGCCTTTTTCGTCCTGTGGGACGACAGGGTTTCCGGAGGCGGTTTTTGCGTCGCCTTCTTGGGCGGGTTGGACGGTTTCAAGTTCGATAGTGCCGTTGGGGCGCCAAACTTCAATGCGTGTGTCGGTTTGTTCGGCAGGGCTTTTTTCGGGTACGTCGGTTTTACTGGAGTTTAGGGTGCTGAATATGCCGGCAACAAGGGCTGCGACGGCGATAAAGCTGACAAGGAATAAAGCGCGGATTAGGTGTTTGGGCTTAAGTTGGAAAGGGGTTTTATTATTCTTTGACATGATGGGTCGGGTAATCGTTGGAGGAATGGCCGTCTGAATATTCAGACGGCCCCGGGTTGCCTGTGAATCAGTTGGCAACGTAGTTTTGATAGAGGGTCACGACTTTTTGTACGCCGACGGTCGTGCTGACTTTTTGGGTCACGCGGGCTTGTTCGTCCGGCGTGAGGATGCCCATCACATAGGTCACGTTGCCATAAGTCACGATTTTGACGCGTGCTTGGGTGGCCGGGCTGAGGCCCAACAGGGTGGCGCGGACTTTGGATGTGCCCCAGGTATCGTTAGTCACATCGCCGAGCGAACGCGCTTGTGAGGCAACGGTGATGTAGTTGTACACGCCTTCTGCGGCTTGTTCGGAACGGGCGATGCGTTCAACAAATTGTTTTTCGCCTTCGGTAGCCACTTGGCCGAGCAGGAGCAGGTGGCGGTTGTAGCCGACAACGTTCAGTTTGGGCTTGTAGCCTTCGACTTGGTTGTTTTGGCGCAGGTAGGAGCGTGCGGTGGTTTCGACGCGCAAGGCCATAACGTTGTCGTCGGTTTGCGCGCCGGTGGTGCGGCGGTCGACGGCGGATTTGGTGCCGACGGCAGCACCGCCGATCAGTGCGCCGACGCAGCCGCTCAGACTCAGGCTCAAAAGGGTCGCAGTCAGAACGGGGAGGGCGTAGCGTTTGATATTCTTCATATCCTTTTCCTTGGGTATGGACGGTTGGGTGTTCAGACGGCCTTTAAGGGATGGGCCGTCTGAAAAGAAAGGGTTACATGCCTTCAAGCAGGACGGAGTCGATGCAGTCGCACATGGCGTGAATCAGCAAAATATGGTTTTCCTGAATGCGGGCAGTACGCGGATAAGGGACGTTGAGCAAAACGTCGGTATCTTTGAGCATGGCGGCGATTTTTCCGCCGTCGCGGCCGGTCATGGCGATGACGTGCATATCGCGTTCGTGTGCCGCTTTGATGGCTTCAATGACGTTGGCGGAATTGCCGGAGGTGGAGATGCCGACCAATACGTCGCCGGCACGTCCGAGCGCGCGCACTTGTTTGCTGAATACATGGTCGAAACCGTAGTCGTTGCCGATGGCGGTCAGGGCGGAAGTGTCCGTCGTCAGCGCGACAGCGGCCAATTCCATGCGTTCTTTTTCAAAACGGCCGGTCATTTCTGCGGCGAAGTGTTGCGCGTCGGCAGCCGAACCGCCGTTGCCGCAGGCCAGGATTTTGCCGTCGTTCATCAGGCATTGCAGCATCAGCTCGGCGGCCTGTGCGGTCGGCTCGACCAGTACTTTTTCGGCTTCCTGCTTAGCGCGGATGCTCTCGGCAAAATGTGCGGAAACGCGTTCTTGTAATGTTGTCATGAGGTTAACCTGTAATATTTTGAATCCATTCGGGCGGGCCGTCACCCTCGATCAGTACCGCGTCTAGGCGGCAGGGCGCATGGTTTAACCCGTGCTTTTGCAGATAATACTCTACACTTCGTTGCAATTTCAATAATTTGGACGGCGAGATGCTGTATGCGGCACCACCGAAACCTCGGTTTTTGCGGTATTTTACTTCAACAAACACAATCGTACCGCCGTTTTTGACGATTAAATCGATTTCGCCGTAGGCGCAATGCCAGTTCCGCACCAGCAGCGAGCAGCCTTTGTTCAGCAGGAATGCCAGCGCCGCATTTTCGGCCGCCGCCCCCTGTTTGTGGTTTAAGCGCATGAAAAGTTTACCCGTTATATAATCATTGTTTTTAAAGAGACGCCGTTTCAGACGGCCTTGAATCTATGTACACAAAACACCTGCAAAAAGCCGTCGACAGCATCGAAAAACAGACATTATACGTTGTCGCCACACCCATCGGCAATTTAGCCGACATAACGTTGCGCGCACTGGCCGTGCTGCAAAAGGCCGACATTATCTGCGCCGAGGATACCCGTGTTACCGCCCAGCTTTTGAGTGCGTACGGTATTCAGAGCAAACTCGTGAGCGTTCGCGAACACAACGAGCAGCAAATGGCCGACAAAATCATCGCCCATCTTTCAGACGGCCTGAGCGTCGCCCAAGTTTCGGATGCGGGTACGCCTGCGGTTTGCGATCCCGGTGCAAAACTTGCCGCCCGCGTGCGCGAAGCCGGATTTAAAGTGGTGCCTGTGGTCGGCGCAAGCGCGGTCATGGGGGCGTTGAGCGTGGCCGGTGTGACGGAATCCGATTTTTATTTCAACGGTTTCCTGCCGCCTAAGGCCGGCGAACGCCAAAAGCTGCTGGCCAAATGGACGGAAGCCGATTTTCCGATTGTGATGTTTGAAACGCCGCACCGTATCGAAGCAAGCCTTGCGGATATGGCCGCGCAGTTCCCCGAACGCCGTTTGACTTTGGCGCGCGAAATCACCAAAACATTTGAAACCTTCCTCAGCGGCACGGTTGCCGAAATCCAAGCCGCCCTTAAAAACGACAGCAACCAAACGCGTGGAGAAATGGTGCTGGTGTTGCACCCTGCTGTGAAAGAGAAACACAGCGATTTGCCCGAGGCGGCGCAAAATACCATGAAAATCCTTGCGGCTGAGTTGCCGACCAAACAGGCCGCCGAGCTTGCCGCCAAGATTACCGGCGAAAGCAAAAAAGCCTTGTACGATTTAGCGTTGGAGTGGAAACGGATTTCAGACGACGCTTGAGGTCTTGCAGGCTTATTTCTCTCAACCTGTGGTGTGAACGATGCGACGATTTCCTACAGGCAAGGCTGGGTATTGTTCGTTATCCGTTTGCCGGTTCTACAGGCTTTATATAGGCAAAGTTTTGTTTGCCGCATTGCTCCCCCCCCCTTGCAATTTATAATGACACTGCATACAACTAGTATGTTCTTAAATCTTTCAATCTACGGGAGTGGACTTATGAAACAAAACATCATCGTTGCCTTATTCAACATCTCCAGCGAAGCTTATCAAGCCTTTTCTGAATTGAAAGCTTACTCGCAGACAACAGATACTTTGGTGGCACAAGCCGTTTTGGTTAAAAAGGAAAATGACCTGATTATCCCAGCAGAAAGCACCGACTTTACCGCCAATACGGTCGAAGGCACATGGACGGGCGGCCTCATTGGTTCACTGGTCGGCATTCTCGGCGGTCCTATCGGTGTTCTGTTGGGTGGAGCTACTGGCGCACTCATCGGCAGTGATGCAGGTGCTGCCCAAACATTGGAAGAGGGGGCGTTGCTGGAAAATACAGCCAAAAAACTGGATAACGGCAGTACTGCAATCATTATTTTGGCGCAAGAATCCGACGAGGCTGTATTGGATGCTTTCTTCCACCGTTTCAAAACCGTTATTCTCCGGCAAGATGCAGTCGTTGCCCAACAGGACGTATTGGCAGCAATAGAAGCGCAGGAAGAAGTGGCACGTCAGGCACACGAAGCTTGGAAAAAACAGCGCAAAGCCGAACGCAAAGAGAAAGTGGAAGCCTTCAAGGCCGACATCAAACAAAAATTCGACGAATTGGCAGCCAAGTTGAAATAACACTGCCACCAACCCAAGGTATGTAACCGCTCAAATTTTCCGTTTCGGATGCATGCCAAACCGGTTTGAGGCTACCTGAAAATCTATTTTTCAGGTAGCCTCTCCCTTTTTCATGCCCCGAGACCTTTGCAAAGGTCTCAACCTATGTTATTGCAAAGGTCTCGGCCTTTTTATAATTGGATTTTAGATCGATCCAATAGGTTCAATACGCTTCTAAGTTTGCGTTTCAGACGGCCTCAATGTTTGGCAAACCTGTTTCAACGCTGCCATGCGCTGCGCAAATATTCGATGCAGTCGGTCAGGGCGTAAAACGGGGCGTTGCCGTGATTGGCGTTGGGGTAGAGGGTAAAGCGGACATCCGCGCCGAGGTGGTGCAAAGTGCCGGCAAGAATTTTGGCTTGTGCAACCATGCCGCTGCTGGTTTGGTCGGGGCGGTTGTTTCTGCCTTCATGTTCGCCTGCGCCAAGGCGGATGCCGATTCCTTGTGGCAAAGTGTCGGGCAGCCAATCGAGTACGCGGCGGTCTTGCCACCAGATAGACGGTGACACCAGCAAATAATGGCGGAATCGTTCGGGGCGGGTAAATAGGGAATAGAGGCCGTACAGTGCGCCGAACGAATGGCCGAAGACGGCTTGGTTTTGGGTGTCGATGCGGTATTTGCTGTCGAGCAGGGCGGAGAGTTCGTCATCGATAAAGCGGCTGAAGCGGTCGGCTTGGCCGTATTGTTTGCGTTCGGATTCGGGCGCGTTGTCTGGCAGTGGCGGCGTGTAGTCGAGGGCGCGTTGGCTTAAGTCGCGGATGGTGCCACCGGTGTAGCCGATGCCGACAATCAGGCAGGCGGCATGGCTTTTGGTGATGGGGTTGATGAGCAGGGATTGCGCCATATTGAGGATGGCAGGGAAAAAGGCATCCCCGTCAAGAATATACAGCACGGGATAGCCGCCTGCCGGACGCTCGCCGAGTGTCGCGGCTTGAATGCGGTAGGTGCGGCCGGTGTGGGCGGAAGTAAGGGCAGTTTCTTCGGCTTGCAGCAGGGTGGCGGCTTGCCAGTTGGGACGGATCGACATGATGGGGTGCTTTAATCAATGGGTTACTGAAGGAAAAAGGCCGTCTGAATAATGGTTTTCAGACGGCCTTATTGTACGGATTTCTGCCTTTTTAACAATACGCGCGATTAGCGTACGTCAACGTAGGAGCTGCTGTGCAGTTCGCGTAGGAGGTTGGTGGTCGCCTGTTGCGCTTTTTGTTGGGACAGGTATTGGCGGACGGCGTTTTGTTGGCGCTCTTCAGGCGTACCTGCTTCGCGGACGTCGTTCAGCTTGATGATGTGCCAGCCGAATTGGGTGCGGACAGGGGCGCTGATTTGGCCTGGTTTGAGCTTGTGGACGGCTTCTTCAAATGGAGCAACCATCATGCCGTCGGCAAACCAGCCCAAATCGCCGCCGTTGCCGGCGCTGCCGTCTTGCGAGTATTGGCGTGCCAAACCGCCGAAATCTGCGCCGCTGCGGGCTTGTGAGTAGATTTTGCGGATGGTGCTTTCTGCGCCGACGGCGGCATTGTCGTTGTCGGCTTTAATGAGGATGTGTTGGGCATGGTATTGGCGCACAGGATCGGCTTCGGGCAGGGTGATGCCTTGTTGTTTGGCCTGCTCGATGTAGCGTGCCACTTCGGAGTCGCTGACGCGGCTGTTTTGCATGATGGCCTGTTGGCGCACTTTTTCAACAATAATGCTGTCGGCGATGTCTTGACGGACGGCGGCAGACGGATTTTTGATGTTGGGGTTGTGCGCGATGACGGCTTCGATTTCGCTATCGGTCGCTTGGATGTTGCGACGTTTGCCTGCTTGGAGGATCAGGGATTGGTTGATCATTTGTGCCAAAACTTGTTGGCGCAGCTCGTTGGCGTCCATTTGCGTGCCTTTAGGCATGGTTTGACGTGCTTGCGCTACGGCTTGTTCTACTTGGCGGTGGGTAATGACTTCGTTGTCGACAACCGCGGCAATGCCGTCTGAAAGATGTACGCCGCTTTGTACGGCAGGCATGGTGGTGGCGCTGACGGCAGGGGCTTTGGCTGTGCGCGCTTTGCCTGCTTTGGCTTTAGGGGCGGCGTGTGCGCCTACTGCGAGAGTGAGTGCGGCGACGAGAATCAGGGGTTTGAAGTTCATTGTTTGACTACCTCGTTGGTTTTGCTGTAACCGGGGATGGCTAAGCGGAGTTTTTCGAATGGGTTGTTGCCGATATTGCTCAAGTCTTTGAGTTGGAGGTTGAAGAATACGGCGTTTTTGTGGCTGTTTTCGCCGGTAACATAGCGTTGGCCGACCAAGCTCGCGCTCCAGCAGCCGCAGTTGCTTTTGTATTCTGCACCGATGAGCATTTCCAGCGGTTTTTTGGCTTCGATTTCGTAGTTGTAACGGGCGACGGCGTACAGGTTTTTACTCAACGGCCATTGGGCGGCAAGGTCGATTTGGCTGAGCCTGTCGTAGAAATAGTCGCCATTGGCTTGCAGGTAGATGCGCTCGTTGCGTCCGTATTTGTAGCGCGCGCTTAAGACTTTACCGGGTTCGGGGTTGTAGGCAATCCCTGCGGCGTAGCTTTCGGCACGGCTTTGGTTTTGGTTGTAGTGGATGTCCAAGTCGATGCGGATGCTCGGGGTAATGTTGCCGTGTGCAAAGGCTACCCAGTCGGATTGGCTGCGCGGATAACGGCTGACGCTGCCGTCAGGCAGGACGTTGTCGTTTTTGAAGTAAAACTTCTGGCCGATACCTGCACGGAAGAGTTCCGCACCGGTGTTGGGGTTGAGGATGCGGCTTTGTGTGGCCAGCGTCAGGCTGTTGGCAGAATTGATGCGGTCGTTGCCCGAATACAGGTTTTCGCGGAACAGCTGCGAGTAAGTAAAGCTGTTTTCGGAGCTGTCGAAATTGGGCAGGTCGTTTTGGGACTTGGTCGGAATGTAGTTGTAAAACAGGCGCGGTTCGAGCGTTTGCAGGTATTCCCCGCCGAAGAGACGGGCCCTGCGCTCGAAGGTTAGGCCGCTGTCGACGTTGATGATTGGCAAGACGCGGCTGACATTGCGGCTGCTTTGGCCGTTGAAGCTGTTGAGGCTGTAATAAGTGGCGTGTACACCGACTTTAGGCCGGATGTAGCCCCATTGGTTGTGGAAGTCCCATTTGACGCTCGGGTAGAGCACCACGCGGCTGCCGTCTTGCTTGGTATCGTGGTCAAAACGGGTGAATTGGCCGAACACGTTGAGTTGTGCTTTGCCGAGATGGCTTTGCCAACGGCCGGTCAGACGGGGCATGATGGCATAAGGCTCGTCTTTATAGCCGTCTTGGTTGGCCAGCGTTTGGTATTTTTGTACGCGCAAAGAGCCGTCGAAGCTGCCGCCTAGCAGTTTGTCGCTGTAATTGAGCCATGCCTGACGATCGAGGTTGACGTTGCGCGCGATGTCTTCGCGGCCGTAGAAGTCGCGGTAGTAATCGTCGTCGGAAACTTGGTTGTAGTTGATGCCGCCGCTGATTTTGCTGTTCAGCTGCTGCTGGTGTTTCCATTTGAACTGGTAGCGGTTGTTGTGGACGCTTTTTTGGTCGTTCGGCATCCAGTCGCCATCGACTTCGCCGCTGTAATTCGGTTGCAGATAACGCACTTGGCCGCCCAATTGCACGCCGCGTTTACTGATAATGCCCGGGCGAATGGTGGCATCCAAATTCGGCGCAAGGTTGAAGTAGTAGGGCAGGCTCAGCTCAAGGCCGTCTGAACCCGTGGCAATAGTCGGAACGAGCAGGCCGCTTTTGCGGTTGCCGTTGATGGGGAAGTCCGCCCAAGGCGTGTAGAGGACGGGGACACCGCCGAATACGAGCGAAGCGTGTTTGGCCACGCCGATGCCTGTCGACTCATCGGCTTCAATGCTTTGCGCTTGGATATACCAGCTGGCATCGCCGGGCGAACAGGTGTTGAATTTGGTGTTGATGAGCTTGTAGAGGCCTTTGCCTTTGAGTTCGGCTTTTTCGCTGACGCTTTGAAGGCGGCGGCCGCCTTGTTCGGTATTGAGGCGCACGGCGGTGCCGGAACCGGTTTGATTTTTGAGGTTGTAAACCAATTGGTCGCCGGATACGGTCGAACCGTTTTGATACAGGGTAAAGCGGTCGCCGGCGGTAACGGTATCGGTGGCTTGGTCGTATTGCGCCCAATCGGCGTTGAGAACATCGGCATTGCGCTCGACAATGACGTCGCCTTCGGCACGGACGCCGACTTGGGTCTGACCTTCTATTTTATCGGCGTTGACGCGGGTGTAATCGGCAGGCAGGGCAGGCTCGCCGCTGCGTTTGATTTCGGCGGTTTCGGCCGGCTTGGCATCTTCATGGTCGCAAAACAGGCAAGTGCTGCCCAAAGAAAGCGGATCGGCTTCGCTTTGGCCGGTTTTTGCCGGTTTGGATTCGGCGGCGTGGGCAGGGGTATAGTCTTCCGCCTGCGGAACAGAAGCATCTTCCGCGCGCACGGCTGTTGCGCCAAAGCCCATAATTAAGGCGAGTACCAAGGGTTTGAGTGAAAATAAACGAGCCAAAATCGCCCCTTAAATCGGTTTGCCAGTTAGAATAGCGGTTATTGTAACCTGAAATTCTGCGATACCGCTATGCAACGACAAACCGAATTACAAAACTGGCTGGAGTCTGTTTACCCGAACCAGCCGTTCGAATTGAGCTTTGCGGCAGCCGATGCCGACTTCCGCCGTTATTTCCGCGCGACGTTTTCAGACGGCCAAACCGTCATCTGTATGGACGCGCCTCCTGAGAAGATGAGTGTTGCGCCTTATTTGAAAGTGCAAAAACTGTTTAATATGGTCAATGTGCCGCAAGTGCTTCATGTGGATGAAGCGTTGGGCTTTATGGTGTTGAACGATTTGGGCAACACCACATTCCTGACCGCCATGAATCAGGAAAACAGTGAAACTGCCCACAAAGCCCTGCTGCTCGAAGCCATCGACGAACTGATCGAGCTGCAAAAAGCCAGCCAACCCGGCAAACTGCCGGAATACGACCGCGAAGTCATGCTGCGTGAGATTAATTTGTTCCCCGAATGGTTTGTGGCCAAAGAATTGGGCCGCGAGCTGACCTTCAAGCAACGCCAGTTGTGGCAGCAAACCGTCGATACGCTGCTGCCGCCCCTGTTGGCGCAGCCCAAAGTGTATGTCCACCGCGACTTTATCGTCCGCAACCTGATGCTGGCAAAAGGCCGCCCGGGCGTATTGGACTTCCAAGACGCGCTTTACGGCCCGATTTCCTATGATTTGGTGTCGCTGCTGCGCGATGCGTTTATCGAATGGGAAGAAGAATTTGTATTGGACTTGGTCATCCGTTACTGGGAAAAAGCACGCGCTGCCCAGCTGCCCGTGCCTGCCGAGTTTGACGAGTTCTACCGCTGGTTTGAATGGATGGGCGTACAACGCCATTTGAAAGTGGCCGGTATTTTTGCCCGCCTGTACTACCGCGACGGCAAAGACAAATACCGCCCGGAAATCCCGCGCTTCTTGAACTATTTGCGCCGCGTATCCCGCCGTTACAACGATTTGGCGCCGCTTTATGCATTGCTGGTCGAATTGGTCGGCGATGACGAATTGGAAACAGGCTATACCTTCTAAGCTTGGTTTTTTAAGATTTGATTCCACTTTTCAGACGGCCTGATCAACAAAAGGCCGTCTGAAACCTTTACAGAACACATAAACATGACTTACATGATTTACCCCAAAACCTACGACGTGATTGTCGTCGGCGGCGGCCATGCCGGTACCGAAGCCGCGCTTGCCGCCGCACGCATGGGTGCGCAAACCCTGCTGCTCTCACACAACATCGAAACCCTCGGTCAAATGTCGTGCAACCCCTCCATCGGCGGTATCGGCAAAGGCCACCTCGTGCGCGAACTCGACGCATTGGGCGGTGCGATGGCGTTGGCCACCGACAAATCCGGCATCCAGTTCCGTCGCTTGAACGCCAGTAAAGGCGCGGCAGTGCGAGCCACGCGCGCGCAGGCAGACCGTATCCTATATAAAGCCGCCATCCGCGAAATGCTGGAAAACCAAGAAAATCTGGAGCTTTTCCAACAAGCCGTTGAAGACGTCACACTTGACGGCGAACGCATCAGCGGCGTGGTTACCGCGATGGGCGTGGAATTTAAAGCTCGCGCCATCGTGCTGACCGCAGGCACGTTTTTGTCCGGCAAAATCCACATCGGTTTGGAAAACTACGAAGGCGGCCGCGCCGGCGACCCCGCCGCCAAATCGCTCGGCGGCCGTTTGCGCGAATTGAACCTACCGCAAGGCCGTCTGAAAACCGGCACACCGCCGCGTATCGACGGACGCACGATTGATTTTTCCCAACTGACCGAACAGCCCGGCGACACACCCGTTCCCGTAATGTCCGTACGCGGCAGCGCCGATATGCACCCGCGCCAAGTGTCCTGCTGGATTACGCATACCAACACGCAAACCCACGACATCATCCGTTCAGGCTTCGACCGCAGCCCCATGTTTACCGGCAAAATCGAAGGCGTCGGCCCGCGCTACTGCCCGTCTATCGAAGACAAAATCAACCGCTTCGCCGACAAAGACAGCCACCAGATTTTCCTCGAACCCGAAGGCCTGACCACACACGAATACTACCCCAACGGTATCTCCACCAGCCTGCCGTTCGACATCCAAATCGCCCTCGTACGTAGCATGAAAGGCCTTGAAAACGCCCATATCCTGCGCCCCGGCTACGCCATCGAATACGACTACTTCGACCCGCGCAACCTCAAAGCCAGCCTCGAAACCAAAACCATCCAAGGCCTCTTTTTCGCCGGACAAATCAACGGTACGACCGGCTACGAAGAAGCCGCCGCGCAAGGCCTGCTCGCAGGCGCGAATGCCGTGCAATACATCCGCGAACAAGACCCGCTCCTGTTGCGCCGCGAACAAGCCTATCTCGGCGTATTGGTGGACGACCTCATTACCAAAGGCGTGAACGAACCCTACCGCATGTTCACCAGCCGCGCCGAATACCGCCTGCAACTCAGGGAAGACAACGCCGACATGCGCCTGACCGAAGACGGCCACAAAATCGGCTTGGTGGGTGAAGAACAATGGCGCATGTTCAACGAAAAACGCGAAGCCATCGAACGCGAAATCCAACGTTTGAAAACAACGTGGTACACGCCGCAAAAACTCGCCGAAGAAGAGCAGCTGCGCGTATTCGGCCAAAAACTCAGCCGCGAAGCCAACCTGCACGACCTCCTGCGCCGTCCGAACCTCGACTACGCCGCACTGATGACCCTGCCCGACGCACAACCTGAAACCGCACTTGCCGACAGCGTGGTCGAACAAGTCGAAATCCAAGTCAAATACCAAGGCTATATCGACCGCCAAAACGAAGAAATCGACAGCCGCCGCGACATCGAAACCTTAAAGCTGCCCGAGGATATCGATTACAGCAAAGTCAAAGGTTTGTCAGCAGAAGTGCAGCAAAAACTGAATCAGCACAAACCCGAAACCGTCGGCCAAGCCAGCCGCATTTCCGGCGTAACCCCTGCCGCCGTCGCATTGCTGATGGTGCATTTGAAACGCGGATTTAAAGATGCCAAGTAAGGTTTAATCCGAAATAAAGGCCGTCTGAAACTTTCAGACGGCCTTTATTTATCAGGGGATTGATGGTGTTGCACCTTATTTCATTAATTTTTTAAAGAGTTCGGATTGTCAGCAAGATGGGCGTATTCTGATGAAAAAATGAAGAAGAAAACGTTTTTTCAGGACGCGTCATAAGCTGCCGCTTTTTCGAGCAGTTTTACCCTTGCCTGCGGCCATTCCTCACGCAGCAGGCTGTATTCAACCGTATCGCGCACGCTGCCGTCTTTCCGCAGCTTGTGGCAGCGCAAGATGCCGTCTTGGTGTGCGCCCAAGCGTTCGATGGCGCGTTGGGAGGCGGTGTTGAGGTTGTCGGTCTGCCAGCAGACGCAACGGCAGTTTAAAGTGTCGAAAACGTAGTCGAGCAACATGATTTTGCAGGCGGTATTGATGTGCGTGCGCTGTGCCGACAGGGCATACCATGTGTAACCGATATACAGGCGTGGGATGGCGGGGTCGATGTGGTAAAGCGAAGTCGAACCGACGATTTTGCCCGTATCTTCGTCGATGACGGCAAAGGCGAGACGGGTTTGCATAGCAGTACGGATATAGTCCGCCACTTGGTGGGGTTCGGGCGCGGTGGTTACGTTGAGCTTCCAGACTTCGCCGTCGCAAACTGCTTCGCGCAAACCAGCTTCGTGTGCCGCCGTCAAAGGTTCGAGACGGACGCGGTCGAAGGACAAAACGGGAGCGGATGAAAAATCAGCCATGTGGTTTCCTTTGTATTTGATGGTTTGATTTTTCAGACGACCTTTTATAGTGTCTTAATGGACGGCTTTTTTGAGGTCGTCTGAAAGCTATTGATTAATGATGTTTGAACACCAGCACGCCCGACTCCGATACAAACCCGTCCAACGGCAGGTCGTGCGGTTCGGTCGGCAGTGTGTTGGTCAGTTGGCAGCCGAAGCCTACGCCCAGGGTTTGGGTTTGCAGGCGGTATTTCGTGGCGGAGAGGGTGGCGTCGTAATAGCCGCCGGCTTGTCCGAGGCGGTAGCCGCGTTTGTCGATGCCGACGATGGGGACCAGCAGCAGGCTGAGTTGGTGGACACGGATTTTTTTGCCGGTGAATTGGGGGACATGCAATTTGGCGCGGCCGCGTTTGCGTTCTTGTTTGGCACCGTCGGCAGGGTAGGGGGTGAACCACATCCGCCGCGTGTTCGGTTCGATATAGGGCAGGTAGAGTTTTGCGCCGCGTTTTTGTGCGGCACGGACAAAGCCGTCCAATCGCAATTCCTTGCCCATCGGCCAATACACGCCGATTTTCCGTCCTTTTTTGATGCAGGGCTTGAGCAGGCGGTTGATGGTTTCGGTGGCGGCGTTGCGCTCGTCTGCGCTCATTTGGGCGCGTGCGCGGCGGAACTGTTTGCGTAGTGCCGATTTTTCGGGATTCCTCATTTTCAGACGGCCTTTCGGGATTGCGGTAGAATGTTGCGATTATAACGATTTTGTTAACATTCAAACAGGACGCACACGATGTGGCACATTGTCGCCATCGGCTATCTTTTTGTTGCCGTGATGTTTTCCGCCGCGCAGCCGAGTATTGCGCGCGCGTTGATTTATTTGGTTTTTTGGGCAGTGTTGCCCACTGTGTTTACGGTCTTTGTCGTGACCATCCGCCGCCGCAACCGCCTGATGAAACGGCAGGAGCAGGCGGAGTTTGAGGCGGCCCGACAAAAGGCGGTACAGACGGATGAAAAACAGGATGGAAAGGTATAAAATCCCTTTTCAGACGGCCTCTTATCCGCTATAATCCGTCAGTTTTCCATTTCGGAAACACTCTTTTATTTTTTAAAACTTATGCCCACTTTCGCCGAAGGGTGCTTGACAATAGGCGCCGCCTATCAAGTTCTATGCGATTGAATGTGTGCTCTTTAACCCTTTCAAGGAAATAACATGTCTCAAATTACTATGCGTCAGATGATTGAAGCCGGTGTTCACTTCGGTCACCAAACCCGTTTCTGGAACCCGAAAATGGCTCAATACATTTTCGGTGCGCGCAACAAAATCCATATCGTAAACTTGGAAAAAACCCTGCCGATGTTCCAAGAGGCGCAAGAAGCCGTACGCCGTCTGGTTGCCAACAAAGGTACAGTATTGTTCGTAGGTACCAAACGCCAAGCCCGCGACATCATCCGCGAAGAAGCTACCCGTGCCGGTATGCCTTTCGTTGATCACCGTTGGTTGGGCGGTATGTTGACCAACTACAAAACCGTTAAGCAATCCATCAAACGCCTGGAAGAAAAAACTGCTGCCCTGGAAAACGCTGCTGAAGGCGGTTTCAACAAAAAAGAAATTCTGGAAATGCAACGCGACGTTGAAAAACTGGAACGTTCTTTGGGCGGTATCAAAAACATGAAAGGCCTGCCTGACGCGATTTTCGTTATCGATACCGGCTACCAAAAAGGTACTCTGGTTGAGGCTGAAAAACTGGGCATCCCTGTTATCGCTGTAGTCGATACCAACAACAGCCCTGACGGCGTGAAATACGTTATCCCTGGTAACGATGACTCCGCCAAAGCCATCCGCCTGTACTGCCGCGGCATCGCCGACGCAGTTTTGGAAGGCAAAAACCAAGCGCTGCAAGAAACTGTAGCCGCTGCCCAAGAAGCTGCTGCCGAGTAATTCGGTACACGGAAGAGGGGCGTTATGCCCCTTTTCTCAAATCCCGTTCTGAAATCTGTTTCAGACGGCCACTATTTCCAAACACGGCAAATGGCCGTGTTCCCAAAAATCTAGGAGATTCAAAATGGCAGAAATTACTGCAAAAATGGTTGCCGACCTGCGCGCCGCTACCGGCTTGGGCATGATGGAATGCAAAAAAGCCTTGGTTGAAGCCGAAGGCAACTTCGACAAAGCCGAAGAAATCCTGCGTATTAAATCCGGTGCGAAAGCCGGTAAACTGGCCGGCCGTACTGCTGCCGAAGGCGTATTGGCTTACGCGATCAATGGCAATGTCGGTGCATTGGTTGAAGTAAACTGCGAAACCGACTTCGTTGCTAAAGACGCCGGCTTCGTAGAATTTGCCAACTTCGTTGCGAAAACTGCTGCCGAGAAAAAACCGGCTACCGTTGAAGAACTGAGCGAATTGGTTGAAGCAGAACGTAAAGCCATCATCGCTAAATTGGGCGAGAACATGTCTGTTCGCCGCTTCCAAGTGATCGACACTGCCAACCAACTGGTTGCCTACATCCACGGTGCTTTGGCTACCGAAGGCGTATTGGTTGAGTACAAAGGCTCTGAAGACGTAGCACGCAAAATCGGTATGCACATCGTTGCCGCCAAACCTCAATGCGTATCCGAAGCCGAAGTGGATGCCGAAACCATCGAAAAAGAACGCCACATCTACACCGAGCAAGCCATTGCTTCCGGCAAACCTGCCGAAATCGCCGCTAAAATGGTTGAAGGCCGTATCCGCAAATTCTTGGCTGAAATCACTCTGAACGGCCAAGCATTCGTGATGAACCCTGACCAAACTGTTGCCCAATTCGCTAAAGAAAACGGCACTGAAGTGATCAGCTTCGTACGCTACAAAGTAGGCGACGGTATCGAGAAAGCCGTTGTTGACTACGCAGCCGAAGTTGCTGCCGCTGCTAAAGTGTAAGGCACTTATGAAAAAGAAAGCACCTAGATTCCAAACGAATCAGGGTGCTTTTTTTTGAGAAAACCGTTTACGGTACCTAATTTAAGACGGCTGAATATTCAGGCCGTCTGAAAACCAAAACAATAATAAACCGACACACTCTATCATTAATATTCCGGCCGTTTGAAAATTCAGACGGCCCGCCCCCCCGACCGACGACATTCAAGAAAGCAAGGTATCCCATGACACAGCAAATCAAATACAAACGCGTATTACTGAAACTCTCCGGCGAATCCCTTATGGGCTCTGATCCATTCGGCATCAATCACGATACCATCGTTCAAACTGTCGGCGAAATTGCCGAAATCGTGAGAATGGGCGTGCAAGTCGGTATCGTTGTCGGCGGCGGTAACATTTTCCGCGGCGTATCTGCACAAGCAGGCAGCATGGACCGAGCCACTGCCGACTACATGGGCATGATGGCGACCGTCATGAACGCCTTGGCACTCAAAGACGCATTTGAAACCTTGGGCATCAAAGCGCGTGTTCAATCCGCACTGTCTATGCAGCAAATCGCTGAAACTTACGCCCGTCCTAAAGCCATTCAATATTTGGAAGAAGGCAAAGTTGTGATTTTTGCCGCCGGTACCGGTAATCCGTTCTTCACGACCGACACTGCCGCCGCATTGCGCGGTGCGGAAATGAACTGCGACGTGATGCTCAAAGCCACCAACGTGGACGGCGTGTACACCGCGGACCCGAAAAAAGACCCATCGGCAACACGCTATGAAACCATTACTTTTGACGAAGCCTTGTTGAAAAACCTCAAAGTGATGGATGCCACCGCCTTCGCCCTCTGCCGCGAACGCAAACTCAATATCGTGGTCTTCGGCATTGCTAAAGAAGGCTCGCTCAAACGCGTGGTAACCGGCGAAAACGAAGGTACGCTGGTTCACTGCTAATCATTGAAAGGCCGTCTGAAACAGCCGAACGGGATACATTCGGCTTTCAGACGGCCTTTTATTTTCAGTCGGTTGCGTGGGCATTGGCTCATGGTTTGAAAAGGTTGAGAACTTGCTTGACCATAATGCCCAGCCGACAATTCGATAACAAAGGATACCCCATGAATATCACCGTCTTGGCTGTCGGCACGAAAATGCCGCGTTGGGTCGATGAAGCCGTCGGCGAGTACGCCAAACGCTTCGGGCGCGATGTCAATTATGCGCTGAAAGAAATCAAGCCGGAAAAACGCGGTGCGGGTGTGAATGCGGCTCAGGGCATGGCGGCTGAAGAAAAACGCCTGCTGGAAGCCATCCCGCAGGGCGCGTTTTTGGTGGTATTGGACGAACGCGGCAAAGCGCCGACTTCGGTCGAATTGGCGCAACATTTGAAAAGCTGGCAGCAAAACGGCGAACACGTCTGCTTTATTATCGGCGGCGCAGACGGCATGACCGACCGTTTGAAACAGCAGGCAAACATGATGATGCGCCTTTCCAGCTTGACCCTGCCGCACGGCATGGTGCGCGTTTTGCTGACCGAGCAGCTTTATCGCGCCGTTTCGATTTTGCACAACCATCCGTATCATCGGGAATAATCCGTTTTGATTGCCGTGATAAGACGGCAATGCCGCCTTGTCGGTTTGAAAAGGAATAGGGCAAGTCGGTTAAAAGCGGGGCGAACCCGTTTTTCAGACAGCCTGATTTTTCCGCATGAATCCTTTATAATCGTTTCTTTGATAAATCAACATCTTTCGGGAGAACCCAAATGTCCGATTTCCGTCAAGACTTCCTCAAATTCGCTTTGGCACAAAACGTGTTGAAATTCGGCGAATTTACGACCAAGGCCGGCCGTCAGTCGCCTTATTTTTTCAATGCCGGTTTGTTCAATGACGGCGCATCGACTTTGCAGCTGGCGAAATTTTACGCCGAAGCCATTATTGCCAGCGGCGTGAAGTTCGATATGCTGTTCGGCCCAGCCTATAAAGGCATTATTTTGGCGGCGGCGACAGCGATGATGTTGGCGGAAAAAGGCGTAAACGTACCGTTTGCCTACAACCGCAAAGAAGCCAAAGACCACGGCGAGGGCGGTGTGTTGGTGGGCGCGCCTTTGAAAGGCCGCGTGTTGATTATCGATGATGTGATTTCCGCCGGTACATCCGTGCGCGAGTCGGTCAAACTGATTGAGGCCGAAGGCGCAACGCCTGCCGCAGTGGCCATTGCGCTCGACCGCATGGAAAAAGGCACGGGCGAATTGTCGGCGGTGCAGGAAGTGGAAAAACAATACGGCCTGCCGGTGGTTTCGATTGCCAACCTGAACGACTTGTTCACGCTCTTGCAAAACAATGCCGAATTTGGCGGCTTCTTCGAGCCGGTCAAAGCCTATCGCGAACGTTACGGCGCGGTTTAAATAACATTATGCTCAGGTCGTCTGAAGCAGTTTTCAGACGGCCTGAAGCATTGGCTAAAATATATTTTTGATTCAATACACTTACGGAAAATACTCATGCCTGCTTGTTCTTGTCCTCATTGTAAAACGCCGCATTGGGTGAAAGATGCCCAGTTGAACGTGGCGCAGGGTTTTGTGGTCTGCACGCGTTGTTCGGGGATGTTTAAGGCCAAGGATTATCTGTCGGGCAACCTGCCGGCCGATCCGGCCCATCTGCCTGTGGCGGTAACGGATGTGCGCCTCGTGCATAACATCGGCGCGCAAATCCTCAAACATTCCAAACTCTCGCGCAAAGAAATTTCCGATTTGCTCAACAGCGCGCTCAAGGAAGAGCCCAAGGCGGAAGAGCAGGTAGCGGTCAAAACGCGCAAGGACGGGTTCAACTGGACGTTGGCATCGCTGATTGCGCTGACGGTTTTGATTATGCAACTCTTTTATCTTGCACTGCTATGAGTAACATCGCTCATTTTGTTGCCAGCTTTCGCGAAGCCGCGCCCTATATTCAATATTTGCGTGGCAAAACCATGGTGGTCGGCGTGACCGACAGCCTGTTGGAAGGCGAAACCCTGATCCGTTTGGCCGCAGATTTGAACCTGTTGGCCAGCTTGGGCTTGCGTTTGGTCTTGGTGCACGGTTCGCGGCATTTGCTCGACAAATTGGCTTCGGGTCGGAATTTTGTTCCGAAATACAGCGGCAGCCGACGGATTACCGATGAAGCGACCCTGATGGAAGTGAAGCAGGTGGCGGGGATTATCCGCAGCGATGTCGAAGCAGCTTTGTTCAGCAGCGTATCTGCGCAGCAACGGAGCAAGCCGCCGGTTATCGCGTGCGGCAACTTTATTACCGCCCGTCCGTTGGGCGTTATCGACGGCGTAGACATGGGCTATACCGGGACCGTCCGCAAAATCGACGCGGAAGAAATCCGTTTGCGTTTGGATGGCGGCGCCGTGGTGCTGATCAGCCCTTTAGGGCATTCGTACAGCGGCAAAACCTTCAACCTGAGTATGTGCGAAACCGCGCAGGAAGCGGCCATGGCTTTGCAGGCGGAGAAGCTGGTTTTCCTGACCGAAGAAGCCGGTATTTGCCGAGCTGACGGCTCTTTGGCCAATACTTTGTCTGTCGGCGAAGTGCAGGAGCTGATACGTGACAATCCGGATGCACCTGCCGATTTGCTGCATGCGGCGGTAGGTGCGTTGGAAAACGGCGTATCGCGGGTGCAGATTCTCAACGGCCGTGAAGACGGCAGCCTGCTGCGCGAGCTGTTTACCCGCGAGGGCAGTGGTACATCTATTGCCCGTGAGCCGTTTGTTTCCATCCGTCAGGCACGCAGCGACGATATTCCGCACATCATCGCCTTAATCCGCCCTCTGGCGGAACAAGGCATTTTGTTACACCGCAGCCGCGAGTATTTGGAAAACCATATTTCCAGCTTTTCCGTATTGGAACACGATCAAAACATTTACGGCTGCGTGGCGTTGAAAACCTTTTCCGAGCCGGACTGCGGCGAATTGGCCTGTCTGGTGGTGTCGCCCGAAGCGCGCGATGGCGGCTACGGCGAACTGCTGTTGGAACATCTGTTCCAAAAGGCACGCGCCTTAAATATCAAAAAGCTTTTCGCCTTATCCACGCATACGGGCGAATGGTTTGTCGAACGGGGTTTTCAGACGGCCTCAGCCGATGACCTGCCTGCCGAACGCCGGCAGGAATACAATGCCAACGGCCGCAATTCCAAAGTATTTGTTTATGACTTGCAGGCCGTCTGAAAAACTTCAATCCTATTATCCGTTTTTAAAAATCACTCAAATCTTATGTTGAAAATTATCTCTGCCAACGTCAACGGCATCCGCTCCGCCTATAAAAAAGGTTTTTATGAATACATCGCCGCTTCCGGTGCCGACATCGTCTGCGTGCAGGAACTGAAAGCTCAAGAAGCCGACCTGTCAGACGATATGAAAAATCCGCACGGTATGCACGGCTACTGGCATTGCGCCGAAAAGCGCGGTTACAGCGGCGTGGCGGTGTACAGCAAACGCAAACCCGACAATGTGCAAATCGGCATGGGCATTGAAGAATTTGACAGAGAAGGCCGTTTTGTCCGTTGCGATTTCGGCAAGTTGTCGGTAATTTCGCTGTATCTGCCCAGCGGCAGCAGCGCGGAAGAGCGCCAACAAGTGAAATACCGCTTTTTGGACGCGTTCTATCCCATGCTCGAAGCCATGAAAAACGAAGGGCGCGACATCGTCGTCTGCGGCGACTGGAACATTGCCCACCAAAACATCGACTTGAAAAACTGGAAGGGCAATCAGAAAAATTCGGGCTTCTTGCCTGAAGAGCGCGAATGGATAGGCAAAGTCATCCACAAGCTCGGTTGGACGGATATGTGGCGCACACTTTATCCGGATGTGCCGGGCTATACATGGTGGAGCAACCGCGGACAAGCGTATGCGAAAGATGTCGGGTGGCGCATCGATTATCAGATGGTTACGCCGGAGTTGGCCGCCAAAGCTGTTTCCGCACATGTTTATAAAGACGAAAAATTCTCGGATCACGCCCCTTTAGTTGTGGAGTATGACTATGTTGCCGAATAAGGTTTTTGGTAAATATGATTGGAATATAAACGGCAAAACCGGCGTAGGCGCAGCGTGGGTCGTAGCGGCATTTGTGCTGCCTATGCTGGTGTGGGCGGTGTTTATGTTGGCGCGGATGTCCGGCTGGGTTGAGCCGACCAAGGCCAATCCGACATGGGCGTTGGTATGGCTGCTGTTTTCATTGCCTTGCCTGTTGATTGCGGCCAAATGCTTTGCTTGGAAGGGCTGGCGGCTGATTGCCAACATCGTACTGTGTCTGGCGACTTGTGCCATTCTCAGCGTGCCTGCCGCCTTGTTGATCGCATTTACACTCAACGACTTGCTCAAATAGGCCGTCTGAAATGCAGAGCTTCGAACTCGAAGAAATGGTGCTGTTTCTGATACGCGATGCGGATGAAGCGGAAATGTGGATAGACCGCTGGGCGGTCAGCTATCCGATTGTTCAAACCGCCGAAGCCGATGGTCGGCAAACCGTTTCCGAATGGCAACACGCCATTCAGACGGCCTTTGAGCATATTGTCAGCAAAAATATTGCCGTTGTGGCTCATGGTGCCGGTGTGTCTGCATTTTTGGCATGGCTGTACCAAGCCGACATCATGACGCAAAAACGCCTGACCAATATTATTTTGGTCTCGCCGCGTCCCGAGGCTTTTCCCGAAGACGAAATCCATACGTTCCAACGCGTCCGCTGCCCTTGCCGTACGGCGTTGGTCATCGCTGAAACAAACGGCACGCCACGCGATTGGGCGCAAGAACAGGCCGACCGCTGGCAGGCGCGCCTGCTTCAGTCGCCGCATTCCGGCCGGTTAAACGGCGCACTCGGCGGCTGGCAATGGGGCATGAAGCTGATGCAGGAAATGTTGTTAAGTAAATAGTTTAGAAGGGTTTATCAAGAAGAGAGGCCGTCTGAAACCGATATGAGTTTCAGACGGCCTTTGTTTACAAATATCATGTTAAATATAATTAAAAGAAACTATTCTCATTTCTTTGTGAGACAGTATAATTCGGTTGTTTCGTTAAATTGAGTATAAAAATGCAAATACCATTTCATTTAGCTTTATTACCCACGTTGATTATCGCTTCTTTCCCTGTTGCTGCCGCCGATACGCAGGACAATGGTGAACATTACACTGCCACTCTGCCCACCGTTTCCGTGGTCGGACAGTCCGATACCAGCGTACTCAAAGGCTACATCAACTACGACGAAGCCGCCGTTACCCGCAACGGACAGCTCATCAAAGAAACGCCGCAAACCGTCGATACGCTCAATATCCAGAAAAACAAAAATTACGGTACGAACGATTTGAGTTCCATCCTCGAAGGCAATGCCGGCATTGATGCTGCCTACGATATGCGCGGCGAAAGCATTTTCCTGCGCGGTTTTCAAGCCGACGCATCCGATATTTACCGTGACGGCGTGCGCGAAAGCGGACAAGTGCGCCGCAGCACCGCCAACATCGAGCGCGTGGAAATTCTGAAAGGCCCGTCTTCCGTGCTTTACGGCCGCACCAACGGCGGCGGCGTCATCAACATGGTCAGCAAATACGCCAACTTCAAACAAAGCCGCAACATCGGTGCGGTTTACGGCTCGTGGGCAAACCGCAGCCTGAATATGGACATCAACGAAGTGCTGAACAAAAACGTCGCCATCCGCCTCACCGGCGAAGTCGGGCGCGCCAATTCGTTCCGCAGCGGCATAGATAGCAAAAACGTCATGGTTTCGCCCAGCATTACCGTCAAACTCGACAACGGCTTGAAATGGACGGGACAATACACCTACGACAATGTGGAGCGCACGCCCGACCGCAGCCCGACCAAGTCTGTGTACGACCGCTTCGGATTGCCTTACCGCATGGGTTTTGCCCACCCGAACGATTTTGTGAAAGACAAGCTGCAAGTTTGGCGTTCCGACCTCGAATACGCCTTCAACGATAAATGGCGCGCCCAATGGCAGATTGCCCACCGCACGGCGGCGCAGGATTTCGACCATTTCTATGCGGGCAGCGAAAACGGCAGCCGAATCAAACGCAACTACGCCTGGCAGCAGACCGACAACAAAACCCTGTCGTCCAACTTCACGCTCAACGGCGACTACTCCATCGGCCGTTTTGAAAACCACCTGACCGTAGGCATGGATTACAGCCGCGAACACCGCAACCCGACATTGGGTTACAGCCGCACCTTTTCCGCCTCCATCAACCCCTACGACCGCGCAAGCTGGCCGGCTTCGGGCAGATTGCAGCCCGTTCTCACTCAAAACCGACACAAGGCCGATTCCTACGGCATCTTCGTGCAAAACATCTTCTCCGCCACGCCCGATTTGAAATTCGTCCTCGGCGGCCGTTACGACAAATACACCTTTAATTCCGAAAACAAACTCACCGGCAGCAGCCGCCAATACAGCGGACACTCGTTCAGCCCCAATATCGGCGCAGTGTGGAACGTAACGCCCACCCACACGCTCTACGCCTCGTATAATAAAGGCTTCGCGCCTTATGGCGGACGCGGCGGCTATTTGAGTATCGACACGTCGTCTGCCGCCGTGTTCAACGCCGACCCCGAGTACACCCGCCAATACGAAACCGGCGTTAAAAGCAGTTGGCTGGACGACCGCCTCAGCACTACGTTGTCTGCCTACCAAATCGAACGCTTCAATATCCGCTACCGCCCCGACGCGCAAAATGATCCCTACACTTGGGCAGTCAGCGGTAAACACCGTTCGCGCGGCGTGGAATTGTCCGCCATCGGGCAAATCATTCCCAAAAAACTCTATCTGCGCGGTTCGTTGGGCGTGATGCAGGCGAAAGTCGTTGAAGACAAAGAAAATCCCGACCGAGTGGGCATCCATTTGAATAACACCAGCAACGTTACCGGCAACCTGTTTTTCCGTTACACACCAACCGAAAACCTCTACGGTGAAATCGGCGTAACCGGTACGGGAAAACGCTACGGTTACGACTCAAGAAACAAAGAAGTGACCACACTTCCAGGCTTTGCCCGAGTTGATGCCATGCTCGGCTGGAACCATAAAAATGTTAACGTTACCTTTGCCGCGGCCAATCTGCTCAATCAAAAATATTGGCGTTCGGATGCCATGCCAGGTAATCCGCGCGGCTATACTGCCCGGGTAAATTACCGTTTCTGATGAAATCAGGCAAAGGCCGTCTGAAAATAAGGCTATGATCTAAGCCATATTTCAGACGGCCTTTTATAAAGGTTGAAATAAAACTAAACACATTTTTTCACTCAAATCGAACACACCTCCAACAAAATGCCATAAAATCCGCCCATTGATTTGAATGTAAAGAGATACCTATGAAACTGAAAACCTTAGCCTTGACCTCATTAACCCTGTTGGCATTGGCCGCTTGCGGCAAACAGGCGGAAACCAGCGTTCCGGCGGATAGCGCCCAAAGCAACACATCTGCTCCGGCAGCCCCTGCCGCATTGACCGAAGGTGTCAATTACACCGTATTGTCCAATCCGATTCCGCAACAGCAGGCCGGCAAAATCGAAGTATTGGAATTCTTCGGCTACTTCTGCCCGCATTGCGCCCATCTTGAGCCTGTCTTGAGCGAGCACATCAAAACGTTTAAAGACGATACCTATATGCGCCGGGAGCATGTCGTGTGGGGTGACGAAATGAAACCTTTGGCACGTTTGGCGGCCGCAGTGGAAATGGCCGGTGAATCAGATAAAGCCAACAGCCATATTTTCGATGCGATGGTTAACCAAAAAATCAACTTGGCCGATACCGATACCCTGAAAAAATGGCTGTCCGAACAAACAGCGTTTGACGGCAAAAAAGTATTGGCTGCATTTGAAGCGCCCGAAAGCCAAGCGCGTGCGGCTCAAATGGAAGAATTGACCAATAAATTCCAAATCAGCGGCACGCCGACTGTGATCGTCGGCGGCAAATACCAAGTCGAATTTAAAGACTGGCAGTCCGGCATGACCACGATTGGCCAGTTGGTGGACAAAGTACGCGAAGAGCAGAAAAAGCCGCAATAAGTTGAGGATTGAATGAGCAAAGGTTTCGCGTCCCTTATCTCTTTTTCCTTCACTGTGCTGAAAGATCCAAACCATGTGTGATTACTGTTCTGACCTGCGACCTACCGTTCGTATCAGGGTTCCGAAAGAATTATCGCAAATGTTACTGCAAGCCTCTGATCGTTTAGCAGACGGCACGCTTATCGATATTACTCCAGCCTACGACAAAGTTTATGGTCCCAGCCTTGATTTTGCCAAAACCATCGCCAATAGCGGTTACATTACCCATACTGATTCTCAGGGTAATCGTGACATATATGGTTGGAACGATTTCGTGGTACATTATTTTCAATGTACGCACTGCAATGCCGTTTTCAGGCTTGGTGCCGAAACCTACCATGGTAGTGGTGGCCAATGGGAAATGTTGGAAGAGGCAACGATACGCTATGAAAATCCTTAAAAGGAATAGATTTCATAGTTATATGTGAATAGTAATTCTTGCTAGAGTAAAAACAAAAACGCCGTCTGAAACTTTTCAGACGGCGTTTTCGGTCAAATTAGCTTACAAACCCGGGAACATGCCTTTCATTCCCTTCATGCCTTTGGCCAAGCGCATCAGTTTGCCCAAGCCGTTGCCGCTGAACATCTTCATCATTTGTTGCATTTGTTCAAACTGTTTGAGCAATTTGTTCACTTCCTGCACGGTCGTACCCGCGCCCATTGCAATACGGCGTTTGCGGCTGGCTTTGAGCAGGGCAGGGTTGGCGCGTTCTTTTGGAGTCATCGAGTTGATGATGGCTTCTACTTTGCCCATCGCTTTTTCAGCCGTTCCTTCGGGGATTTTTTTCGATATTTGACCCAGTTCGCCAGGCATTTTTGACATTAGGTTTTCCAAGCCGCCCATATTGCGCATCTGTTGGATTTGCTCTTTAAAGTCGTTGAGGTCGAAGCCTTTGCCTTTTTGCAGCTTTTTCGCCATTTTGGCGGCGGCTTCTTCATCAATACCTTTTTGAACGTCTTCAATCAGGGTCAATACGTCACCCATGCCGAGGATACGGCTGGCAAGACGGTCGGGGTGGAAAGGTTCGAGGCCGTTGATTTTTTCGCCGACACCGATAAATTTAATCGGTTTGCCGGTTACATGGCGTACGGACAATGCCGCACCGCCGCGCGAGTCGCCGTCCATCTTGGTCAATACGACACCGGTCAGCGGTAGGGCTTCATTAAATGCCTGAGCGGTATTTACCGCATCCTGACCCAGCATGGCATCAATAACGAACAAAGTTTCAACCGGGTTGACCGCCGCATGAAGCGCTTTGATTTCGTTCATCATCTCTTCATCGATTGCCAGGCGGCCAGCGGTATCGACCATCAAGACATCGTAAAAATGTTTTTTAGCGTAATCAACGGCGGTAGTTGCAATCTCAACCGGTTTTTGGTTGGTGTCGGATGGGAAAAAGTCCACGCCGACCTGTTCGGCCAACAGGCGCAGCTGTTCAATCGCGGCAGGGCGGTAAACGTCGGCGGATACCACCAAGACTTTTTTCTTCTGATCGTTTTTCAGCAGGCGGGCGAGTTTGCCGACGGTTGTTGTTTTACCGGCACCCTGCAAACCGGCCATCAAAACGATGGCAGGCGGTGAAACCGATAAATCCAGCGTTTTGTTTTCCTTGCCCATCAATTCGACTAAGGCTTGGTTGACCACGCCGATAAAGGCTTGGTCAGGCGTCAGGCTGCCGACGACTTCTTGGCCAAGGGCCTGTTCTTTGACTGTGTTGACGAATTCTTTAACGACGGGTAATGCAACGTCGGCTTCCAGCAGGGCAAGACGAACCTCGCGCAAGGCTTCTTTAATATTGTCTTCGGTCAGCGTTGATTGGCCGCGAATATTTTTAAGTACCTTGCTGAAGCGGTTGGTCAGGTTGTCTAACATACTTATCCTTGATAATGAGAATAGCTGCCCAATACAGGGCATTCTTTGTTAAAATAAAATTCGGATTATTTTACACGATAGTCCGAAGTTATGCTTCAAGAACACAAACACGTACACAAAGGCCGTCTGAAACCCTGCCGGCTGTCCGTCAAGTGTTCACACCTCTATTGAGAAAGATATTTATGCCGATTGTCTTAATCTGCCTTATGCTGGTGTATGCCGGATTGGGCGCATTTTCCTGGTTGCAACATAAAAAGCACAATAATAAGTCTTACCCGCTGAAAACCGAGCTTCTGATTTTGAGCGGCGCATTATTGGTACATGGCGCAGCATTGATGTTCCCTGTATTGCAGGATAGGGTATTGATTACCGGTTTTGGTTATTCGCTCAGTCTGATAGTCTGGCTGATGCTGATGATGTATTGCTTGGGCAGCTTCTTTTATTGTCTGCGCGGAGTGCAACTCTTATTGTATCCCTGTGCCGCATTGACCTTATTGTTGGGTTTCCTTTTCCCGGGGGATTTTTCAGGTCGCCAAATTGTAGACTTATTGCCACTGTCGCACATCGCATCATCATTGCTTGCATACGGATTGTTTGGCATCGTTACCTTATTTGCCATCCTAATCCTTTTAATCAACCGTAATTTGCACAAACGCCGTTTTTCCGCATTGGTCAGCTTCTTGCCACCTTTATTGAGTTTGGAAAAACTTATGTTTCAAGGTATGTGGGCAGGTTTCGTTTTATTGACCTATTCTGTAATCAGCGGTACGTTTTTTGCAGAAACTATTTTCGGCAAGCCGATGACCTTCACGCATAAAACCATCTTCAGTATTATGTCGTGGCTGATTTATGGCGCATTATTGTTGAAACACAGCATGACCGCATGGCGCGGCAAAAAAGCCGCCGTTTGGACTATTGTCGGATTTGTCAGTCTGATTTTTGCCTATGTGGGCAGTAAATTTGTCCTAGAAATTGTCCTTCAACGTATTGGATAAATAGAAAACATAAAAAAGGCCGTCTGAAAGAGCAATTCAGACGGCCTTTGTTTTGTGTTCTTTTGTATGTATGGATAGTGTAGGAAGGTTGCTGGAGTTTTTTATAAAATAAAAACCCTGTTAAAACAGGG
>NZ_KV833361.1:0-66938 GCF_001837635.1 Neisseria sp. HMSC070H10
CCCTAAATGTCTTAGTAGGAATTTAGGGGATTTTAGGGGATTTTGCAAAGGTCTTGGCCTATCTTAGAAAGCAATCCATATGCCCACATCTCTGTTGAATCAGCAGATTATTATGTCCTTCATTCCGATTGCTGCATTAAACCGTTTCTAAAATACCCAATAAACAAAAATGCCGTCTGAAATACAACTTTCAGACGGCATTTTCAATTAAACACTACTTACCGGATTACAATTTCAAACCGGCCAGTTTAGCAGCATACGCATCCAAATCGGCGATTGGACGTGTAGCCACGCCGCTTTCCATAGCTGCTTTAGCGGTAGCAGAAGCAACGCGCGGCAACAGGCGGGAGTCGAATGGAGTAGGAATCAGGTATTCCGCACCGAATTCAAATTTCTTACCGTAAGCAGCAATCACTTCTTCAGGCACTTCTTCCATTGCCAAGTCAGCCAAAGCGTATACGCAAGCGCGTTTCATTTCTTCATTGATGGTGGTCGCGCCGACATCCAATGCGCCACGGAAGATGAACGGGAAGCACAATACGTTGTTTACTTGGTTCGGGAAGTCTGAGCGGCCGGTACCGATTACCACATCCGGACGGGTTTCTTTTGCCAATGGAGGCAGAATCTCCGGATTTGGGTTTGCCATAGCGAACACGATTGGTTTTTCTTTCATGGTGTTCAGCATTTCTGGAGTCAGCAGGTTTGCACCGGACAGACCCAAGAAGATGTCTTTACCTTTAACGGCATCAGCCAATACGCGTTGACCGTTGTCTTCGATGGCGTAGAACTGTTTGGACTCGTCCATACGGTCTTTATCTTCGCGGGTTTTATAAATCACGCCTTTGGAGTCGCAGACGGTTACGTTTTCACGTTTCAGACCCAAATCCAGCAATTGGTTCAAGCAAGCAATCGCTGCGGCACCTGCACCGGAGCACACCAAAGTTGCTTCTTCAATTTTGCGGCCGGTATAACGCAAAGCATTCAATACAGCGGCAGCGGTAATGATGGCGGTACCGTGTTGGTCGTCGTGGAATACAGGGATTTTGCAACGTTTGCGCAATTCACGTTCGATGTAGAAGCACTCAGGCGCTTTGATGTCTTCGAGGTTGATACCGCCGAAAGTCGGTTCCAAAGAAGCGATGATGTCTACCAATTTTTGTGGGTCTTTTTCATCGATTTCGATATCGAATACGTCAACGCCGGCGAATTTTTTGAACAATACGCCTTTGCCTTCCATTACAGGTTTACCGGCCAATGCGCCGATATTGCCTAAACCCAACACTGCGGTACCGTTGGAAATTACGGCAACCAAATTGCCTTTGGCAGTGTATTTGTAGGCATTTTGCGGATCGGCATGGATTTCCATACAAGGAGCAGCTACGCCCGGAGAGTACGCCAACGCCAAGTCTTTAGAAGTAGCCAGAGATTTGGTTGGGGTAACGGAGATTTTGCCCGGCACGGGGAATTCGTGGAACTGCAGGGCGGCTTCTTTTAATGAATTTTCCATTTATCAATCCTGTTTGCGAGAGAGATTTTACAGCGAACAAGTCTGAAACATGTTGCTTCAGACGTTTAAAATTCCTAAAGTCGGGTTGTTAACAGACCGGCTTTGTAATAGGCCGTAATTTTATCATGTTCTTTTGGTGGCGCATACCGATATTTATTACATTTGTTTTGATATTTCATTTTATTTGGTTTTATGTCTAAAAACTTCTGTAATAATATTTCTTCACCACATCACTCTTCTTTCAGACGGCATTTTATTTAGACTTAAACATTCAATCCAAAATAACTGTCTAGCGCGGTTTCAATCTGATTTTTTACCGCGTCCAGACTTTGGCTGCTGTCGATGACGGCATAGCGTTCCGGCTGTTCGTTAGCACGTTGCAGATATACTTCGCGCACCCGATTGAAAAACTCGGCTTCTTCTTGTTCAAAGCGGTCTTTCTCACGCGTTTGGTTGATGCGTGCCATTGACACTTCTAAAGGCACATCCAACAGCAAGGTTAAATCTGGGCGGAAATCGCCCTGTACCCAATGCTCAAGCGTGGCAATATCTTGCAAGGGAACGCCTCGTCCGCCTCCTTGATAGGCAAACGTTGCATCGGTAAAGCGGTCTGAAACGACATGCGTGCCGTTTTTCAGGGCAGGTAAAATGACTGTTTCCAAGTGTTGCTGTCTGGCTGCAAACATCAGCAGGGTTTCGGTACGCAGGCTGACTTGGGTGGCAGGATTGAGCAGGATTTCACGCAATGCTTCTCCGGCCGGAGTGCCTCCCGGTTCGCGCGTAAACAATACGGGCAGTTTGTGTTTCTCAAACCATGCTTTCATTACGGCGAGGTTGGTGGATTTACCTGCGCCGTCTATGCCGTCAAGGGTAATAAATCTGGGTTTCATATGGATATCGTCAATTTAAAGGCCGTCTGAAACAGGGATTATAAATGTTTCAGACGGCCTATTCGGTTTATTTCTTCAAAATATATTTGCGTACGGCAGCGTTGTGTTCAGAAAGATTGTGGCTGAACTCGCTCAAGCCCGTACCATCCATTTTTGAGACGAAATACAGATATTTTTCATCAGACGGATGACCCGCCGCTTCAAGCGCGGCCTTGCCGGGAAGCGCAATCGGCGTCGGCGTCAAACCGCTGCGCGTATAGGTATTGTAAGGCGTATCGCGTTGCAGGTCGGCTTTGCGGATTCTGCCCTTATACGCATCACCCATACCATAGATGACAGTCGGATCGGTTTGCAGGCGCATGCCGATATTCAGGCGATTGACGAATACTGCGGCCACATGGGCGCGGTCGTCTTCGTGCGCGGTTTCTTTTTCAATCAAACTCGCCATAATCAGCATTTCGTACGGATTTTTATAAGGCAGGCCGCTTTGACGGTCGTCCCATGCTTCTTGCAGGTTTTCCCGCATTTTACGGTAGGCGATTTTGTAAATTTGAAGATCGCTGCCGCCGGCATCAATTTCGTAACTATCCGGGAAAAACTGTCCTTCAGGATTGTTGCTCAAGGCATCGGGTGCCACTTCGGCCATCAGTTTTTCATCGCTCCAACCGCGCGTGTCATGTGCAATGTCGGCAGTGTTGTCGATAATACGACGCATTTGGGCAAAACGCGCACCTTCCAAAATTTGCACGCTGACCGAGTCAGGACGGCCTTTTTTAATGCGTTTTAAAATATCCCAAGCCGATACTTTGGCAGACAGGCGGTAAGAACCGGCATTAAGTTGGTTGTGTACGCCCATCACATATGCGGCGGCTACCAGCACATAACGGTTATATACGATGCCGTCTTGAGCCAGTTTGCGGCTGACGGAAGAGATACCCTGGTTTTTGGTAATGGTAATACGGTATGGTTTGCCGTTGTTTTTCGGGACAAACAACAATGCGGCAACCACGGCGGCAAATGCCGTCAAAAATACGGCCAGCCATTTCAACAATTTTTTCAGCATGGTAGGATTCTTGGTTTGTGAACGTGTCGGGCGACAGTATAACCGAAAACAAGCGCACTAAGCCTGCCACCTTCCCCAACGTATGTTTTCCTACACCGAAAGGCCGTCTAAAACCATGAATTCCCCTTCAAAAAACATTTGGCAAAACGGCCGTTGGCTGAATGCACGCCAAACCCATTCGCCCAATTTCAGCCCGCGCGAACCGGATGAAGACATCTCTTTGGTTGTCCTCCACAATATTTCCCTCCCTCCTTTTGAGTACAACACGGGTGCGGTGGAAAAATTGTTTACCAACCAAATCAACCCTGACGAGCATCCTTTTTTCCGCATCATCCATACCTTGCGCGTCTCCAGCCATTTTTTCATCAGCCGTAAAGGTGAAACCATCCAATTCGTTTCCTGCGACGACATGGCCTATCATGCCGGCGTATCGTCGTTTCAAGGCAGAGAAAAATGCAATGCCTTTTCCATCGGTATTGAATTGGAAGGCTGCGATTTCGAGCCTTTTACCGAAGCACAATACACCAGCCTGCAAGCCTTGCTGACCGCCATTTCCGAGCATTACCCGATTCAGGCCGTTACCGGTCATCAGGACATCGCGCCAGACAGGAAAACCGATCCCGGGCATTTCTTCGATTGGCCACGCCTTCAAAAAGCAGGTTTCCCCATCCGGCACGGATAACTTTCAGACGGCCTGAACAATGATTGGCAGACATAATGCTGTCACAACCGTTTATTTTCGTTATAATTCAGCTATTCATTCGGACGCATAAAGTCCGGCTCCAGCGAACTTCCCGCGCAGCAAGATTCCGCACCCTGAAAAAGACGGAATGCTGCCTTTTTAAAAAGTGATTACTCCATGATTTTCATCGTCTTAGCCCTCGCCGCTCTTTTGGCGGTCATCGGTTACAACATGTACCAGGAAAACCAATACCGCAAACAAGTGCGCGAACAATTCGGCCATTCCGATAAGGATGCACTTTTGACCAGCAAAACCAAGCACGTCCGCGACAGCAAAGAAACCGGCGGCCAAGGTTTGTTTATCAAGAAAAGCAAAAAAACCGAAGAGGCATTGCGCAACCTGCAAGAGCAAGATGAAATCTACGCGGCAAAAGCCAAACTGGCCCACCCTGCACAGCTTAAAACCGATATTGAGCTGACCATGGAAGACGACTTTTCCGCAGAAGAAAAAGTCCAACACACCGTTATCGGTTTGAACAACGAAATTACTATAAATCCTGCCGAAGCCGCTTCTGCTCCAGTAGAAACCGCAGCCGAGCCTGTGGCACAAGTACCATTGATCAGCTTGGATGAATTGTCTCAAGTCGAGTTGCCTTGGTTTGACCCGCGCTTCGACTACATGGCCTACATCTCCCTGAAACAAGCCCAAGAATTGCACGCCCTGCCGCGCCTTTCCTCTACCCACCGCTTCCAAATCATCGGTTGCACCATGGACGACCATTTCCGCGTTGCCGAGCCGATTCCAGGCGTTTACTACCAAGGCTTCGTTATGGGTCTGCAAGCTGTCAGCCGCAACGGTTTGGCAGCGCGTGAAGAGTTGCAACACTTCGACCAACAGGTTGATGCTTTTGCCCAACTGATGGACGGCAAAGTTTTGCATACCGACTTGGACGCGTTCACCGAAGTCGCACAAGCCCTCGACCAATTCTGTGCGCGTGTTGACCAAACCATCGCCATTCACTTGGTTTCCCATTCCAACATCAGCGGCGTAGAGTTGCGTGCCGCTGTGGAAGATACAGGCTTCAAACTCGGTGAAGACGGCGCGTTCCACTTCGGCGACAACAACAATCCTCAATTGTTCTCCATCCATACTTTGGACAACAAACCGTTTACCAATCCTCTGTTGGACAACCAAGCCTACCGCGGTTTCAGCATGCTGTTGGATATTCCGCATGTTCCTGCCGGTGAAAAAACTTTCGACAAATTTATGGACTTGGCAGTCAAACTCTCCGGCCAACTCAGCTTGGATTTGGTTAACGACCAAATGGAAGAAGTTTCCACCCAATGGCTCAAAGACGTACGCAACTACGTTTTGGCCCGTCAGGAAGAAATGCTTAAAGTCGGCATCAAACCCGGCAGCAAACAAGCCCTGCGCCTGTTCTCTTAAACTTCCCCAATCAAAAAGCGGATATGCAATGACGGCATATCCGCTTTTTTTCAGGTAAAATCCCTTCATCTTCAATATTCATCGATTTTCAGACGGCCTCTCTATCATCAGGCCGTCTGAAAACTCTATTTCTATTGCTCATGAATCCGACTGAACAACGTATCAAATACCTGACCGACCTCCTCAACCGCTATGCCTACGAATACTACACCCTAGACGCGCCCAGCATACCCGACGCCGAATACGACAAATTGTTCCGCGAGCTTGAAGCATTGGAGCGGAACTACCCCGAGTTCAAACTGCCTGACAGCCCGACCCAGCGTGTCGGTGGCGAGCCTTTGGCAGGCTTTGCCGAAGTGCGCCACGAAGTACCGATGCTGTCGCTGACCAACGCCTTCTCGCCACAAGATGAAAATGGCGTGTTCGACCATGCCGAAATGTATGCTTTTGATGAGCGCGTTCGTAGCGGATTAAACGGAGAAAAACCGGAATACGTTATCGAGCCTAAATTTGACGGTCTGGCCATCAGCCTGCTGTACCGCGACGGCGTATTGACTCAAGCGGCAACCCGTGGCGACGGCACCACAGGTGAAGACGTTACCCAAAACGTCAAAACCGTATCCAACATCCCCCTTCGCCTGCATGGAGAAAATATCCCCGAGCTTATCGAAATACGCGGCGAAGTCCTGATGCTCAAAGCCGATTTTGCCGCTTTAAACGCACGACAGGCTGAAAACGGACAAAAACCTTTCGCCAATCCGCGCAATGCCGCCGCCGGTAGTTTGCGCCAACTCGATTCGCGCATTACGGCACAACGCAAACTGCATTTCTTTCCCTATTCCATTGCCCGACAACAAGGCGGTTTTATCGCAGAAGAACACCTGCAAGAGCTGAGCTACTGTAAAGAGCTTGGTTTCAGCCTGCCCGATGGTAATTTCGGCTGTTTCCAAAATATCGACGAAGTATTAGCATTTTACGAGCAAATGCAGCAAAAACGCCCTACTCTGCCCTACGAAATCGACGGCATGGTGGTCAAAGTCAACAGTCTGGCACAACAAGAAAAACTGGGGTTCATCTCACGCGCGCCGCGCTGGGCCATTGCCCACAAATTTCCTGCCGAAGAAGCATTGACCATTGTCGAAGCCATTGATGTACAAATCGGGCGCACCGGTGCAGTAACCCCGGTTGCCCGCCTGCAACCTGTATTCGTCGGCGGCGTTACCGTTACCAACGCCACCCTGCACAATCAGGACGAAGTATCGCGCAAAGACGTGCGCGTTGGCGATACCGTCGTCGTGCGCCGCGCCGGAGACGTTATTCCCGAGGTGGTGCGCGTGATTTTTGAACGCCGCCCAATGCAGGAGACCAATATTGCTGTTTCAGACAGCCTGCAAGACGATTTGTTTGCCGAAACACCTTCTAAAACGCAATCCGAACCACTTTACAAACCCTACCGCCTACCCACCCATTGCCCTATCTGTCACAGCGAAATCGAACGTGAAGAAGGCGAAGCAGTTGCCCGATGCAGCGGCGGTATGCTTTGCCAAGCACAACGCGCTCAAGGTTTAATCCACTTTGCCTCACGCAAAGCCATGGACATTGACGGACTTGGACAAAAACAAATCGAGCAACTGGTAGCGCAAGATTTGGTTCGTCATTTCGCCGACCTCTATCGCCTCGATATTCCAACCCTGCAAAAAATGAAGGAAACAGCGGATAAAGCATCGACTAATGAGGAAGAATCATTAAACAGTGATATTGAAGACTTTGAAAGCGAGACCGGCAATGCCCTGCTTAGCAAAACCAGTAAAAAACAGCCGACCAAATGGGCGGAAAACATCCTCGCAGGCATAGAAGCCAGCAAAACGCCTGAACTTGCCCGCTTCCTTTTTGCCCTCGGCATCCGTCACGTCGGCGAACGCACCGCCAAAACGCTGGCGCAGGCATTCGGTACGCTCGAACAAGTCCGCCATGCACCTGAACCCATCCTCGCCTGCCTGCCCGATATCGGTACGGTGGTTGCTCGCTCCATCGCCCACTTTTTTGCCCAAGAAGCGCAACAGGCGATGATAGACGAGCTGCTGGCTGCAGGTGTTGCCCCGCAAAGCCAGGCTGTCACTATCCCGCCGTTGCGCTATGCCGAGCCGCAACGCTGGATTGCCCGCCTGCCTGATTTTAAAATCAGCGAAACCAAAGCGCAGACCTTATGGGAGCTTGCCGGACAAAACATAGAAGGTTTGCAAACCGACAAAGCGTTGCCTGCCGATTGGCAAACATGGCGCAGTAAACCGCAAAACGCAGCCCTGCTTGAAAATATGAAAACTTTCTTTGCTCAAACGCTATCTAATCTTCAAGATGAAACGATTTCAGACGGCATCAATGAGACCATAGCAGGAAAAACCTTTGTATTAACAGGGACTTTACCCACGCTCAAACGCGACCAAGCCCAAGCCATGATTGAGGCTGCAGGCGGTAAAGTTTCCGGTAGCGTATCCAAAAAAACCGACTACGTTGTCGCTGGAGAAGCCGCAGGCAGTAAATTGGAAAAAGCCCAAACTTTGGGCGTGGCCGTATTGAGCGAAGAAGAATTACTGACGTTGCTGGGATAAGACAGTATCTATGACTAATCCTCCTTTTCAGACCATCTGATACTTTATCATGTGGTATTATAATTACATACGACTACATCTTTACACTTTTTGGGGTATAAACCCACAGTTAAAATAGGATAATAATATGAAACCCATTAAAAAATGCGTCTTCCCCGTTGCCGGTATGGGCACCCGTTTCTTGCCTGCAACCAAAGCCAGCCCCAAAGAAATGCTGCCTATCGTGGACAAACCTCTGATTCAATATGCAGTTGAAGAAGCGGTTGAAGCCGGCTGTACTGAAATGGTGTTCATCACCGGCCGTAACAAACGCAGTATCGAAGACCACTTCGACAAAGCATACGAGTTGGAAACCGAATTGGAATTGCGTCAAAAAGACAAGCTGTTGGAGCACGTTCGCGATATCCTGCCTCCCAACATTACCTGCATGTACATCCGTCAAACTGAAGCATTGGGTTTGGGTCATGCCGTATTGTGCGCGCAGGCTGCCGTTGGTAACGAGCCTTTTGCCGTTATTTTGGCAGACGATTTGATTGACACGCCTAAAGGCGCGTTGAAACAGATGGTTGATGTGTACAACCAAAGCGGTAACAGCATTTTAGGCGTTGAAACCGTTGATCCTTCTCAAACAGGCTCTTACGGTATCGTTGAAGTTGAAAAGCTGAAAAGCTATCAGCGTATCACCAACATAGTTGAAAAACCCAAACCGGAAGAAGCGCCTTCCAACCTTGCTGTTGTCGGCCGCTATATCCTGACTCCGCGTATTTTTGACTTCTTGTCCAACCTGCCTCGCGGTGCCGGCGGCGAAATTCAACTGACAGACGGTATCGCCCGCCTGCTTGACCATGAGTTTGTCTTAGCTCATGCGTTTGAAGGTAAACGCTACGACTGTGGCAGCAAATTGGGTTACCTTGAAGCAACCGTGGCTTATGGTTTGAAACACCCTGAAACTGGCGAACAATTCAAAGAATTGCTCAAACAATACGCTTAAGCCCAGCCATTATAAAAAGGCCGTCTGAAATTTCAGACGGCCTTTTTCTCACACTTATTTCTTCCAATACGCCGGAGTAAACAAAATTAAAACAGTAAAAATCTCCAAACGTCCCAACAACATCACCGCCGTACACAGCCACTTCTGTACATCGCTCAGCGCGGCGTAATTATGCGACGGACCGACTGCCCCCAAACCCGGCCCTGCATTGGTAATACAGGCAATGACTGCCGTAAAGGCGGATAAAAAGTCCAAGCCTGCCGCCATCAGTAAAAAGCTGAATACAATGACCGTCATAAAATAAATAAAGATGAACGACATGACAGTCAGCGCCATGCGATCCGGAATAGAACGGTTGTTGACCTTTACCGTACGAACCGCGCGTGGGTGCAACAAAATCAGCATTTCGCGCAAGCTGAATTTGAACAATACCAACGCACGCACGTTTTTAATACCGCCCCCCATAGAGCCTGAACTTGCCAATACGTTCGACAGGAAAAACATCCACAACGACACAATCAGCGGCCATTGGGCAAAGTCAGCATTGGAGAAACCGCTGGCCAATCCGATGGACACAAAGTTGAAGCTGACAAAGCGTAAAGCTTCGCCAAGGCTTTGATAAACATCCTGCTGCCATAAATACAATGCCGAAATCAAAATACTGCCCGACAAAACCAGCAACATGGAACGGCATTCCTCATCTTTCCAATACACCTGCAAAGAGCGGTTGCCCAACGCAGTAAAGTGGCTGGCGAAATTGATACCGCCCCAGACAGTAAAAAACATCAACGTCCATTCGACTGCTACAGAATTGAAATATGCAACGCTGTCATCATGTGTCGAAAAACCGCCCAAGGCCACAGCCGACATCGCATGGCACAAGGCATCAAACCAGCCCATACCAGCAATATGCAAGGATACAAAAGCCGCAGCAGTTGTCAGCGCATAAGCAAACCAAAGCCGTTTGGCCACTTGCGAAATACGGGGAGCCATCTTGCTTTCCTTATCCATACCCGGAATTTCCGCTTTGAAGAGCTGTGTCCCCCCCACGCCCAACATCGGCAAAATCGCCACAGCCAGCACGATAATACCCATACCGCCAAGCCAGTTGAGCATGTGCCGCCAAAAATTGACCGACGGATCCAGCGTATCCAAGCCGGAAATCACTGTTGCCCCCGTTGTCGTCAGCCCCGACATCGCTTCAAAAAACGCATCGGTGAAACTCATGGACGGCATATAGAAATAAATCGGCATCGCCGCCACGACGGCAAAAGCCAGCCATAGCATCAATACCAGGGTAAATCCGTCACGCGGCCGCAATTCACGGTTGAAACGCAAAGTCAGCACCCAAGTAACGCACGACACCAGCAATACCGTTAAAGCCGTGTAGGCAAACACGAAAAACGCGCTGTCGTGATAAAAATACGACATCAGTGTCGGCACAGCCAACAGCAGTGAAAACAACAGCCCCAGCTTGGACAATACATGGATAATCGGCACAACCTTACTTACCGCACCACCCAATCTGAAACCCTTATGCAAATACATCATATCCCTATCATCAGAAAACAAAATATTCAGACGGCCTCATGAAAAAAAAGCCGTCTGAAACAGCATATTTTATCAAAATGCCGCAACCCCGTGATAAAGAAAAACCAAAAAACACTTGCCTGCTCTTTTTCTAAGAGTATAATGTTATACTATAACACTCACTGGAGAAAGAAATGAAACCCGATATCCACCCAGACAACTATCGTACCGTCCTGTTTTACGACAGCGGTGCAGACCAAGGATGGCTCATCCGTTCATGTGCCAATACCCACGGAAAAACCATGGTTTGGAAAGACGGAGTAGAGTATCCCCTCTTCTCTCTTGATACCTCTTCCGCGTCCCACCCCGTATACACAGGCAAACAACGCAACGTCAATATTGAAGGCCGCGCCAGCAAATTCAACCAACGTTACCAATCCATGATGTCTTCTTTCAGAAAGGATAAATGATGCAAGTCCTCTCATCCCTGAAAACTGCAAAAAAACGACACCGCGACTGCCAAATTGTCCGCCGAAAAGGCAAAGTGTACGTCATTTGCAAGAGTAATCCCCGTTTTAAAGCACGCCAGCGTTAAGCTGTTCTATCCTTCTTTCAATGTAACTCTCTGAATTTTCCGCACTTTCGTTTACCTCTAGCGCAAGTGCGGCTTTTTTTCAAACGGCATTAATCATTCATATCAAAACTACAAAGAATCCTGCCATACTCCCGAAAACAGGAAGAAAAAGTAAATAATGGTTATCCCTATTGTGAAGCCATAAAGATATTTATAACATGCCGCTACATTCTTCCTTCAACACTGACCATAGGAGTCAAAAATGAAAGTAAAAGCCCTGCTTGCAATTGCCGCCGCCATGAGCCTCGCTGCCTGCGCCGCACCTGAAGCCCATCGCCATGACCATGGTCAACGTCATGAGCACAATCATGCACACGAATATGGCCACCAACATCATGACATGCACAACCATGGCCGTGTTCAATCATTCAGCTGCGAAAACGGCCTGTCTGTACAAGTCCGCAACCTGAGCACCAACCAAGTTGAACTGCGTCTGGACGACAAAGTTGCCACCCTGTCTTCTGCCGTTGCAGGTTCAGGCGAACGCTATGTTGCCAACCAAGGCCTGTTCGGCAAAGGCGCTGAATGGCATCAAAAAGGCAGCGAAGCATTCTTCGGCTTCACTGACCCATACGGCAACAAAGTAGAAACTTCTTGCTCTGCCCGTTAATTTCTACTAAGCAATAGAATAGCTAAAGGCCGTCTGAAAACTTGTTTCAGACGGCCTTTTATATTGGATAAAACGAAAGAGAAATATAGTTTCCGTTCAATGAGAAAATGTAAATATGAGGCTATTTGAAGGTTCAAAATACGTCCATACTCTACGGATAAGTAAGGCCCTTTGAAAAGTGCTTTCTACGAGAATTTATTTCTCAATATACGTTAAATCCACTATACCTATACTGACTATCTCTATTTATCAAAACTACAAATCCCAATTACCCTTCAAAATCTATCCGTTATACGAAACAGATTCAATAAACAAAGGCCGTCTGAAAACCTATTTTCAAAGTTTTCAGACGGCCTTTATCTTAGACCAAACCATTAAGCGTAATGTCTGTCTTCGCCTTTACCGTCAACGTTGTCGGCACAACGTTTACAGATGGTTTCATGGCCTGCAACTGCGCCTACATCGTGGGTGTAGTGCCAGCAGCGTTCGCATTTTTCACCATCGCTGGCTTTAGCGGTCACAGCAAGTTCATCACCGACTTTCACTTCAGCTTTAGACACCAGCAAAGCAAAACGCAATTCTCCGCCCAAAGTGTTCAGATAGTCGGCAATTTCTTCCGGAGCCGTAATTTCGGTTTCGGCTTGCAATGAAGAACCGACAGTTTTATCCGTACGCAGAGGCTCGATGGCGGCAGTTACTGCTTCGCGTGCTTCTCGGATTGCCGTCCATTTTTTCACCAATTCGGCTTCGGCTTTTTCATTGATGGATGGGAACTCATGCCAGGTGTGGAAGAGGACGCTGTCTTCTTCGCCGCCACCAATGATGTCCCATGCTTCCTCGCCAGTGAAGCACAAAATCGGAGCAATCAGCAGAACCAAACTGCGTGTGATGTGATACAGGGCAGTTTGCGCGCTGCGGCGTGCATGGCTGTTTGCTTTTGTGGTGTAGAGGCGGTCTTTCAGGATATCGAGGTAGAACGCGCCCAAATCTTCCGAGCAGAAAGAAACAATGTCTTTTACGGCAAAGTGGAAGGCATAACGCGGATAGTAATCTCCTGCCAGACGCTCTTGCAGCTGACGTGCCAATACCACGGCGTAGCGGTCGATTTCCACCATGTCTGCCTGCTGCACGGCATCTTCAATAGGATTGAAGTCGCTGAGGTTGGCAAACAGGAAGCTCAGGGTGTTGCGGATACGGCGGTAGCTTTCAGTTACGCGTTTGAGGATTTCTTTGGAAATCGCCAATTCGCCGCTGTAATCGGTAGATGCCGCCCACAGGCGCAGGATATCTGCGCCGAATTCGTTGTAAACTTCTTGCGGTGCAACAACGTTGCCGATGGATTTCGACATTTTGCGGCCGTTTTGGTCAACCACAAAACCGTGGGTCAACAGCTGTTTGTATGGTGCACGACCCATTGATGAGGCGCAACCGGTCAACATGGAGGATTGGAACCAGCCGCGGTGTTGGTCGCTGCCTTCGAGGTACAAGTCAGCCGGCCATTCCAATTCTTCGCGTTGTTTCAAGACGGAATAATGGGTCGAGCCGGAGTCGAACCATACGTCCATCGTGTCGGAAAGTTTGTCGTAATTTTCACAATCTTCCGCGCTTAAGAGTTCGCTCTTATCAAGAGAGAACCACGCTTCGATACCTTTTCCTTCGATTTTTTGGGCAACTTTTTCCAACAATTCGGCAGAGTTTGGATGCAATTCACCGGTCTCTTTGTGAACAAAGAAAGTCATCGGCGTGCCCCAATAGCGTTGGCGTGAAACCACCCAGTCAGGACGACCTTCAATCATGGCTTCTAAACGCGCACGACCCCATGATGGGAAGAATTCGGTGTCATCAACGGCTTTGATGGCTTTGTCGCGCAGGGTTTTACCATCTGCACCTGCTTTGTCCATACCGACAAACCATTGGCCTGTCGCACGGTAAATCAACGGCGTTTTGTGACGCCAGCAGTGTGCGTAGCTGTGTTCGATTTTGCTGCTTGCCAAGAGGTTGCCGGTTTCTTCCAGCCATTGCAGGATAACGGGATTGGCTTCCCAAACGCTCATGCCGGCAACACGTGGGGTTTCACTGATGTATTTGCCTTCGGCGTTTACAGGGTTGTAAAGCTCAATGCCGTATTTATTGCAGACGGCGTAGTCTTCCAAACCATGAGCAGGCGCAGTATGCACCAAGCCGGTACCGGCATCGGTGGTAACGTGGTCGCCATTGAGCATGAGAATATCACGTTCGAGGAACGGATGATTCATGTGCAGGTTTTCCAGCTTGTCGCCTGTGGTTTCTGCCAATACTTTCAGGTCGTCTGAAGTGAAGCCGTAACGTTTAAGCGCGTCTTCTGCCAAATCTTTGGCCAACACCAATTTGCCTTTAGGCGTATCAATCAGTTGATACACCACGTCTGCACCAGCTGAAACAGCTTGGCTCGCAGGCAAAGTCCAAGGCGTGGTTGTCCAGATAACGGCAAACGCTTTGCCTTCAATACTTGCCAAACCGAATGCGGCGGCAAGCGCAGCAGTGTCTTTAAACGGATAGCCCACATCAATCGCAGGCGATACTTTGTCTTTATATTCCACTTCGGCTTCTGCCAGCGAAGAACCGCAATCCAAGCAGAATTGAACCGGTTTCGCGCCGCGGTAGAGATAGCCGGATTTGTAGATTTCGCCGAGCATACGCACGGTATCGGCTTCGGTTTTGAAATCCATGGTCAGGTAAGGATTGTCCCAGTCGCCCAACACGCCCAAGCGGATAAAGTCTTTTTTCTGACGGGCAATCTGTTCGGCGGCGTATTCGCGGCACAATTCCCGGAAACGGGCTTTAGGCATGTCTTTGCCGTGCAGCTTTTCTACCATTACCTCGATAGGCAAACCGTGGCAGTCCCAACCCGGTACATAAGGCGCATCAAAACCGGCTTGGGTTTTGCTGCGGATAATGATGTCTTTGAGAATTTTATTGACGGCATGACCGATGTGGATGTCGCCGTTGGCATACGGAGGACCGTCGTGCAGAATGAATTTCGGACGGCCTTTGGCGATTTCGCGCAGTTTTTGATAGCGTTTTTGCTCGTACCAGCTTTTCAGCCATGCAGGCTCGCGCTTGGCAAGATTGCCGCGCATTGGAAACGGGCTCTCGAGCAGGTTTACGGTTTTACTGTAATCGGTCATTTTTTGATCTCTATTGTTGCGGTATTTCGGTTTCAGACGGCCTGATTGCTCATTTTAAAAAGAATAGGCCGTCTGAAAAAATTCAAAGGACTTATTGTAGCCCAATTGTCTTGATTTTATAAGCTTCTAGAAACGTTTCTATGCTTCCCAAACCTTTGCATCTTCCATATCTTGCAAAATTTGGGTTTTCAATGCTTCGATACTTTCAAATTTTTTCTCGTCACGCAGTTTGTGCAGGAAGCGGACGAAGATGCGTTGTCCGTACAAATCGCCGCTAAAATCGAACAGGTGGACTTCCAACTTTTGCGAACGATTGTTGCTGACAGTGGGGTTAAAACCAAAGCTGGCCACGCCTCGGCGCGTACCGAATGCGCCGTCTGCTTCGACGACAAATACGCCGCTTAGCGCATAATGATATGGGGGAAGCTGGACGTTGGCGGTAGGCGCGTTGATGGTGCGGCCGAGCTTTTGCCCGTGCTTGACCTTGCCGCTTAACACGTAATCGTGCCCCAACAGTTTTTTGGCGTATTCCAACTTGCCGTCTGAAAGGGCTTGGCGGACGGCGGTACTGCTGGTGCGGATGTCTTCAACGATAACGGACGGTGTGCACTCGGTTTGCATATCGGGCTGTTGTGCCAAAAGTTCGAAACAGCCTTCCCGACCCGCACCGAAACGGAAATCATCGCCAATCAGCAGATAACGCGTATTGAGCGTTTGGCGCAAAAGCCGGTCGATAAACGCTTGTGCGCTCATCTCGGAGAAAGTTTGGTTAAAGCGCAAAACCCAAACGGCATCCACACAGCCGGTTTCACGCAAAAGGCGCAGTTTGGTACGCAGCGGACTGATGCGGTAAGGCAGCTTTTTCCCGGCTTTACGCGCAAAAAACTCTTTGGGCTGAGGCTCAAAAATAACAACGACAACAGGCAGACCGCACCGGTCTGCCTCTCGTTTGAGTTTTTGCAGGATATGTTTGTGCCCGAGGTGTACACCGTCGAAGTTGCCGATGGTTACGGCGGCTCCTTGCGGAAATTGGGGCGGGTGTCGCTGTCCAAGCCAGATGTTCATGGGTGGTGGTATTGTGTTTGAATAGGCGGCTATTGTAAACGTTATTGCCGTTTCAATAAACCTTAGGCCGTCTGAAACCAATAAATATATGCTTTCAGACGGCCCTGAGGTTTGTTAATGCTTTACCACCACCAAGGATAACGGCCAAACGGATAACCCCAATCGTCGTAATAGCGATAGTAGCGGGCTTCGCGCAGCTGCTCTTGGGAAATATAGTTTTGCCATGCCATTTTGTAGCAGGCTTGGAACATCGGATCGGAAACTTTGTCGATATATTTGAGGCGGAAGGCTTTTTGTTCCGCAGTTGCCACACCGGGTTTGCCTTCTTCTTCAAATTTGCGGCGAATCAGCGCGGCTGTTTCCTGATCGCATTGTGCGGCAAGATGTACTTGAAGATCCTGTTCATAGCGTTTCTGCGCTTGGGCGCGTGCGGCTTTTTGCTCAGGCGTAGTGGCGCAGGCGGCAAGCAATGCGGCAGCACCAAACAATAAGGTCAGGCGGATAGGATTCATCGGATGTTTCCTTATACTCATGTATAACTATTAATGTACGCCCTCATCTTGCAATGGGCAAGTGTGGCAACTTAGGAACACTTTATATTATTTGTTCTTGGCAGCAGGCAGTTGCATATAAAATACACCCAATATAAATGCTTGCTCCTACCCTCAATCAATGAACGACGACAAACCGCCCCACTCCTACCGATTGCGCCACCACAGGCAACACACGCCGCCGTTTTGGCAGGCGGATCGCCCGTATCTGCACGAACACAATATTTCCGATGCCCGTTTCAGACGGCTGGGCTACATCATGGCCTTTCTTGCCGGAGCAATTAATGCCGGCGGTTACTTCGCATTCTCACGTTATACCTCCCACGTTACCGGCTCAATGTCGCTGTTGGCAGATGTTTTGTATCTTCAAGAGTGGAGTGTGGCCATTATTGCCACAATCAGCGTGTTGTGTTTTGTTGCCGGTGCCGCGCATTCGGGCTGGGTGATTTTGTGGACGCAGCAGATGCGTTTCCGTGGCAGCTTTGGATTTTCCATGTGGCTGGAAGCAGTTTATCTGTTGATATTCGGTTGGTTCGGTATTGCCGCGATGGAATGGGATTTTGGCGGCTCGGATTTTATCATGCCGTCTTTAGCATTGTTTTTATTGTGCTTTATCATGGGCATGCACAATACTGTTATTACGCTTTTGTCCGGTTCCGCCATCCGTTCCACCCACATGACCGGTACGGCGACCGACTTGGGCATTGAAATTTCACGCGCGCTTTATTACTCCAAACAGCATCATCCGCGCCTGCCGCACATCCGCGTCAACAAACCGAAAATGTGGCTTTTAAGCGGCTTGATGCTGTCGTTTTTGCTGGGTGGCGTGGTTGGCGCATGGGGTTATCATCTGGTCGGCCATCATTTCGCCCTGCCCGTTTCCGCCGTTTTGCTCATACTGGGTGCAGGTTCAGTGGGATACGATGTCAAGGTCAGATTGAAATGGGCATTCGTCAACTGGTATCGCCGCAAGCAGAAAAAACGGAAGAAACTGTAAAAAACTTTGCTTGTTATTTCGCGGCAAAATGATCAAACTGTCGGAGAAATGCAGAAATGCTTCAGAATTATGTTAACTGGCAAATATTTTCGTAATATCGGGTTAAACCCATTCTTTTGCGTTTCAGATATTGGGTATCATAAATCCGTAATAACCCACGCGGTTTTTATTCATTTTTTCAGACGGCCCGGGCCGTCATCTAAAAAGAGGATACGACATGAAATTCTTGAAACCCCTGACCGTTATTGCTACTGTAATTCCTTTGGCGCTCACCGGCTGTGTGACCGATCCTGCTACCGGCCAACAATCTGCCAGCAAAACCGCTATGTACGGTTTGGGCGGTGCGGCTGTTTGCGGCATCGTTGGTGCGCTGACCCACGGCGGCAAAGGTGCGCGTAACTCCGCATTGGCTTGTGGTGCAGTAGGTGCGGGTATCGGCGGTTACATGGACTACCAAGAGAAAAAACTGCGTCAAAGCCTGGCCAACACCAACATCGAAGTTGAACGTCAAGGCAACCAAATCAAACTGGTTATGCCTGAAAACGTAACCTTCGCTACCGGCAGCGCTGCCCTGAGCGGCCATGCTCAAAGCGCCCTGTCTGCCGCCGCACAAACTTTGGTTCAATATCCTGACACGACTTTGACCATCAACGGCCACACCGACAACACCGGTAACGACGCCATCAACGAACCATTGTCTCGCAACCGTGCCGAATCTGTTGCCACCTTCCTGCAATCCCGTGGCGTAAGCAGCACCCGTTTGAGCACTTTCGGTTACGGCTCCCGTCAACCAATCGCCTCCAACGCTACTGTTGAAGGCCGCGCACAAAACCGCCGCGTTGAAATCTTGATCAACCCAGACCAACGCGCCATTGATGCTGCTAAAAAACAAATGTAATCTGACATCCGTCTGATTCCCATACTTAAGGCCGTCTGAAATTTTAGACGGCCTTTTTCTTTGTAGATTTTGTTTGCAATTTCTCCCCCTCAATCCAACTCATCATAAAATTTATTCCTTTATTAACAATACTTTTCAATTTTTCCTTCAAAAAAACTGTATTAATACTCTAATTTTTACATTAACTTAGAGTATAATTCCTAAAATTTTAAAAACACGCCTCATGCCGTCTGAAAAACGGCGGCGAAAAACACACTTATTTATATACACATCAGTCCGTTATCCAATCCATTTCATAGGATTTCAGACGGTACCATCCAGAATCTATGAAGGAGCATCCATGCAAAACAACTTTGACCCATTGATTATCCGTGGCAAATCACTGATTCCCGTTGTACAAGGCGGTATGGGTGTAGGCGTTTCCGCATCAAAACTCTCCAGCGCGGTTGCGCGCGAAAACGGCGTAGGTACCATCGCCAGCGTCGATTTGCGCCACTTGCACGAAGATTTGCTGGCCGAATCAAAAATCGATTCCAGCGAAGAAAAATACACCCGCCTCAACTGCATCGCGCTTGACCGTGAAATCAAAAAAGCCAAAGCCGATTCAGAAGGCAAGGGCATGATTGCCGTCAACGTCATGAAAGCCGTCAAAGACCATGCCGCCTACGTCCGTCAGGCCTGTGAATCCGGTGCAGACGCGATTGTGATGGGCGCAGGTTTGCCTTTGGATCTGCCGGAAATGGCCGAGGGCTATCACAAAGATGTCGCCCTTTTCCCTATCTTGTCCGAATCACGCGGTATCAATATCGTTTTGAAACGTTGGATGAAAAAAGGCGTTTTGCCCGATGCCATCGTTATCGAACACCCTGCCCACGCAGCCGGCCACTTGGGTGCGGCAACCGTTGACGGCGTGAACGATGCCAAATTCGAGTTCAAACGCGTCATTGAAGAGACATTTGAAGTATTCAAAAACTTAGGTTTGGAAAGCGAAAAAATTCCGTTGGTACTCGCCGGCGGTATGGCAAACTTTGAAAAAGTCAAAACAGCCTTGAAAAACTGGGGCGCATCCGCCGTCCAAATCGGTACCGCATTTGCCGTAACCGAAGAAGGCGATGCCCACATCAACTTCAAAAAAACGCTCGCCGGTGCAGAAACCGAAAAAGTGGTTGAATTCATGTCTGTTGCCGGCTTGCCTGCACGCGGCGTGCGCACCAAATTCCTCGACAGCTACATCAAACGCGAAGCCAAATTGCAAGCCAACGCCAAAAACGATCCGCGCCGTTGCACCCAAGGCCTGAACTGCCTGACCAGCTGCGGCTTGCGCGACGGTTTGGCCAAAGCCGGTCAATTCTGTATTGACATCCAACTTTCCGCCGCATTCCGTGGTGAAGTCGATAAAGGCCTGTTTTTCCGCGGTAAAGACCCGCTGCCTTTTGGCAATGCCATCCGTACGGTTCAAGAAACCATTCAATATCTCTTGAACGGTTCCCTACCCGTCATCCCTGCCAAATAAACGTATCAACACTCAAAAGGCCGTCTGAAAAACATTCAACCCTGTTTTCAGACGGCCTTTTTGTCCCAATCCATCTAAAAAATGCTAAGATTATCGCCTGAATTTATCCAGCAGAAACATCATGAATCCATTATTGAACCACCTCAAACCCTATCCTTTTGCCCGCTTGCGTGAAGCCATGCAAGGCATTGACGCACCCGCAGGCGTAACCCCCATCCATCTGCAAATCGGCGAGCCGAAACACCCGACGCCCAAAGTCATCACCGATGCACTGACCGCCTCCCTGCACGAATTGGAAAAATATCCGCTGACCGCAGGCCTGCCCGAACTGCGCCAAGCCTGCGCCGAATGGGTTGCCCGCCGTTATGATGGTTTAAGCCTCAATCCCGACAATGAAATCCTGCCCGTATTGGGCAGCCGGGAAGCATTGTTTTCCTTTATCCAAACCGTTTTGAATCCGGCTTCAGACGACCCCAAACCGGTCGTTATCAGTCCCAATCCTTTCTATCAAATTTACGAAGGCGCGACTATATTGGGCGGCGGCGAAATCCATTTTGCCAACTGCCCGGCACCCAGCTTCAACCCCGATTGGAGCAGCCTGCCCGAAGACGTGTGGCAGCGTACCAAAGTCCTGATTGTCTGCTCGCCCAACAACCCGAGCGGCAGCGTCCTGCAATTAGAAGACTGGAAAGAAATTTTTGATTTGCAAGACAAATACGGCTTCGTTATTGCCTCTGACGAATGCTATTCCGAAATTTATTTTGACGACGACAAACCGATCGGCGGCTTACAGGCTGCGGCGCAATTAGGTCGCGGAACGCACAACATCGTGATGTTTACCAGCCTGTCCAAACGCTCCAATGTCCCCGGTTTGCGTTCCGGCTTTGTCGCAGGCGATGCCGAGTTGCTCAAAAACTTCCTGCTCTACCGCACCTACCACGGCAGCGCGATGAGCATTCCTGTCCAACGTGCCAGCATTGCCGCTTGGAACGACGAAGAACACGTCATTGCCAACCGCCGCCTCTACCAAGAAAAATTCGACCGCGTCATTCCGATTTTGCAACAGGTATTCGATGTCAAACTGCCTGACGCATCGTTCTACATTTGGCTGAAAGTTCCCGACGGCGACGACTTGGCATTCACGCGCAACCTGTGGCAGAAAGCCGCCATCCAAGTGTTGCCCGGCCGCTTCCTTGCCCGCGATACCGAGCAAGGCAATCCGGGCGAAGGCTACGTCCGCATCGCTTTGGTTGCCGACGTGGAAAGCTGTGTCAAAGCGGCTGAAACCATTGTTTCGCTCTACCGCTGACGATTAAGCAAACAAAGGCCGTCTGAAACTTCAGACGGCCTTTTTATTAAATAATCGGATAATTTATATGGTGAAGTCCAGAAGGTAGAAATCTTCTTTACCTACGCCGCATTCAGGGCATTTCCAGTCGTTGGGGATGTCTTCGAACTTGGTACCTGCCGGCAGGCCGTGTTCGGGGTCGCCGACATCTTCATCATAAATCCAGCCGCAAGGGCCGCACATATATTGAGCCATTTGGTGTTCCTTCCATTTTGAAAGACCGTCTGAAACCATATTTCAGACGGCCTTTCGTGTGTCTTATTGTTGATATTTTGAATTTATTACGCTGCTTCCAAAACGGCGATTTCTTTGCGCAGGTGTTTGATGGCCGGTGTTACGATGGCGACGAACATGGCCTCGCGGACGCGGCGTTGCGCTGGGCTGCGCATCAGATAACCTTTCGCGCCTGCATGCAATGCGGCAGATTGAGTGGCGTTCAATGCCAATACGGCAGCCGCTTCACGCAGTTTCAAGGTTGCCAACGTATCGGGTTTATTGTTCCACGCATCATCGGCAAGACGTTCGGTTTCCGCCCATGCGCCGTCCAAAGCGGCTTTCAATTCATCGTAACTGTGGTCGAGGTAAGCGTTCACTTCTGCGTTCACCACATTGGCCATGCGGATAATGCCGAGCGCACCGTCAATCACACCGGCGCCGATACCCATTTGCAGCAAGATGAAACCGGCTTTAATAGTTGGAATATAAGACTGGAACTGCTCAGGCGAAGCAATCACATCTTCATCGGGAATAAACACATCTTTAAAATTCAGGCTGTAAGTGCGCGTGCCTTCCAAACCGCAGAACTCAGGGCAATCTTGCAAGGTAACGCCTTCCCATTGGCCGCCGGTGATAAACATCACATAGCTGTCGCCGATTTGGGCGGTATTTGCCCAAATGTGGTCTTCGCCGATATTAGATACCCAAGGCAAAGCGCCGTTGACTTTGTAGCCGCCTTCAACGCGCTCGGCTTGCAAGTTGTGTTTTTCGATACCGGCAAGGTGTTTGACGGTATTGGACATGCCCGTACCGGCCAAAACTTTGCCCTGCAGAATATCGGCCAAATATTTGTCTTTAACCGCTTGGTTGGGGGATTGGTGCAGATACCACGCGCAAGCCGCCTGACACCATGCGCTGAACGAAGTCGCGCCGCATTCTTTACCGATTTCGCGCAATACGGCGATTTGCGTTGCCAAACCCAAACCGTTACCGCCTTCTTCAACCTTACCGGTCGCGGCAAAACCGCCGATTTTGCCCAATTCCAGCATAAATTCTTTTGGGTACAGGCCTTTGCGGTCGATGTCGTCCACCAATGGTTTCAGCTTGCTTTTAACGAGTGCGGCAACATTGTTCAGTAAAGCTTCGCGTGTCATGATTTTTTCCTCTGAATAAGGTTTGAAGCGTAGATGGTTCTACTTATGAATTATTCTTGGCAACAAGGATATCCTTGCTTTTTGCTAAAAGGCCGTCTGAATTTTCAGACGGCCTTTTTTGATGAGATTAGGCAAATGCCTGCAATTCAGGGTTGATTTCGGTTTTGGCAAGGTTGTTGACGTAGTTGCACAAGGTTGCCAAAGCAACGCCCATGACGACTTCAACGGCTTGCTGTTGGTTGTAGCCTGCATCGAAGAAAGCTTTCAGCTCGTCGTCGGATACCGCGCCTTTTTTCGCCATAATGGCCTGGGTGAATGTCGCCAAAGCACCCAGTTTGGCATCGTCAAACTCGCCTGCAGCCAATGCGCGTGCGGCTTTGATGGATTGTTCGGACAGCAGTTTTTTCAGGGTGGCCAGTTTGGTGTGGCCGGCAACGCAGAAACCGCATTCGTTGGTACGGGCGGCGATGATTTGGACAACTTCAACTTCGCCGTCAGTCAGGCTGTTGGCCGCATTCAGCTTGCCAACTTCTTGATAAAACGCCAAAGCTTCAGGCGCATTGGCCAAAACGCCGATCAGGTTAGGAATAAAGCCGTTGTTTTTCAATACGGCTTCAACGCGTGGTTTAGCAGCTTCAGGAGCGGTTTCAACTGTGTGTATGGTCAAGCGGGACATGTGTATAACCTTCTTATTTGGTGAAATGAAGTGTCCATCATAAGCCATCTGCCTCCATCAGAAAAAGACTTATTGGTTATTTACCGTGAACCAAAAGTTATAAGGCCGTCTGAACGGATTCAGACGGCCTTATCAAATGATTCAATTCATTATTTCATAAAGTTTTTCAGCAGCATAGAAGCAATGTCGTCCAAGCCGAAGCCATCCGCATCTTGAGCCGTGCCGTTAGGTGTGGCTTTATCTACCAAGTCAGGCAATACTTTGGCCAACAAATCGCCTGCTTGACCGGCATCCACGCCGAATTTTTGCGCGATTTGGTTTACCGTATCGCTGCCCAAAGCATTTTGTAGGTCGCTGCCGGACACAGGCAGGTTGCTGGATTGGTTGGAAACCCAGCTGCTCAGGGCATCGCCCAAACCGCCTTGTTGCAGTTGGTTGATCAGGTTGCCCACACCGCCTTGCTGTTTCACCAAATCCATCGCCATATCGGTCAGAGAACCTTGTGCGCCGTTTTCGCTGTTGCCACCCAACATTTGGGTAGCCGCATTCAAAAGATTGTCCATGAGTGCCATGACTTTTTCCTTGTATTTGTGTCTAAAAAAGAGAACGGAGTGTAGCAAAATTTGCACTGAAAAAAATCAGACTTAACCAAACTAAACCTCTTTTATCTCAAAGCCGTAATAAAACCAAGGCCGTCTGAAATCAAGTTTCAGACGGCCTCTATAACGAACCATGTGCTATTCTTCGCGGCCATTGAAATACTCGGCCGCTCCGCCTTCAAAAAAGCCTTGCAAAATCGCCTGCGCCGCTACTTGGTCAAGCACGGATTTTTGTTTTCGGCCAAACACTTGGGCTTCAGCAAGCAGGCTTTCCGCGTATAGGGAAGACATCCTTTCGTCCACCCAATAAACCGGCAAATTAAAACGTCCGTGCAAACGGCGGCCAAACTTGCGGCTCAAACGGGTCAGCTCATGCTCCGTGCCATCGGTATGCGTCGGCAGGCCGACCACAAAATACTTGGGCTGCCATTCTTTGACCAGCTTGGCAATGGCCTCAAATTTTTCATCGTTGCTGTTGCCGGTTACCGTCGCCAGCGGATGAGTCATACCCAACTCAGCGTCGCCCTGCGCCACGCCAATACGCGCCTCGCCGAAATCAAAGGCCAAAACCGTACCTTTTGGTGCATCAGGCATGGCCGACTCCTGAAACTAAGGCGTTCGGATTGACACCCAATTTTTCAAAAGCGGCGGCATAACGAAGCTCGTAAGGCACATCAAAAAGAATATGCTCGTCCGCAGGGACGGTCAGCCAAACATTTTCTGCCAGCTCGCGCTCCAACTGCCCTTTGCCCCATTTAGAATAACCGATACTGATCAAAGCCTTATCCACCGCACCTTCTTTAGACAGGTTTTCAATCACATCGCGCGAAGAAGTCAGCGCCACGTTATCGGTTACCACCATGCTGTTTTGCCAGCGGCCGATCGGCGTATGCACGACATAGCCGCGCTCAATCTGAACCGGCCCGCCCATCATCACGTTTTCATGTTGCAGGCGCAACGGGATATTGCGGTCGGCGGCGGCAAAAATCATGTCCATGGTAATCGGCGAAGGCTTGTTGATGATGATGCCCAGCGCACCTTCTTCATCGTGTTCGCACACATAAATGACCGTATCCGTAAAAAACGGATCGTCCATATGAGGCATAGCAATCAGGAAATGGTTGGCTAAATTCATATTCTTCTTAATCTATTAAGCTGATTTTATTATTTTTGGCCGTCAGAAATCGGCGCGTCCACCACGCAGGCGCCATAAACTGCGCCGCCTGCCGGTACCGGCGCATCGGTTTTCGCATGGGCAAAACACGATACCGCGCTCAAAGAGTTCTTCGGCGAACCTTGAACGATTTTATCGCTGTACACCAAATAAGCGAAAGACTTACGTTTCGGATCGTAGTAGCGGATAATCTGCTGGCTCTTAAATGCTATGCTAGCACTGCGTTTGAACACTTGTCGCGGTTTCAAAACTTCAGACTCGTTATAACGGATGACTTCCGCACTTTGCACGCAGGAAACCGATGCGTCGCTGGCATCTTCTTCCAGATTGACCGTTTCTTTCAAACCGCCTTTTTTCGCGTACGAAATATAACAGGCAACCCCCTGCACATCAGGATCATCAAAACCTTCCACTTCAATACGGTCGTTTTTACCCAACATATGAAACACCGTACTGGCGCGTCCGATTTTATCGGTATCGTTACCGCAAGCCGCCAAAATCATGGCGCCCAACACTACTAATAAATATTTTTTCATAATATCCTGTCAATGCAGACTGTTAGTTTTCAGGCAGGCAGAATCATATCCGCCTACTCCATCATTACTATATAAGACCGTTCGTCCATATTGCAACCCAATATTATTTTCAGACGGCCTGACAGACAGTATAATCCGTCCTATTGTTCCTACTTTAATAGCAAGATCGAACCATGCGTTACAAACCCCTCATCCTCGCCCTGCTGCTCAGCTTCTCCCTGCCAACCTATGCTGCCAAAGACACGCCGAAAGAAAAAGCGGCCGCCGTCAAAAAAGCTGCGCCCGTGAAAAAAGAGAAAGAAGCCGCCAAGGCGGATGTCAAAAAAGAAACCTCAAAAAAACAAGCGGTAAAAGAAAAAGAGGAAGACAAAAAAGCGGTTAAAGCCAAAGCCTCCAAAGAGAAGGAAACCGCCGACAAGAACGAACGCGCTTCATCCAAAAACAAACCGGCTAAAGCCGCCGAAGCCGCGGCCGACAATAAAAAGGCCAACCGCAAAACCGAAGAGCCTAAAGAAACAGCCAAAGACAAAAAAGCCGCAGCCGCAAAACCCGGCAAAGCCAAAGAACAAGACAAAAAACCTGTTGAAGATAAAAAAGACAGCAAAACCAAAGAACCCGTAAAAAAAGCAGAACCTAAAGAAACCAAAACCAAAGAGACTGCTAAAAAAGCGGCTGAGGATAAAAAAGACCGTCAATCCAAAGAGCCAGTAAAAAAAGCAGCTGAAGACAAAAAGGCTGACGCCAAAGAAACCAAAGCCAAAGAGCCTGCCAAAAAAGCTGTTGAAGATAAAAAAGACGCTAAAAAAGACACAAAAGCTAAAGAGCAAAACAAAAAAGACGAGCCTAAAGCTGAGCCTAAAGCCGTCTCTTCAGCCGACAACGATTTCAAAGCAGCCGTGACTGCCGCCGCCAACGAAATGGAAAGCAAGAAATCCTTTGCCAAACGCAACGAGGGTTTCATTATCCATGTCAATGCCACGCTCAAACAGCTGCAACAAACACGCAACAACCTCTCCGGTATCAACCGCAAACAACGCGACGCTTGGGAAAAATTCCAAAAACTCAATGCCGATGCCAACCAGTTGAAAGCCGAAGTTTCCAACACGCGCGCCCAAATTTCGCGCTTTGTGTCCGGCAACTATAAAAACAGCCAGCCCAACGCGGTTGCCCTCTTCCTGAAAAACGCCGATGCCGGTCAAAAAACCCGCTTCCTGCGTTACACGCGTTATATCAACAACGCCAACGACCAAGTTATGAGAGACTTGGAAAAACAACAAAAAGAGCTGGCGGCGCAAGAGCAAAAAATCAACAATGAATTGGCTTACCTGAAAAAACTGCAAGCCAACATCCAAGCTTCGTTGCGTCAACAAGGCGTGACCAATACCGCAGAACAAGCCGAAAGCCGCCGTCAAAACGCGCAGATGGCCAAAGAAGCACAAAAGAAAATCAACCACAGAGAAAACGAGCAGCGCCTCAACAATCTCTTGAAAGATTTGGAAAAACGCAAAGCCGAGCAACGCAAAGCCGAAGCCGAAGCGCGTAAAAAAGCCGCCGAAGCCCGTTTGGCCGCCGCTGAAAAAGCACGCAAAGAGCAGGCTGCCGCCCAACAAAAAGCCGAAGCCGAACGCGCCGCCATGTCCACGCTGACTGACGAAGACATGAAACTGCAAGCCCCAAATACCCAAGGTTTGACCGTCAGCAACGCCAACAGCTTCAGCCGTATGCAAGGCCGTCTGAAAAAACCGGTCAACGGCACATTGGCAGGCCTGTTCGGTCAAGACCGCGGCGATGGCGAAGTTTGGAAAGGCGTGTTCTACAATACCGTTCCGGCTCCGGTCAGCAGCATTGCATCAGGCACGGTTACTTTTGCCGGCGAACTTGAAGGCTACGGCAAAGTAGTCGTCCTCGACCACGGCGACGGCTATGTCAGCATTTACTCCGGCCTGAGCGAAATCGACATTGCCCAAAACTACGCCGTCAATGCCGGCAGTAAAATTGGCACCAGCGGCACTTTGCCGTCGGGCGAAACCGGCCTTTACCTTGAAGTCCGCTACAACGGACAAGTCATGAATCCGCTTTCATGGATTAACTGATGTTTCAGACGGCCTGAGTGAATTTTCCCTCCAGGCCGTCTGAATTTTCATCATAAACTACAATAAAACACGATTTTCACGCCTGTTCAGCACATTAAACAACAAACTTTTACCTTAAACTTATTGTTCCGAGCGTTTAAATCACATAAAGTCAACGGGTTCAGAGAAAACAAAAACCACTTTGCTTACCGTACACAAAAAGAAAGTCAAACGAATGTCAACAAAATCCACTTTGAAAAAAGTTGCAATCTACACTCTCGGCGCATTTAGCGGCATCGCCCTCAGTCTGAGTGTACAAAGTTTTGCCGCCGAAAAAGACAAAAAAGACAACGAGGCCCTGCCCGTGCAGACCATCCGCACCATGGCAGAAGTGTACGGCCAAATCAAAGCCAACTATTACCAAGACAAGCCCGATGCCGAGCTTTTTGAAGGCGCAATGAAAGGTATGGTGTCCGATCTCGATCCGCATTCCGAGTATATGGACAAAAAAGGCTATGCCGAAATGAAAGAATCCACCAGCGGCGAATTCGGCGGCCTGGGCATGGAAATCGGACAAGAAGACGGCTTCGTCAAAGTCGTTGCCCCGATTGAAGACACGCCGGCAGAACGCGCCGGTGTGAAAAGCGGCGACTTCATCGTCAAAATCGACAATACCTCTACCCGCGGCCTGACTGTCAGCGAAGCCGTCAAAAAAATGCGCGGCAAACCGGGTACCAAAATCACCCTGACCCTTTCACGCAAAAATGCCGACAAACCCATCGTCGTCAACCTGACCCGCGCCATCATCAAAGTCAAAAGCGTGCGCCACCATCTGCTTGAAAAAGACTACGGCTACATCCGCGTCTCCCAATTCCAAGAGCGCACCGTTGCCGCGCTCAACGAAGCCGCACAAGCCCTTGTCAAAGAAAACAAAGGTCCGCTCAAAGGCATCATTCTCGACTTGCGCGACGACCCAGGCGGCCTGCTCAATGGCGCAGTCGGCGTATCCGCAGCCTTCCTGCAGCCTGACGTAACCGTTGTCAGCACCAAAGGCCGCAACAAAAAAGAAGGCATGGTACTCAAAGCAACTGCCGAAGACTACATCACCACCAGCGGCAAAGACCCGTTGGCCGGATTGCCTGCCGAGCTGAAAACCATTCCTATGACCGTCCTGATTAACGCAGGATCGGCCTCTGCTTCCGAAATCGTTGCCGGCGCATTGCAAGACCACAAACGCGCCGTCGTCGTCGGCACACAAAGTTTCGGCAAAGGCTCAGTGCAAACCCTGATTCCGCTTTCCGGCGGCAGCGCAGTCAAACTGACCACCGCCCTTTACTACACGCCAAACGACCGCTCGATTCAAGCGCAAGGCATTGTTCCTGACGTTGAAGTCAAAGACAAAGACCGCACCTTTGAAAGCCGCGAAGCCGATTTGGTCGGCCATATCGGTAATCCGCTGGGCGGCCAAGACGTCAACAGCAGCAACGAAACGCCTGCCAACACAGAAACCAAAGCCGATAAAGACAAGTCCAAAAAAGACAAAGACGAAGACATCTCCAGCCGCCGCATTCCCAATCCGGCCAAAGACGATCAGCTCCGTAAAGCCTTGGACTTAGTGAAAAATCCAGCCGAATGGCAAAAATCTTTGGGCTTGGCAGCGAAAAAACCTGCACCGAAAAAAGATGCGGATAAAGACAGTAAGAAATAAACCTGTTATTTCTCAATAAAAAAGGTCGTCTGAAAACGATATGATTGTTTTCAGACGACCTTTTCACACATCAAATATTCCACAGGGAAAACACCATGGCAAAAGCCCCCAAAACCATCTACCAATGTTCCGAATGCGGCGGTACTTCCCCGAAATGGCAGGGTAAATGCCCGCATTGCGGCGAGTGGAACACGCTTCAGGAAAGCCTGGCCGCGCCCGAACCGAAAAACGCCCGTTTCCAATCTTGGGCGGCGGACACTTCGACCGTCCAATCCCTCTCCGCCGTTACCGCGACCGAAGTGCCGCGTAATCCGACCGGCATGGGCGAGCTTGACCGCGTATTGGGCGGTGGTTTGGTCGATGGCGCGGTCATCCTGCTCGGCGGCGACCCCGGCATCGGCAAATCTACGTTGCTGTTGCAAACCATCGCCAAAATGGCGCAAAGCCGTAAAGTGCTGTACGTTTCCGGTGAAGAATCCGCCCAACAAGTCGCCCTGCGCGCACAACGTTTGGAACTGCCTACCGAAGGCGTGAACCTGCTTGCTGAAATCCGCATGGAAGCGATTCAGACGGCCTTGAAACAGCATCAGCCCGAAGTCGTCGTTATCGACTCCATCCAAACCATGTATTCCGACCAAATCACTTCCGCCCCCGGTTCCGTGTCGCAGGTGCGCGAATGTGCCGCCCAACTGACGCGTATGGCGAAACAGATGGGCATCGCCATGATACTGGTCGGACACGTTACCAAAGACGGCGCGATTGCCGGCCCGCGCGTGCTGGAACACATGGTCGATACCGTGCTGTATTTCGAGGGCGACCAACATTCCAACTACCGCATGATACGCGCCATTAAAAACCGCTTCGGTGCGGCAAACGAACTGGGCGTATTCGCCATGACCGAAAACGGTTTAAAAGGCGTATCCAATCCGTCCGCCATTTTCCTCGCCAGCTACCGCGACGATACGCCCGGCTCGTGCGTTTTGGTTACACAAGAAGGCAGCCGCCCGCTTTTGATCGAAATTCAGGCATTGGTCGATGATGCACACGGTTTCACACCCAAACGTCTCACCGTCGGCCTTGAACAAAACCGCCTCGCCATGCTGCTCGCCGTCCTCAACCGCCACGGCGGCATCGCCTGTTTCGACCAAGACGTGTTCCTCAATGCCGTCGGCGGCGTCAAAATCGGCGAACCCGCCGCCGACCTCGCCGTCATCCTCGCCATGCTCTCCAGCTTCCGCAACCGCCCCATGCCCGAAAAAACCGTGGTTTTCGGCGAAATCGGCCTCAGCGGCGAAGTCCGCCCTGTTGCACGCGGACAAGAGCGGCTCAAAGAAGCGGAAAAACTCGGCTTCAAACGCGCCATCGTCCCCAAAGCCAATATGCCGCGCAATGCCAAAGAGTTTCCGAACCTGAAAATCTACGGCGTCAGCAGTTTGCAGGAAGCGATTGATGTTTGTCGTGACGGGGACTAAACCGTTTCGATAATCCTCCTAAAAAACAATCATCTAAAAGGCCGTCTGAAAACTTTCAGACGGACTCTCTTTAAATTTAAATAATTTTGTTATATTATAACGAACGATTTTATTCTATCTTTTCTACACATCAAAAATCGGAGAGAAATCATGAAAAAAACCGCTTTGCTTATCGCATCCGCCTTCCTGTTCAGCACTGCCGCACACGCCCATCGCGTTTGGGTTGAAACCGCCCACACACATGGCGGCGAATACCTTGAAGCCGAATTGGGCTATGGCGAATTCCCTGAGCTTGAACCTATCGCCAAAGACCGCCTGCACATTTTCAGCAAACCCATGCAACTGGTAACTGAAAAAGGCAAAGAAAACATGATTCAAAAAGGCACATACAATTACCAATACCGCAGCAAATTGCCGGTCAAAGACGGTAGCTACCTCGTTACCGCCGAATACCAACCGACTTTCTGGTCAAAAAACAACGCGGGTTGGAAGCAGGCAAGCATCAAAGAAATGCCTGATGCAAGCTATTGCGAGCAAACCCGTATGTTCGGTAAAAACATCGTCAATGTCGGCCACGAAAGCGCAGATACCGCCATTATCACCAAGCAAGTCGGCCAACATTTGGAAATCGTTCCTTTGGACAACCCTGCCAACGTCCACGTCGGCGAACGCTTCAAAGTCCGCGTCCTCTTCAATGGCGAGCCGCTGCCCAACGCTACCGTTACCGCCACATTTGACGGCTTCGACACCAGCGACCGCAGCAAAACCCACAAAACCGAAGCCCAAGCCTTCTCCGATACAACGGACGACAAAGGCGAAGTCAGCATTATTCCCCTGCGCCAAGGCTTCTGGAAAGCCAGCGTAGAACACAAAGCCGATTTCCCCGATCAAAGCGTGTGCCAAAAACAGGCTAACTACACCACAATGACCTTCCAGATCGGTCATTCACATCATTAATTTTTCCATAACAAAAGGCCGTCTGAATATTTCAGACGGCCTTTATTCATTCTATTTAAGGACGATGCGGTGCAAACTGCCATTGTCCCAATTCCAAATTCAAATCAAACAGATTCAGACGGCCTATTGCCACACGGACCAAGCGCAAACATGGAAAGCCTGCTTTCGCCGTCATCCTTCGCACTTGGCGGTTTTTCCCTTCCGAAATTTTGATTTCCACCCAAAAATCAGGCACAGACTTGCGCACGCGAATCGGCGGCACGCGCGGCCATAAAACCTCCGCTTCGCCTTCTTCCAATACCCTAACCTCGGCCGGACGGGTGACAAAATCGCCCAAATCTACGCCACGGCGCAACAAATCCAATTTGGCTTCATCAGGAGAACCCTCCACCTGCGCCCAATAAGTTTTGACCTGCTTGAATTTCGGGTCGGCAATCTGCGCCTGCAAACGGCCATCATTGGTCAGCAGCAGCAAACCCTCGCTGTCCGTATCCAAACGGCCGGCCGGATAAAATCCCGGTTTCTCGACAAAATCCTTAAGGCACTGATGTTTTTCATGTGCAGAAAACTGGCAAATCACGCCATAAGGCTTGTTTAGAATAATCAAATCGTTCATTTCACACTTTCAGACAGCCTTAGATTCCAAGCAATCTCGGATAATAAAAAAGACACCGTATAAAACGGTGTCTTTCATATTTGGCGGAGTAAGAGGGATTCGAACCCTCGATGCAGGTTGACCCCACATGCTTCCTTAGCAGGGAAGTGCCTTCAGCCTCTCAGCCATTACTCCTAAGGAAGTCCGCAATATACGCTTTCTGCCCTCCTTCGTCAAGCATTACCGCCTCAAACTTTCTTAACGCCATGAAATCATTTAAATAAAAATATAATATTTTTTGCACCATTCTGTTTTTATACTTCTTTCATATATGTTAAAATGATTCTGCTTTCTGTAAACTTTTTCTACGCCCATTATTACAAAGGAGTTCGTATGTTACGTTTTTCTGCTTTGGTTGCCGTATCCGCCCTGATGCTTGCCGCTTGCTCACAATCTGGCAATTCCCAACCATCCACTTCCTCCTCTCAAACTTCTACTCCAAAAACAACTGCCGCCGGTTCTGCCTGCCGTAGCATGGGTGAGGGCCATAAAGTCCATGGCAAAGGTCAAAACGATATTTATATGTGTAAAGTCGATGTAGCTTTAAACTCTACCGAAGCTAAATCTGTTTTGGATCCTAGCATCCGCGTTCACTACGGCAGTACATCCGGCGCAACTTTGACTTCTCGTCAAATTGCCAACACAGTCGGCAAAACCCCTGATGAAACCTGCCAACGCGCATTCTTAAGCGCGGTTAAACGCTTCCAAAGCACTGCTCATCGCAAAAAAGCCAAATCCGTTCATCTGGTTAGCTACTTTGACAAAGTAACCAAAGGCGGTAACGAATACGAATGCCACATCGCTACATTCAACAGCCGTGTGGTTTTGAAAGGCAGCTTCCACTAAGCAATGTCAAAAATGCCGGACTTCAATATGAAGTTTGGCATTTTTCTATTTTATGGATACGACACCCCTTCACTGTCTGCTGGCCGATCCCTCTTTTGCCGCCTGCTACGACCATGCGTCTCTAAACGCAGCCGATTCCCAACGTTTGGCTACCACGCCTCAACTGGCGCAGCGTCAAGACTGGCAAGTCAGCCGCGCATTAAAACAGCAAACCGATTTACCGACTGTATCGCTGAGCCACAGCAAAGGCTTTGCCGCTTTATTGTGTGCGCCTCAGCCCTTAACAGCCGGTATCGATATCGAGTTTATCCGCCCGCGCGATTTCAAAGCGCTGTCGGCTTTAGTCTGCACGCAGGAAGAACAAGACTATTTGGAAACGGCAAACTGGCCGTCTGAAACGTTTTACCGATTATGGTGTTTCAAGGAAGCCTTGATTAAAGCGGCAAATTTGGATTTTCCGTCAGACATGAAATCGGTCGGCTATGTTTTCGATTCAGGGCAACCCGTCGGTTTACGCGCTGGAAAGCAAACCGATTGGCACGGCACAAGCGCGATTTTGGCGGATACGATGGCACTTGCCTGCGTTTGGAAGGGAAAAGCCGTCGCTCTGCAATGGCAGTTTTTCGGCTCACTCAAGCTCAATGACTTAACCGACCAGCAAACTATCTAACAACTGACAAACTAATAATAATCTGATTTAATTTACTGCACTTTTACTTATTCCACACACCAACAGCAGCATTTGCAAAAGGCCGTCTGAACGATGAATCTTCGCCTCCTAAACCGCCTCTATACTGCCCTTATCCTGTTTCTTACCCTGTTTTTGGTTTATGCCTTTGCTTCACAAGCGCGCATCCAAACCGATTTGACCGCGTTATTGCCAAGCGAGCAGCAACCCGATGCCTTATTAACGGCCGCGGATAAAGCCGCAGAAGCGCAGCTCAATTCGCAAGTCATTTTGCTTGCAGGCAGCACCGATGCCGAAACCGCTTTTCAGACTGCCTCACAAATTGCCGACGTATGGCGCAAAAGCGGCGTATTTGAACAAGTCGACAGCAGCATGACGCCGAATTTGGACAAAGTGCGGGCGGATATGCAGAAACTGAGTTTGGCAGTTTTGCCGCAAGACGAAATACGCCTGCTGTTTGAGCAGCCGCAAGCCTATTTTCAGGCTCGGGCAGAAGCCGCGGCCAATCCGTTTGCCACCCCCTCCCCTTTGTCTTTAGAACAAGACTGGCTGGGCTTCGGACGCTTTGTTGCCAACAAGGCCAATCCGCAAAGCCGTTTGCAGTGGGACATGGACAACGGCATGCTCTTTGCCGAAGACAAAGGCAAAACTTGGGTATTCTTGCGCGGACGGCTCGCCGGCGGCGATCAATTTTCCGGCAACGATGCCCTCTTGCCGCTGATGGCGCAAAGCCGTCAAATCGCTTCGGAAAACGGCGCCGAAACCTTAAGCGCAGGTGGCGCATTGTTCGCCGCCGTATCCAAAGCAGCCGCAGAAAAAGAAAGTCGGCTGATGAGCATGGTCGGACTTGGGCTGACCTTTGCGCTGCTGTTGTGGGTCTTCCGCAGCGGCCGGGTATTTTTGCTGTCCTTGCCACTGGCAGCCGGTATGTTGACCGGATTGGCGGTCGCTTTATTGGTATTCGGCGAAGTGCATATCCTGACCATCGTCATCGGCACCAGCTTGGTGGGTATGTTGGTGGATTTCCCGTTGCACTGGCTTGCTCCGTCGGTATTCGGGCCGTCTGAAAAGACCGTTTGGCAGGCTGAATCAGCAATGAAACATGTCTTGCCAAGTTTTGCCGTCAGCCTGACAATTACCGTCTTGGGCTACGCGCTGCTGTGGTTTACCCCTTTGCCTGTATTGCGCCAAACCGCGGTATTTTCAGGCTTCGCTTTATTTGGCGCGTTTGGTGCCACCGTTTTATGGCTGCCGCCGCTGTTTCGCCGCTACCGTGCCAAAACCGTGCCTTTTGCCGCATTAACCGAAAAGCTCTATTCCTTGTCAGGCCGTCTGAAAAACCGCCTGCACAAACGCGGCTGGTTAATCGTGGGCGGAATTTTGCTGGCAGTCGGACTGTGGCGCAGCGACTGGCGTGACGACATCCGTCAATGGGTCAATATGCCGACTGCGATGTTGGCCGAAGTACAACAAATCGGCCAGTTGAGTGGCACGGATTTTGGCGGCAAATATTTGGTGGCCGAAGCACAAAGCGAAGATGCCCTGTTGAAGAAAACCGCCGAACTCGGCCACGCCCTGCAGCCCTTAATCGCGCAAGGCAAACTTTCCGGCATCCAATCGCCCGACCAATTCATCCTGCCGACAACGGAGCAGCAAAAACTGCAAAACCGCCTGCGCGAATTGACCAAATTGCCTGATAGCTGGAAACCGCTCACAGAAATCGGTATTCCGCGCAAAACCGTGCGCGATGCCCTGCTGCAAGCCGCCGATACGCAACCATTATCGCTTTCAGACGGCCTGAATACCGATTTGGCAGAAGCTTGGCGTTCCTTGTATTTGGGTGAAGTGGAACCAGGCCGTTTTGCTGCCGTCGTGCGTTTGAACGGCATGACCGATGAAGCCGCCGTACACGCCGCAGTGCAACACGTCTCCGGCATACATTGGGCAGACAAACGCGCCCACTTAAACGAGCTTTTCCACCACACGCGCAATCAGGCCGCATGGTTAAAACTGGCTTCCTATGCGTTGGCATGGCTGCTTTTATGGAAAATGTTCGGTTTCAAACGCGGCAGCAAAATCCTTGCCGTGCCGCTGGCCGCCGCCATCTGCACCGTTGCCGTACTCGGTTTGGCCGGCATTCCCGTCAGCCTGTTTGCCATGTTCGGCCTGCTTTTAGTGTCCGCCATCGGCGTGGACTATGCCGTCTATGCCGCCACCGCACACCACAGCGCGCCGGCAAAATTAGGCGGTATGCTGCTTGCCGCAGCGACGACAGCCATTTCCTTTGCCCTGCTCGCCATCAGCAGCACGCCCGCTGTTGCCGCGTTCGGCATGACGGTTACCATCGGCGTGGCATTCAATATTTGGCTGGCAGGCACATTGTTGAAAATTTAGACAAAAGATGAAGACGATTAAAATTGAAGCTATATTTTGTTTCGACTTCTATCGCCAAATTGCAAAAGGCCGTCTGAAAAATTTCATATAGCGGTTTAAGCATTATTAAAATCAAAGGTATTTTCAAATACCCGTCGAATTTGACGTTGCCGTTATCGGCGCAGGCCCTTCAGGTTCGGTTGCTTCCGCTTTGCTGAACAAACAAGGCTTTAAAGTTTGCGTATTGGAAAAACAACATTTCCCGCGCTTTGTCATCGGCGAGAGCCTGCTGCCGCATTGGTGGGCGATTTGAAGGTAGAATAAAGGACGAATGCCTTTCAGACGGCCAAACCTGAAAACAGAACAGGCCGTCTGAAACTTCATCCACATCATTAAATATTTTGACCGATAGATAAAACCTTATGCGATTTATCCCTTTTCTTGCCGCACTACTGCTTTCCGCATGCGCAACCTCGCTCCCCCATCCGCAAACGCTGCCGCCGCTTTCCAAAGGAGGCCAATGGTTCAAACTCGAGCAGACCAATGCGGCGGGGCAAACCGTTCAAACCAATCTCTTGGCAGTCGAGCCTCATTCAGACGGCATCCGCTTTGTCCAAACCGATGCACTGGGTGCGCCGGTATCGCGTCAATCGGTCAGCACCAAAGGCTGGAAAAACGACGGTTTTGTGATGCCCAATGCCTCTTCGCGCCGATTGTTTGCAGCCCTGTTGCCGCTTTTGGCCGCCGAACAAGCCGCCACGCTTTACCCTGAAGCACGCCAACAAAATGCCACCCATCAAGGCTTCTGCCCTGACGGCAAAGGCGCGGTGTTCAGCTACCGCGAGCGTGATTTGTGGTGTGTCGCCCACCATTCCGAACAATTCCTTATCGGCTTCCCCGACCAAACTTTCTGGACGGTCAGCCCGATTGCAGAAGACTAATTCATGAATACTCCTGTTTATCTCAGCCGTCCGGCACTGACCAGCGCATTGGGCAGCGGCTTGCAAGTTCATGCCGATTCCTTACTCACGCCGTCTGAAAACACACCCCTGACTTTTTCAGACCAATGGGTAAAAGGCAAAACGTATGCTTTCGGTGCAGTCAAAGAAACCCTGATGCCTCTGCCCGACAGCATTCCCGAAGCGCATCGCAGCCGCAACAACCAGCTTATCCTGCACGCGCTTTCGCAAATAGACGGACTGATTCAGACGGCCATTGCCCGTTACGGCAAAGAAAGGATTGCTGTCGTGACCGGTACGTCCACCAGTGGCGCAGATGAAAATATCCCTTTGTTCCAACACGTTGTCCAAGGCGGTAAATGGACGGATGTTCCGTTCAAACAGCTGCAACACACCATGGCTTCGCCCTCCGAATTTATCGCCCAAGTTTACGGTCTGGACGGCTTGCGCTATACCGTCTCCACCGCCTGCACTTCCGGCGCACGCGCCCTCATCAGCGCAGCCCGATTGCTTCGTGCCGGATTGTGTGATGCCGTGATTTGCGGCGGCGCGGATACGCTTTCTCCGCTGACAATTAATGGTTTTGCCTCTTTGGAAGTGCTTTCAGACGGCATCGCCAAGCCTTTTTCTGCCAACCGCAACGGCATCAATATCGGTGAAGCGGCCGCATTTTTCGTGATGACGCGCGATGCGGATTTTGACGGCGAAATGCAGTTGCTCGGCTACGGCGCAAGCAGCGATGCCTACCATATGTCTTCGCCCCGCCCCGACGGTTTGGGTGCAGCCCAATCTTTTCAGGCCGCTTTGGATAAAGCCGGCTTGAAAGCGGAAGAGATCGGCTGGATCAATCTGCACGGCACCGGCACGCAGCACAACGACAGCATGGAAAGCCGGGCCGTTGCCGAAGTGTTTGGTTGCCATACCCTTTGCACCTCCACCAAGCCGTCCACCGGTCATACCTTGGGTGCAGCCGGTGCGATTGAAGCCGCATTTGCCTGGTTGATGGCCAACTGCCAATACAATCCGGAAGGCAAACTACCGCCGCAACAATGGGACAACGTACCCGATTCCGAGCTGCCCAACATCGCTTTGACCGACGAAAACAGCCGCTGGCCGTCTGAAAAACGCATTGCCGCCAGCTCATCATTTGCCTTCGGCGGTAGCAATGCTGTTTTGATTATCGGATAAGTCCTTATATTTAGGCTGTCTTTTCAGACGGCCTTTTTCTTTTCTGCAACTTAAAAAACAATAACATCAAAACAACAACCAAATCCGCCGAAATATGCCATAATAGGCTTAGCACGTTTCTTCTCGCGATGTGCCCGAAAAGAAAAACTTAACCTACATAGAGAATAATCCCATGACTAAATCCACCATTATCTATACCTACACCGACGAAGCTCCTGCATTGGCCACTCAATCCCTGTTGCCAATCGTGCAGGCGTTTACCCGCCATGCCGATATTGATGTCAAAACCAGCGACATCTCTCTCTCTGGCCGTATTTTGGCGGCGTTTCCAGAATACCTGACCGAAGCGCAACGCGTACCTGATGCGCTTGCCGAATTGGGCGAACTGGTGAAACAACCCGATGCAAACGTGATCAAACTGCCGAACATCAGCGCATCCGTACCTCAACTGACTGCCGCGATTAAAGAATTGCAGTCTAAAGGCTTTGCCGTTCCCGACTATCCTGCCGACCCTCAAACCGATGAAGAAAAAGCCGTACGCGAACGCTACGACCGCATCAAAGGCAGCGCGGTAAACCCTGTCCTGCGTGAAGGCAACTCCGACCGTCGTGCGCCTAAAGCAGTGAAAAACTTTGCCAAAAAACATCCGCACAGCATGGGCGCATGGACCAAAGATTCCAAAACCCATGTTGCCACCATGCAAAGCGGCGACTTTTTCCATAACGAACAATCCGTTACCGTACCTGAAGCGACTTCTGTATCCATCGTATTCACCGACAAACAAGGCAACAAAAAAGAGCTGCGTGAACCTGTTGCCTTGAAAGCCGGCGAAATCATCGACGCGACCGTAATGAGCAAAAAAGCCCTGCTCGCCTTCCTTGCCGAACAAGTGAAAGACGCAAAAGCTAAAGGCGTATTGTTCTCGCTGCACATGAAAGCCACCATGATGAAAGTGTCCGACCCGATTATCTTCGGACACGCCGTCAAAGTGTTCTTCGCGCCTGTATTTGAAAAATTCGGCGACAAACTGGCTGCCGCAGGCGTCAACGTCAACAACGGCTTCGGCAACCTGCTTGCCAATCTGGACAAACTGGATGCGGACACCCGCGCCGCCGTTGAAGCTGAAATCGCTGCCGTTTACGCCGCCAACCCTGATTTGGCCATGGTTGATTCCGACAAAGGCATTACCAACCTGCATGTTCCTAGCGATGTCATCGTCGATGCTTCTATGCCTGCGATGATTCGTAATTCTGGCCGTATGTGGGACAAAGACGGCAAAGCGCAAGACACCAAAGCCGTCATTCCGGACAGCAGCTACGCCGGTGTTTACCAAGCAACCATCGACTTCTGCCGCGAACACGGCGCGTTTGACCCGACAACCATGGGTACCGTTCCTAACGTCGGCCTGATGGCGCAAGCAGCCGAAGAATACGGTTCACACAACAAAACTTTTGAAATTGAAGCCGACGGCCAAGTACAAGTCATTGATGCAGCAGGCAATGTCCTGATGCAACACGACGTTGAAGCCGGTGACATCTGGCGTATGTGCCAAACCAAAGACGCTCCGGTTAAAGACTGGGTACAACTCGCCGTCAACCGAGCCCGTCTGAGCAATACACCAGCCGTATTCTGGCTCGACGAAAACCGTCCGCACGACAAGAGCCTGCTCGCCAAAGTCAAAGCTTACCTTGCCGAACTGGATACCAACGGCCTCGACATCCGCGTTCTCGCTCCTGAAGAAGCCGCTAAATTCAGCTTGGGCCGTCTGAAAAACGGTGAAGACACTATCTCTGTAACCGGCAACGTCCTGCGCGACTACCTGACCGACTTGTTCCCAATTTTGGAACTGGGTACCAGCGCGAAAATGCTGTCTATCGTTCCATTGATGAATGGCGGCGGTATGTTTGAAACCGGCGCTGGCGGCTCCGCACCGAAACATGTTCAACAATTCCTCGAAGAAAACCACTTGCGTTGGGATTCTTTGGGTGAATTCCTCGCTCTTGCCGTATCGTTTGAACATCTGGCGCAAAAAACCGGCAACGCCAAAGCCCAAGTCCTCGCCGACACTTTGGATGCAGCCACCGAAAAACTGCTGTTGAACGACAAATCGCCTAAACGCAAAGCCGGCGAACTCGACAACCGCGGCAGCCATTTCTACCTCACCCTCTACTGGGCGCAAGAATTGGCGGCGCAAGACAAAGATGCCGAACTGAAAGCCGCATTTGCTCCATTGGCAGCCGCTTTGACTGCCGACGAAGCCAAAATCGTTGAAGAACTCTCTGCCGTACAAGGCAAAGCGGTCGACATCGGCGGCTACTACGCAGCCAATCCTGAAAAAGCGGCACAAGCGATGCGTCCAAGCGCAACCTTTAATCAGGCCTTGTCAGCCTTATAATTAAAGCAATAAAAGGCCGTCTGAATTTTCAGACGGCCTCAAACCTTATGGAAGCACAATGAAAAAAAACATTCTTTCTCTTACTCTCCTCATCAGCGCTCCGGCTTTGTGGGCATTTTCCCCTGCCGAATTGGCACAAACCCTGCAAAAACCGCAAAACGTGCAAGGCAATTTTGTCCAACAACGCCAGCTTAAATCCCTCAGCAAACCCATGACCACCAGCGGCAGCTTTACCCTTGTCCCACAAAAAGGCCTGCTCTGGAAAATGCAAAAACCATTTGAAACCACCCTGCGCGTGCGTTCAGACGGCATCATGCAATGGAACGGCAGCCAATGGGTCAACCCAAATGCCAGCAAGCTCAACGGCCAAAGCCGCCAAATCAAACTCTTCCTCGACCTTTTGGGCGGCAATACCCAAGGCCTGGAAAAACAATTTGATTTGAAATTAAACGGCAACGAGAAAAAATGGACGTTGACCTTAACTCCGAAAACCGCCATTACCCGTCAAATCTTCAACCGTATCGAAATCAACGGCGATACGCTGGTACGTAAAATCGAATTAGACGAAAAGCAAGGCGACAAAACCATCATGCAGTTCAACCAAATCCAAACTGATAAAGCCCTGGACAGCTTCAGCCGTACCGCCCTCTAAATTGCCTATTCCAACAAAAGGCCGTCTGAAAATAGATTTCAGACGGCCTTTTATATTAATCGGCAGAAGGCTGTTGCCCTTTTCGTTCCGCCTTTCTGGCTTCGCGAATGGCTTTAAGTTCGGCCTCTTTCTGTCTGGCTTTTTTCAGCCAAGCCTCCCATTGGTTTGGCGTTTCCAGCGTGATTCTGCCGATTTTTCCTTCGCGGAAATCGGTCAGGATATTTTCAGCAGCCTTTTGGTAGTTGACCCGTCCGCCGCTCAAAACCGCACCGCGTTTTTTGGCAATCCACTCCAGCCAAGAAGTATCGTCCCAATGGCTGCTTGGATCTTTGTCGGCTTGATAGCGCTCTTGCAACAGGGCCAGATAATGGCGGCGGAGGTAATCCAAAAGCTCAAGCGCTACTTCTTCTTCGTCCAGTGCGTTGCGTCCGACTGCACCGCCGGCCGCAAGGTTGTAGCCGCCTTCTTCGACGATAATTTTCGGCCACAACATACCGGGGGTATCGTAAAGCCAGAAATCGTCTGCAAGGAAAAGGCGTTGTTCGGCTTTGGTAATACCGGGTTCGTTACCGGTTTTGGCAGATTTTTTGCCGATCATGCCGTTAATCAAGGTGGATTTGCCGACGTTGGGAATGCCGCAAATCAGGACACGTAGCGGCTTCTCGATACCTTGGCGATGCGGAATCATGGCGCGGCAGGCTTGGGTAATTTTGCCATGAGCGCCGGTTTCGGAAGAATCAAGCGCAATGGCGCGGGTATCTTGGCGGCTGTTGTAGTGTTCGAGCCAAACTTTGGTACGCTCGGGATCGGCAAGATCTTGCTTGTTTAAGATTTTGAGTTTTGGCTTGCCTTTGGACAACTGGGCAAGCAAAGGGTTTTCGCTGGAAGCAGGCATACGCGCGTCTAACATCTCAATCACCATATCAACGCTTTTAATGCGTTCGGCAATGGCTTTTTTTGCCTTGTTCATGTGGCCGGGAAACCATTGGATAGCCATGTCTTTTTGTTCTTTCTATTCGTATCTGAGGCCGTCTGAACAATCATTTTTTTTCAGACGGCCTCGGTATTTGGATAATCGGTCAATCCGGATTTAGAGATTGCCATGTTCATAGCTGTAATAACCTGCTTCATCCATACATTGCTCGAACATCTTGTATGTATTTCTATTTTGGACTTGCGATTTGCAAGTATTGATTTGGCGGGAAACTTCAGCTTCGCTCGCTCCGGTACGGTGCCAACGGTAAGCAGTGACAGGCTCTGTCGCGCAGGCGGTCAAGATAAGCAGGGATAATGCAGTCAGACTGATTTTTTTCATGGTTTCTTCCTTTGAGGCCGTCTGAAACGGCAAGTTAGCGTCCTGCCAAGCTTTGTGCCTGACGGTGGCGGACAAGGAGTTCGTAACGGCCTTTGAGGCGTTCGGCCAGTTTTTCCACAACATAAACGGAGCGGTGCTGACCGCCGGTACAACCGATGGCAATCGTTACATAACTGCGGCTCTCTTGTTGCAGGCGCGGCAACCAGCGGCTAATAAAATGGTCGATGTCATCAACCATTTCTTGAGCCAACGGCTGCTGGCCCAAATAATCTTGAATAGGTTTGTCCATGCCGGTAAAGGGGCGCAATTCTGGATCGTAATACGGATTGGGCAGGCTGCGCATATCAAACATAAAGTCGGCATTGTTGGGAACGCCGTATTTGAAACCAAAGGATTCAAGAATAACCAGCAAACCGACACGTTCAATATTGAGCCATTGTTGTACGGCATAACGCAGCTGCTGCGCGTTCATTTTGGACGTATCGATGCAATATGCGATGTCTCTAAGCGGGAAGAGCCATTCGCGTTCTTTTTGCAGGCTTTCCAACAAAGTCAGGTTTTGGCCGGATAAAGGGTGTCCGCGACGGGTTTCTGAGAAGCGGCGAACCAACACACCCTCTTCCGCCTCAACAAACAGGACTTCGACCTGATGTCCTTCGTCACGCAAAAATTGGATTTGCTCTTGCGCTTCTTGGATATTGATACCGGAACGGATGTCAACGCTGACACCGAGTTTGGTTTCATCGGCACGTTCGATGTGGAGCGAAACCAACGACGGAAGCATTTCCAAAGGAAGGTTATCGACACAGTAATAACCCAAATCTTCGAGCTGTTTGAGGGCTACGGATTTTCCTGAGCCGGATAAGCCGCTAATCAGGACGATTTTCATGGTTTTGTTCGTTTTCTTTGAGTTGTGTTTGATGGCGTTCGAGGAATTCTTTGGTGCTGTCTTTGCCGCGCAATTGAAGGATGTAATTGCGCACCGCAGCTTCAACCAATACTGCTAAGTTTCGACCGATTGCAACAGGCAGGGTAACGGAACGGATGCTGACGTTGAGGATAGACTCTGTTTCGGTACGGATGCTCAATCGATCAAGTTGTTTCATGTATCCGTCGTCGGCCGGAACCAAATTGATAATCAGCTGGAGGATCTTTTTCGGACGGATAGAGGTTTCGCCAAAAATATGGCGGATATTGAGTATGCCCAAGCCACGTACTTCGAGGAAATCACGCAGCATCGGCGGGCAACGGCCTTCCAGCATTTCCGGGCCGGTACGGAAGAGCTCGACCGCATCATCGGCAATCAGGCTGTGACCGCGCGAAATCAGCTCCAATGCCAATTCGCTCTTACCCAAGCCGGATTGTCCGGTAATGAGTACGCCCACTTCAAATACATCCAAAAATACGCCGTGCTTGATGGTGGAAGTAGCCAATGTACGTTGCAGATAAATCCGCAAAACGTCCATCAAGTGTGGGCTTTCCTGCTTGGAAGTCAGCAAAGGAATACTGTTGGTATGGCAATAATCGCGCAATTTGGGCGAAACCGGCAAGCCGTTGGCGACGATGACCAAAGACATGGGAATGTCGAAAAGCTCGCCGAAATCATAGTTGAGCTCGCCCGATTCCAAGCGGCGCAAATATTCGGCTTCGGCTACGCCGACAACTTGAATTTGGTTGGGATGGATAAAGTTTAAGTGGCCGACCAAGGCCAAGACGGGTTTATCGGCTTCGACACCGATACGGTTGTCCGCGCCGGAATTGCCGGCAGCCCAAGCGAGTTCGAGTTTGTGCTGATTATCGGAAAACAGGCGGCGGACGGATATGCTGGGCATGAATTACTCTTCGGTCAGGAGTGTGCGTACTTCTTCGGCAGAAGTCGCGGCCATCAATGCTTCACGGATGGCTTTTTGAGAGAATCTTCCGGCCAGTTTGGACAAGACTTCCAAATGTTCGCCGGTAGCGTTTTCAGGCACAAGCAGGATGAAAATCAAGGAAACGGGTTTGCCGTCGGGCGCATCAAAGGCAACCGGCTCTTTGGTGCGGATAAACGCACCGGTGGCTTTTTTCACGCATGCGTGACGGCCGTGAGGAATCGCCACCCCCTGCCCCAAACCGGTCGAACCAAGCTTTTCACGGGCAAACAGGCAGTCGAACACGTTGGTATTCGGTAATTCTGCTTCATTCTCCAGCAGCTGGGCGGCCTCTTCAAACAGACGCTTTTTGCTGCTGACTTCCAAATCCAAAACGATATGGGACAAAGGTAAAATTTCGCCAATCAGGCTCATGTGTATCTCTTTTAAATGTCGCAAAACAATAGGATTGTACCGATTGTCGGTGCAAATCTCAATCCTGAAGGCGTAATTTACACTCGCCCTGCTAACATTTTCCATGTTATTTTTGATATTTTTTAACGAGCTAAAAATAATCCAACTGCTTGCTTATATTGAATTTAAAGTAAAAATGCTATCAATAGCCAAACTATGATTCAAATGAAAAGGGGTATGCCCGGCATACCCCTTTTCCCCTTCTTTTCAGACGGCCCCAACTTCTTTTTTTAAAACAGTTTGGAAACCAAAAATACCCAGAAATAATGGCAGACCAATCCGCAAAACCACGCCAAACCGATGCGGTTATTGGCCAAAAACGTTTGGAAGCACAACTGGCGATTGCGCGTACGGATGACAACATATTGCTGATACTGCCAATAAACAGTTATCGGCAATATCAACCAATACGGCCAAGTTGCACCGATTTTGATACCCAACACCGCCATCAATACCGTAAACCAAAAATGGCAAAGCATAGAGGCAGTAATGTCGTGATGGCCAAATGTGATTGCCGAAGTTTTAATGCCAATTTTCAAATCGTCTTCTTTGTCCGCCATGGCATAAATCGTGTCGTAAGCCAACGTCCATAAGGCATTGGCGGTAAACATCAGCCACGCTTCGGAAGGCACTCGGCCTTGCACGGCGGCAAAGGCCATGGGAATGCCGAACGAAAATGCCAGTCCTAAATAAAACTGCGGCAACGGGAAAAAGCGTTTGGTAAAGGGATATGTGATGGCCAGGAACAAGGCCGGAAGGCTCATCAGCCAAGTAAAGCGGTTGAGCTGCACCAAGCATAAAGCTGCCATCAGACACAACATGACGGTCAAAAGCAGCGCTTCGATTTTAGAAACCAAACCTTTGGCAAACGGGCGGTTTTTAGTGCGCTCTACTGCACCGTCAAAATTGCGGTCGGCAAAGTCATTTACCACGCAACCTGCGCTGCGCATCAAAAATGTGCCTGCGCTAAAGGCAAGAAAAATATCCGCGTCAGGAACGCCTTTAGACGCAATCCACAATGCCCAATAAGTCGGCCACAGCAAAAGCAGTGTGCCAATGGGTTTGTCGACGCGCATCAGTTTGGCGTATATCACCATCCGTCCGACAGCGTAACGCGGTAGAAATTGTAGAAAAAAGCGCCTTATGTTCATTGATGTAATGTGTCGTTGTTTATGTGTCGATTCGGAAGGAAAGGCTTTTTAGAGCCTTAGCTCTTATTATAATTTATTGCCGTCTGAAATCAAACAGATCTTAACAATTTAATTTATTGTATTATATCAGAATTATGACAAACATCGGTAAACGGTTTTATTTTCAGACAGCCTTAGCGGTATAAATCTATTAATTTCAATAAGAAATATTCTGTTAATTCCAATGTTTCGCCGTTCCAATCGAAATACGAACGGCGCGCGGTAACAGGCCGTCTGAAAGATGGATGGTCGAAATCTTCAAAACGAAGAAACTCAAAATCCGAACGCTTCAACGGCAATGTACCGTCAAACAGGCGCTCGCCCAAAGGCTGCGTTCCGCAATCCAATAATTCTGTCCATAGACTGCTGTCCGGCCGGCACGCGCTTCTGGCTTGTATCACTGTTTCGCCGTCCAGTTTGAGCAAAACATCGCGCACAAAGATTTCGTCTCCATTTTCCACTCCCTTCGTCAAACCCAAATACACCGGCTCGACTGAAAAATCCTTACCGGAAGCGCGCAAAGCGGCAGTTAGCGAAGAAACGGTCAGCAGATGTTCGGCCTTAGACGGCAAAAGACTTGAAGCTTCGGCATGTGAACAAAGCGTGCCACGCGGTATATCAAGCTCCATCTGACACCTCTGTCTTGGCCAATTCCTGCCATTTGGCTTCAGGAAACTCATCTTTCAGACGGCCTTTAAGATATTCCAAAGTATCGCTGGCAACGGTTTCATCTTTGCTGTCGTGAATATGGTTGAAAATCAGGCTGTACAGGCTGATGCCGTATTGTTTGAGCGCGGAGAAGCTGAGCAGGGTGTGGTTGATGCTGCCGAGCCGCCCGCTGGTAACGAGAATGACGGGATAAGCCTGTTGCTGAATATAATCAATGGTTAACAGGTTTTCCGTCAGCGGAACCATCAATCCGCCCGCGCCTTCGACCAACACGATTTCGTATTGTGCCGCCAGTTGCTCTGTGGCGGTGCGGATTTTGTGCAAGTCCAAAGCCCTGCCGTCCAGACGGGCGGCGAGGTGGGGCGAGGCGGGATAGCTGAAGATTTCGGGCATGGTCAGCCCTTGTTTGTCGGCTTCCTGCATGGGTATGCCCATGATTTTGCGGTGGACGGCGATGTCCTCGGCGATGTTTTGGCAACCGGTTTGCACGGGCTTTTGCGTGATCACGCTTTTGCCCTGCTGCAATAATTGTTTTGCCAATACGCCGGTGGCGACGGTTTTGCCGATGTCCGTGTCTATGCCGCTGACGAAGTAAACGCCTTTCATTTGCTGTATTCCTTCAAGATTTGTACGGTTTTGTCGGCAAGTTCGGTCAAGAGGTCGTCTGAAATGATGTAAGGCGGCATGAGGTACACCAGCCTGCCGAATGGGCGCACCCAAATGCTCTGCGCCACGCAATCCGCTTGAAAACGCGCCATATCCACGCCTTTTTCCAGCTCAATCACCCCGATAGCACCCAAAACGCGAACATCTTTCACACCGCGAATGTCCCACGCAGCTTTCAGACGGCCTTTTAAGATGCTTTCGATGCGGCGGATATTTGCCTGCCAATCTTGGGACAAAAGCAGTTTGACCGAAGCGCAGGCTACGGCACACGCCAGCGGGTTTGCCATAAACGTCGGCCCATGCATGAACACGCCCGCTTCGCTGCGAGAAATTATTTCGGTAACTTTTTGCGAAGTGATTGCAGCCGCCAGCGTCATATAGCCGCCGCTCAAACCTTTGCCGATACACATAATGTCCGGCACGACCTCCGCATGTTCGCAGGCAAACATCTTGCCTGTACGCCCAAATCCGGTGGCGATTTCATCAAAAATCAACACGATATCAAATTCGTCGCACAAATCGCGCAATCCTCGAAGATATTGAGGATGATAGAAATACATGCCGCCCGCGCCCTGCACGACCGGTTCCAAAATAAAGGCGGCGATATCCGCATGATGCGCTTCAAACAAAGTGCGGACAGGCTGCAAATCCGCCTCGTCCCATTCATCGTCGAAACGGCTTTTCGGATTATCGACAAAATAACGCTGCGGCAGAGCGCTGCCGAAAATATGGTGCATTCCCGTTTCCGGATCGCAGACGGACATCGCGTTCCAAGTATCGCCGTGATACCCGCGCCGCACCGTCGCAATATTCTGTTTCGCCGTCAAACCCCGTGCCTGCTGGTATTGCACCGCCATTTTCAGCGCGACTTCCACCGAAACCGACCCCGAGTCCGCATAAAAAATACGGTCTAGTCCCTGCGGCAAAATCCCGACCAACAACTTGCCCAGCTCCACCGCCGGCTCGTGCGTCAAACCGCCGAACATCACATGCGACATTTGCTTAATCTGCGCCTCAACCGCCTGATTCAAAACGGGATGATTGTAGCCGTGTATCGCACACCACCAAGACGACATCCCGTCAATCAGCCGCGTGCCGTCCGCCAATTCGATATGCACGCCCTCCGCACGGCGCACCGGATAAACAGGCAACGGGTCGGTCATGGAAGTATAGGGATGGAGTAGATGGTCGCGGTCGAAATCGAGCAGGGAGGAATGTTCAGACATGTTGAAAACAATGGTTTAATCAGTTTCATTATTATATAACATATTTACCTTTTCAGACGGCACGTCTTCCGTACTGCATCAACGCCAATCCGCCCACCGCCGCCAAACAGCCGGCAACCAAGGAAATATGCAACGCCTCGCCCAAAAACCAAGCGGAACACAGAATACCGAATACCGGCACCAAAGTGATGTACGCCGCAGCGCTGCCCGCGCCCAAAGTCTTCACGCCTTCAAAATACCACGCATAGCTCAAGACCGTTGCCCCGACAGACAGGCCAATCAAAGCAAACCAACCCCTGCCGTCCATTTCGGCAAGCATACCAAACGGCAGGCCGTCTGAAATCAGCGCAGGCGGCAGCAACATCATTGCACCCAGCCAAGCGGTGGCCACGGTGACCGTCAGCGCATCAATCCCCTGCAACACCGCCCTGCCTATCATCGTATAAGTAACCAAGCAGCAAAGGCTGCAAAACACCAGCACTTCGCCCCACCCTATGCCGCCGCCCGACAAAAATGCCGCAATCTCGCCATGCGTGACCGCCCATATCGAGCCTGCCACTGCCAACAATATGCCCGACACAATCTTGCCATTGAGTTTTTCACCAAACAGCAAAGCTGCAAAAAACATCGTCAACACAGGATTAAACGTAACCAACACCGTCGCCCTCGAAGCAGGAATCCGCTGCAAACCCAGCATAGACAATACGGTAAAACCAAATACGCCGAATGCCGCCGCCAGTGCCAATCCAAGCCATTGTTTTCGCGACAAAACCGCCAAAGTACGCAACCGATACCGTGCAAACAACCAGCCCAAAAGTAAGATTGCCGCCGTCAAAAAGCGCAGCATACCGCCCGTTAAAGGCGGCAGCGCCTGTCCCAGCATCCGCCCCATCGGCCAAGATGCGCCCCAAAACGCCGCCATGCCCAATAGTTTTAGATGGATTGCTAAATGTTTCATGGTGATGGATAAATTGAATAATTGGTTTAGAAAGCGTACAAGCTCGGTTTGGAAGGATAAATTTCCTTAGCCGCCGATACTTGATAGAGTTTGCGCGGATAAAATACTACGCTGAATCATTATGGAAACAAAGGCCGTCTGAAAGACTGAAATCCAGCTTTTTCAGACGGCCTTTACTGCTCAATCAATAAGACTTACAACTCAATGCCTTTGAGTTTCGCCACGGTATTAATGTCTTTATCGCCGCGGCCGGAGAGGTTAACCAAAATCACTTGGTCTTTGCCCATTTTCGGCGCATTTTTCACCGCCCAAGCAACGGCATGGCTGGATTCCAGCGCAGGAATAATACCCTCGAAACGGCAGAGCAAGTCAAAGGCTTCGAGTGCTTCGTCATCTTTGGCAACGGTGTATTCCACGCGGTTGATGTCGTTCAAATGGCTGTGTTCCGGGCCGATGCCTGGGTAGTCCAAGCCTGCTGAAACGGAGTGTGTACCCAAGACTTGACCGTTTTCGTCCTGCATCAAATAGCTGCGGAAACCGTGCAATACGCCGATGGGGGCTTTGCTGGTAATCGGCGCGGCGTGGTCAGGCGTATCTACACCCAAACCGCCGGCTTCTACGCCGACCAGACGTACGTTTTCTTCTTCGATATAGGGATGGAACAAACCGATGGCGTTCGAGCCGCCGCCTACGCAGGCAACGGCAACATCAGGTTGGCGGCCGATGGCTTCCAACATTTGCTCTTTGGCTTCATTTCCGATCACGCATTGGAAATCGCGTACCATTTCAGGATACGGCGCAGGGCCTGCGGCAGTGCCGATGATGTAGAACGTGTCGTCCACGCGCGCCACCCATTCGCGCATGGCTTCGTTCATTGCGTCTTTCAAAGTACGGCTGCCGCTGTCAACGCTGACCACGTTCGCACCCAATAATTTCATGCGGAAAACATTGGGCATTTGACGTTGGATATCGTCCGCGCCCATGTACACGTCACAAGTCATGCCGAAGCGTGCAGCGACGGTAGCAGAAGCCACGCCGTGCTGACCCGCGCCGGTTTCGGCAATCACGCGTTTTTTGCCCATGCGGCGGGCAAGCAATGCCTGACCGATGGTGTTGTTGACTTTGTGTGCGCCGGTGTGGTTCAAATCTTCACGCTTCAGCCAGATTTGTGCGCCGCCCAAATGCTCGGATAATCGCGCGGCATGGTAAACAGGGCTGGGACGGCCGACATAATGTTTCAAATCATGGCGGAACTCTTCCCAAAATGAAGGATCTTCTTTCGCTGCTTTATAGGCTTCTGCCAATTCTTGCAAAGCCGGAATCAGGGTTTCGGAAACGTACAGGCCGCCGTGTTCGCCGAAAAAGCCGTTCTCGTCGGGAGCGTAATAATTTTTCATGGGATTTTTCCTTGTTCGTTTTATGGTTTCAGACGGCCTGATTCAGTACAAGGCCGTCTGAAAGTAAAATTGTCAGCAATTATAGCCGTTTTCCATTCATCTTGTCGGCAACTAATTGAATAATAATATCAGCAGACAAAATAGGAATAACAGCGTACAGCTCGATATTGCAACTAATGCCGTACCCAACGGAGGCGCGATATATTGTTCTTCGTTTTTACTTCTCAGGCATAGTTTTAATACCAACATCCCCAACCACAGTGCCAGCAACCACCAACCCAAAAAGTTAAGCACAAGCAAAGCAATAATCAACTCATTGGTATTTATAGTGCTTATGTTCAAAAATATCCAATTAAGGCCGTTAACAGACATAATGACTGCAGATATTTGTATCACATACAAAAGCGTTCCGCCCAACAATACCTTGATATGCCATTGTTTGGCCTTCAGCCACACTGAGACGACATTAAAAAGCCACCACAAAGCCATAAACATCATTAAAGAAATTTCATAACGGTCCATCACCCTACTCCTGAAAAACAGTCAATCCAGCCATTTCAAAAAAAGCCCGATATGCCGCCGCTTTTTTCGCCAAACTCAAAGGATAGGCACGCGAAGTCGAAGGCAGGCGCGTCAGGGTCAACTCACGCCCTGCATAGGGGAACGGCACTGTTTCTCCGGTTTTCGGCATTTTCATGCCGCTGCCCTGAATCTCCAACAAAACTTCGGTTGCCTTGCCACCGGTGGTGCAAAGATGGCGGCACTCGGGCATTTGTGCCAATACTGCCGCCAAATCGACGGTTTCTATCACTTTTAAAAACTTATCCGAAGCATTGCCATGTTCGCGTATCGCTTTCAACACGGTCGGACAGGATGCAATCCCCTTCTCACTTAAAAACGCTTTGATTTTATCGGCATCAAACGCCTTTTCGCCCTGCTTTTGAAAATGCGTCGCATCACCAAAAAACACCAACCCATACACACGCCACATATCGTTTTGAAAATTCGGATAATGAAACTGCATCGCGTGTTTTTCTTCTTTAGGCGGAAACGTCCCCATCATCATGACTGTTGCCTGCGGCGGCAACAAGGCTGCGAAGGGGTGGGATTCAACGATTGGCTCTTGCATATCTGTATTCCGGTTGCTTTGAATTCAAACAAAATTTCAGACGGCCTTTACTGCTTGAATAAACGCCGCCATTTTCTCCCTGCTCTTAACCCCGCCGGAGATTTCCACGCCGCCGGACACATCCACCGCCGCCGCGCCGCTGATTTTTACCGCTTCGGCAACGTTTTCCGCAGTCAATCCGCCGGCAAGTATCCATGGTTTGCCGATAGTGCCGTGCAACATGGTCCAATCGAAACTTTGTCCCGTACCGCCGTATTCAGTCGGATGATAGGCATCAAACAGCAAGGCTCGGGCATTCGGGAATTTGGCACAGGCCGTCTGAATATCGGCAGCGGACTGTACACGCACAGCCTTCAAATACGGGCGGTCAAACCGACGGCAAAAATCATCGTCTTCATCGCCGTGAAACTGAATCACATCTATCGGCACCTGACGCAAAATCTCGCGGATGGTTTGCTCGTTTTCATTCACAAACAAGGCCACCACCGATACAAACGGCGGCAGATTTTTCACAACCGCCTGCGCCTGCTCAATACTCACTGCCCGTTTACTCTTGGCGTAAAACACCAGCCCGATGGCATCCGCGCCCAATTCGGCAGCGGCCAGCGCGTCTTCAGGTCGGGTAATACCGCAAATTTTGGTGCGTATGGTGTTCATGGGGATTGCCTTTTTAAACAGATGGGTTGGATATTATATAAGTTTAAGGCCGTCTGAACATGAAATATCAGGTGCAAACGGCCTTAAACTTTAAAACAACCATCAGCCGATAATATTGGCGGCTGTCAGCTGCGCAGCGTCTTCATTATAGAAACGCACAAACTCTGTGCTGCTTTAGGCTCTGCTTGATATACAGAACATCATACCGATTATTACTAATAACTTTGTAATTATTTTCCTCTTTTCTATTTGCCTATTATTTAATCAAATTTATTTTATCCTTTATTATCAATGAGTAAAATAAACTATCCACAATTGGATTCACACAAAATTTGGATAATGCCCGTCAATAAAAAATATTAAGGCTGTCTGAAAAGTCTTTCAGACGGCCTTTTAGCCTTTTTACTCAAACGGTTTCTTCTGCCAATAAAACTTATCCTTTTTCAGACGGCCTTGAAATATATCGTCCTGTCCCAAAGCAAACACCAACGCGCCAGACAAATCCGTTCTCAATAAAGTAATACCATGCGCGCGGACACGATTTTGTACGGCAACGGTCGGATGTTTGTAGGCATTGGCATAGCCGCTAGATGCCACGGCATATTGTGGCGAAACCGTATGCAAAAAGCTGCCTGACGAAGCCGTGCTGCTGCCGTGATGTCCCAACACCAACACTTGGCTATACAGCGCATTGCCGTATTTCTCAATCAAACCGGCCTCGCCTTTCACGCCCAAATCGCCGGTTATTAACAAGGCTTTTCCGTTTGCCACGACACGCAATACGCAGCTTTGGTCGTTATCTTCCTTGCCTGCATTTTCAGACGGCCTGAGCAACTCGAAATCTACGCCGTCCCATTGCCATTTGTCTTCTTGGCAAAACTCTGCATTCGGATAAAATTCAGGTTGTCCGGCAAGCAATTTATCGGTACCGACAGCCGCCACACTTTGAAAACCGCCGTCATGGTCAATATCATGGTGTGACAAAATCAGGCTGTCCAAACGGCGCACGCCCATCGCGTTCAAACTCGGCACAATACCTGTTTGCGCCACTTGCTCCGTTCCCGTATCAAACAAAAGATTACGATTACGCGTTTGTATCAACACCGACAAACCTTGTCCCGCATCCATCACCGTAACTCTTGCCACCCCCTCCTCCAACTTGGCAGGACGGTAAAACACAAAACCCAATAAAACCAAACATGCCCAAGGTTTCAAGCCCATTCCTTTAGGCAGCAATAACAGCAAAGCCGCCATCATCGCCAACACCAGCAAAGGCACGGGCGCCACTGCGACGGCAAATTCAGGCGATACCGTAGCCAGCCATACCAAACCGCGTAAAGTATATTCCGCCAAAAATGCCGCTACCAACTGGACAAGTTCAAACGGGAAAACCGAACCCAGCAAAGCCAACGGCGTTAACACCCAAGAAAACCAAGGAATAGCCAGTGCATTAACCAAGGGACTGAGCAAAGGTAACGAAGCAAACAAATAGCCCAGCAATACCACCGACAATACCGTCGCCGCCCATTGCCCCCGTACAGCCAAACGCCAGCCCGATTCTTTCAGACGGCCTGATGAAGCCCAAATCAAAGCAGCAACCAAACCGAAAGATAACCACGTTCCCACGCCCAATACAGCCAACGGGTCCAACAACAAAACAACGGCCAAAGCCTGCCACCATGCCGTCCAACCCGAGCCACCACTGCCGCGCCACCATGCCCACGCAAACGCAGCCAACATCAACACACTGCGTTGCGTCGGCACGGAAAAACCGGCTAAAAGCGCATAAAACAAAGCCCCGGCAACACCGCCTGCCAATATCCACACACGCGGTTTTGCCGGAATCCACGGTAAATAACGAAAAATTCGCTTGATCAGCCAGGCAAACAATACCGCCACCATCGTTACATGCAGGCCCGAAATACTGACTAAGTGCGTCAGCCCCAAAGGACGGAATGCCTGCCACAAAGGCGGCCGCAACGCCGATTGCTCACCAATACTCAAAGCACGCATCAACCCTATGCCGTCTGAAAACTCAGGATATTTATCCGCCGTTCTCTGCCAACTTCGGCTTACCGCATCACGCATATTAGCCAAACCGAAACCGCCGCCTCGCCGCACAAGTTTCCTGTCGCGCCCTAAAGTACCCATACCATCGATACCATTGGCCAAAGCCCATGTTTCACGGTTCAAACCGCGCACATTAACTTCACCGATTACCGGCCTTACCCGCGCCGATACAGACCACCGACTGCCCACCGTCCAATCGCGCCGCTGATAATCCGACAACATCAAATCAAAAGCCTGCCCACGCTCATCCCAAGCCCTTGCCGCAAACTGCACGCGCCGACCATCATCACGCGGCATATCCGCCACTTCAACCGTCAAAACTTTAGCCGCCACCTCCCCTACAGGCCATTGACCGGCCAACACCAGCCCTGTTCGCCACACACCAAACGCCATGCCCACGCAAACAGCCAGCACCAACCAAACCACAGCAAATCTTCGACACAACGAAAGCGCGCCAATGATTACAGACAACCAAACCCACCATAGCGGCACAAACGGCAACGCAAACGAAAGCACTACCCCAACCACCCAAGCAGGCAATACAAACCGCCACGCCATGAACGTCTTCCCTCAAATTATGATTATTAGATATATAATAATAAATGTTTTTAGTATATTATGACAAATGCCAACCAGCGTTAGCAGATAAAAAGAGAGGTTCAAATCATTTTAAAACCGTCAAATCATTTCAAAACCGACAGACGCAAAAAAGCGCAACCCGAAACAGATTGCGCTTTTTTATAAACTGGCACGCCCACGGGGAATCGAACCCCGGTTACCGCCGTGAAAGGGCGATGTCCTAACCGCTAGACGATGGGCGCGGAGATTTTCTGTGGCGCACCCGGAGCGATTCGAACGCCCGACCCTCTGGTTCGTAGCCAGATACTCTATCCAACTGAGCTACGGGTGCATCAAGAAAGATTTGAATTATAAAGAGAAGGCTATTTACTGTCAAGCGTTTTATTTGGAAAACTTACAGACAGCGTGTAAAATGCGCATTTGCTATTGAATTTACAGAGAATAAAATGTCAGATTTCGCACGCTGGCCGCTCTTATCCGAAGCATTTTCCCGTTTGGGACGGCCTGTGGTCGTGGTGGATTTGGAGACGACCGGTGGAAATTTCTATCAAGACAGGATAACGGAAGTCGCCCTTGTTCGTTTTGAGCAAGGACGCGCCACACATTACGAGCAATTGGTCAATCCTTGCCGCAGCATTCCCGAATTTGTTGCCAGATTGACCGGAATTCATGATGAAACGGTGAAAAACGCGCCTGTCTTTGCCGATATTGCAGCCGATTTGTTGCCGCTATTGCAAGGGGCTGTAGTTGTTGCGCACAACAGCCGCTTTGACTATACCTTCCTGCGTCACGAGTTTGCCCGTATCCATACTGACTTTGCCGCACCCTCTCTCTGTACGGTTCAACTGTCTCGCCGCCTGTATCCTGAGTTTTACAAACACAGCCTCGACAGCATTATCGAACGCACCGGCATTCAGACGGCCAACCGCCACCGCGCCATGACCGATGTTGCCGCATTGTGTGATTATCTCGAATTAAGTCTGGCAGAAAAAAATCACCAACAATGGGATGAACACGTCCGTGTATTGATGAATCCGAAAATGTTGCCCACTTGGTTGCCCGATTCTCTTGCCCAACAGCTCTATGCCCTGCCCGACAGTTACGGCGTATTGGTTTGGTTTGACCATTTCGGCAAAGCCCAGGCCATTGAAGCACACGAACGCGCATACAGTGAAACCGCCACCCTGCTGCACAGCAAAAAACTGCCGCCGCACATCAAAGCCGCAGCCTCCATCCGTTTTATTCCGGCAGTCGGTCAGCTCCATACATTATGGCTCAAAGCCCAGACCATGCAGGAATACCAACTGATGCCGTCTGAAAAATCCACATCGTTTTCTACCGTCCGCTTTATCGCTGACGAACACGGCAGCCTTCAAGCACGCATTGTCTTGTTAAACAACGGCACCAGAAACTGGCGTCCATACGGTTTGTTTGCCCACAAAAAAGCAGCCAAACGTGCTTTGGCACAATGGTCGCAAGAACACAGGCTCTGCCCGGATTCGCTCAATATTTTGCCGACCGGCTACGCAAAGGACGAACCCTGCCCTGTTGAGGCCGTCGGAAAATGCAACGGCGACTGCCGCCAACCCAACGGCATCAAACATCAAAACCAACGTATTACCGAGCTTGCCCACCTACTCCCCGTAACCGATTGGGGCAAAGCGCATGAAATTGAAATTACCGAAACCGATCCCCTGACCGGAAACAGCATTACCCTGCTCTGCGCCGGCGGCGCGTTGGCATTGCCTGATGGCAGCTGGTATTTCGACAGCAGCCTGCCTATCGTGATTAAAAACAAATTCAGGCAAGACAAAGAAAATATCCGTCTGATTGCTTAAAACAAGGCCGTCTGAAAACCAAATTTTCAGACGGCCTGATGTGGATAACTTTCTGCTTTATTCTCAAAACAAAAAGCTGCCTAAATTTTAATCAGAACTTATTTTTATAATAGCAATCAAATACTAAACCAATTTATACACAAGCTGTTCACACAATTTTCAATGAAAGCTGTATATACCCGGCCCGACGAGTGAACCATGAACAATCCTGCAATCATCTTCTTTGACATTGACGACACCCTCTACCGTAAATACACGGATACCTTACGCCCTTCGGTTGCCCAAGCCATGCGCGCATTGAAAGCCAAAGGCATTTTGACTGCCATCGCCACCGGCCGTCCGGAAGCCGCCATTCCCGCCAAAGTCAAAGCCTTGATTCAAGAATGCGGCATCGACATGCTCGTTACCATCAACGGCCAATATATTTCCTTTCGCGGCGAGCCCCTGCAAAGCTACCCCTTGGATATTGCCGACATCGAAACCGCCATCCACCTGCTTAAGCAACACAAAATAGACTACGCATTCGTCAACAACCAAGAAATTGCCGTCTCCTCCAACTCTCCGCGCGTTGTCGAAGGTTTATCGCATATCCTGCCCAACTTTTTAACCGACAAAGAATATTTCCGCAAACAACCCGTCTATCAAATGTTGGTCTTTGTGGATGAGGAAGAAGAAAAAATCCTGCAACCGCTGATTCAACAACACGGCTTCAAATCCGTCCGCTGGCACAAACATGCCATGGACCTACTCAAACAAGAAGGTTCAAAAGCACGTGGCATCGCCCACGCAGTGGAAAAACTGGGCATTGATATGGGCAAAGTGATGGCATTCGGCGACAGCTTCAACGACTTGGAAATGCTGTCAACCGTCGGCTTTGGCGTTGCCATGGGCAATGGCGAAGAAGTGGCCAAAGCCGCCGCACAATTCGTCTGCCCAAGTGTCGATGAAGACGGCGTATTGCGCGGCTTGCAAGAATTAGGCGTAATTTAATTATCAAATCAAAAGGCCGTCTGAAAAAATGTTCAGACGGCCTTGTTCTATCTATAAACTTCCTGCTTATTTCGGCAATACCAAAAAGCTAATCAGCAATTCTTTGAATACAAATCCAAACACGCCCAAGCCCAAAACCAAGAAGAGCATGGCAATGCCGAATTTGCCGGCCTTGGATTCTTTACCCAAGTTCCAAACGATAAAGCCCAAAAAGATAATCAGGCCGGTGAGGAGGATTTTCATTGCCCACGAGGCGAATTCTGCTTCAGACATTATTTTTTTCCTTTTATTCTTAAGATGTGTGTTTGATTGCTTTCAGACGGCCTATTAAATTTTAAGGCCGTCTGAAATTTGTTTTTAGATTATTTGTTCAATGCTTGTTGCAAATCATCAATCAAATCGTCAATGTATTCCAAACCGACAGAGAGGCGGATCAAGCCCGGACGGATATTGGCGGCGAGTTTTTCTTCAGGCTGCATCCGGCCGTGCGTGGTTGTCCACGGATGGGTGATGGTCGAGCGCACGTCGCCGAGGTTGGCAGTACGGGAGAAAAGCGCCACACCGTCCACGACTTTCCATGCGGCTTCTTGGTCCGCGACTTCAAAACCGATGACGATGCCGCCGCCGTTTTGTTGCTTGCGGATAAGCTCTGCCTGCGGATGGTCGGGCAAACCGGTGTAGTACACGGCTTGGACTTGCGGCTGTTGTTGCAGCCATTGGGCGATTTTCAGGGCGTTGTCGAATTGTTTTTCCATACGCAGCGACAGGGTTTCCACGCCGCTCAACAACTGCCATGCGTTAAACGGCGACATCGCCAGCCCGCAAGAATTGCAATATATGGCAACTTGCGTCATCAGCTCTTCCGAACCGGCCAATACGCCGCCCATCACGCGGCCGTGGCCGTCGATGGCTTTGGTTGCGGAAGAAACGGAAATATCCGCACCGTGTTTCAAAGGCTGCGAGCCGACGGGCGACAAGAGGCTGTTGTCCACCACCAAAAGCGCGCCGATACTGTGCGCCAGTTCAGCCAGCGCTTCCAAATCGGCAACTTCGCCCAATGGGTTGGACGGAGTTTCCAAGAAAAACAGTTTGGTATTGGGCTTGATGGCCGCTTTCCATTCATCTACATCAACCGGCGATACATGGCTGACTTCGATGCCGAACTTGGTAACGATGTTGTTGATGAAACCGACGGTCGTGCCGAACAGGCTGCGGCTGGAAACAACGTGGTCGCCTGCTTGCAAGAAGGTAAAAAACGCTGCCTGAATTGCGGACATACCGGTCGAAGTGGCTACCGCGCGTTCTGCGCCTTCCAATGCGGCAATGCGTTTTTCAAAAGCGGCAGTAGTCGGATTGGCTGTACGGGTATAGGTAAAGCCTTTAATTTTTTTGGAAAACAAATCTGCCGCATGTTGCGCACTTTCCCACATGAAGCTGCTGGTCAAAAACAGTGCCTGATTGTGTTCGCGATATTCGGTCTGCTCTTTGCCACTACGGATGGCAAGCGTTTGGGGATGAAGTTTTTTGCTCATTTGTTTTTCAATCTACTGTATGTTGCGATGGGCGCAGTAAACAATACGCCCGTTTAATTTGTTAACATTTTGCGCTTATTCCTGTCATCTTTCAAGCAGGAGGCCGTCTGAACGGTTATTGATAAACCTGTCCGCCGTGCTTCAGCCAACCGTCTTCATGACGGCCTGCCGGATCATGATGCGTCCAATGGATAACACCGCCCTGCTCCGACCATTCATATTCGCCGTAAAACGCTACTTTATCACCTTTTTTCAAGCCTTTGATTTTGTCGGCAAGGTCGATATTGTGTGCCACTAAAAGCGTTTGGCCGCTGGAGAGCTTCAAGATAAAGCGTTGGTGGCGCGTGCCTTTGTTGTCATCCGGCAGGGTTTTCCATACCGTGCCCTCGCCCTCAACCTGAATATCGCTTTGCTCGTTTTCAAACGCCTGTTTCAAAACCGCTTCGGCTGATTCTTTGCCCGAACCGATTTGCTGTTGAGCCGTATCGGCGTTTTTTCCTCCCGCATTATTTTGTTTTTGAACGGCTTCTATTTTCTGCTGATTCTGCGATTGTACCGACTGCTTGTTTTGCATTTTGTTATAGGCAAATACGGCAACCAAAGCAATCAGCAATACAATGATTTTATTTTTATTCATAACAATCTCAAAAAAAATGCCCGATTCTGCATCGGGCATATCAACTATTTAGAAAGGATATTTATCACGAAAACGTGAGCCGCCATTATACACGCTTCGTAAAATTTTAAGGGAAATTTACGCCGAAGGCCGTCTGAAACTTTTCAGACGGCCCGGATACTCAACGGCGGTATTTCATTTCAGTCTTCATATCGTCCAAAATACGTTTGACGTTGTGTTCCAATACATCCTCCACCAAGCCCGGCGCCTGCTCGTTGAGCATTTGCTGCAACTGGTAAGTGAACAAGGCCATTTGTTTTTGCACGGCAATCCGAATCATGCCGTTGACTGCATCGGCTACATGGGGGCGCAAACGCTTAATCAGACGCTCGGTCAAATCTTTTTCAGAAACGCAGAATACCTCCCGACGGCCAATCGCTTGCGGGTTCAATACATTGATATGGACATTGATGGCCGGTTCTTTTTCAAGGCCGTCTGAAACCGCCTCTTCAGCCGCTTCCGCATCATCATTTTCCGGTTTTTCAGTTTCTTCCACTTCAGGCGCATCAAAATCTACCGCACCTGATTTCGGATTCAGTCTGACGGTACGCGTTGATTCGATATGACGCTCTGAAGCCGCGGCCTGCAATGCCGATTGCGCGCTCAACCAGTTGTCCTGCAAAACCACCATCGCATCGGTTTCCACTGCTTCGCCATCGTCTGCAAGGGCAGTATTGTGTTCCAACTGCCAGCGGTACAAATACTCTTCCAATACTTTTTCACGATTATCAGCATCTAATTTATATTCTTTTTTAGACGCGGTTTTGGGCGCAGCTTCGACAGCGTCGTCCGATTTTTTGACCAATGGCGCATGAGTCGGCACGGTATTGAATTGTCGTGCCTGACGCAATCTTTCCAGGCGTTTTTCCCAATTCAGGTCTTCTTCCTCGAGGGCTGCGGGGTCAAGACGGTTGTTTTCCATAATAATCTCGTTTTTTCATTTTTATTGTGAACCGCATTCAAACCTAAAATCACTTGAAATACGGCCGATGGTTGGACATATCCGGCAAGCCGGCGCAAGCGTCACATTTTAATATTAATTCGCTATATAATCACTATTTTATTTAATACTCAAGGATACATCATGAGCAGCATCGAACAACGCCTCGAATATCTGGAAGAGGCCAACGACGCTTTGCGTATGCAAAACCACGTCCTCGCCACCGCACTCAAAGGCCTTATCCGCTCCCTGCCCTCCGACATGGCCAACGATGCCGTAGAATCCATCCAGCTTGCCTTTGAAGACGCGTTGGCGGAATTGAGCTATGAAGACAGTCCGCACACCGACCTCTTCCATGACGTGACCTACGCATTTTTCCGAGAAAAAGACCACTGATTTCGGCTAGTTTGTTCACAAAATTATGCTAAACTAAGATTTTATCCGTTAACATTTTATTAAGAAAGCACATATCATGAACATGAAAAAATGGCTGGCCACTGCTCTCGCTTGCTCCGCCCTTGCCCTGACTGCCTGCGGCGGTCAAAGCAACAATGCCTCTGCTCCTGCCGATAAAGTGTACCGTGTCGGCTCTAACGCCGAGTTTGCCCCATTTGAATCTTTGGATTCTGCCGGCAAAGTAGAAGGTTTTGACGTAGATTTGATGAATGCCATGGCCAAAGCCGGCAACTTCAAAGTCGAATTCAAACACCAGCCATGGGAAAGCCTCTTCCCTTCTCTGAACAACGGCGACGTGGACATCGTTATGTCCGGCGTAACCATCACTGACGACCGCAAACAAAGCATGCTCTTCAGCGATCCATACTTTGAAATCACCCAAGTTGTCCTCGTTCCCAAAGGCAAAAAAGTAGCTTCCTCCGAAGACCTGAAAAACATGGCCAAAGTCGGCGTGGTAACCGGCTACACCGGCGACTTCTCCGTTTCCAAACTCTTGGGCAACGACAATCCGAAAATCGCCCGCTTTGAAAGCGTTCCCCTGATTATCAAAGAATTGGAAAACGGCGGTTTGGATTCTGTAGTCAGCGACAGCGCAGTCATTGCCAACTATGTGAAAAACAACCCGACCAAAGGCCTGGATTTCATCTCCCTGCCTGACTTCACCATCGAAAACTACGGTATCGCTGCACGCAAAGGCGACGAAGCCACCATCAAAATGTTGAACGATGCGCTGAAAAAAGTACGCGAAAGTGGCGAATACGACAAAATTTACGCCAAATACTTTGCTAAAGAAGGCGAAAAAGCAGAAAAAGCCGAAGCAGCCAAATAATCTGGTTTGACTTCCTAAACTAAAGGCCGTCTGAAAAGTTTTCAGACGGCCTTTAATCTGGTTAACGCCATTAAACGCAAGCGTCCCCTATAATCCGCTTGTTTTTATCTTTCAAATGAAAGAGGCGCCATGATCAAACCCATCATCCTTAGCCTCACTGCCGCAACCGCTTTGGCCGCCTGCTCCGCTTCTGAAAAACAAGAATCTCCTAACGTCGGCGTGGCCAATCCGGCTTCCGAATTCTGCGTCAAACAAGGCGGCAAATCCGAAATCAAAAGAGACAAAGACGGCAACGAATACGGCGTGTGCCACTTGCCTGACGGTACCGTTGTCGAAGAATGGGAATATTTCCGTCAACACAACAAATAATTGCTAAACCATATAAAAGGCCGTCTGAACCCAAGTTTCAGACGGCCTTTTTATTTAAACAACGATTATTTTACTTCCAATTTGGTCACGCCGCCCATATACGGTTGCAACGCAGCAGGAATATTAATGCTGCCGTCGGCATTTTGATGGTTTTCCAATACTGCCACCAAAGTACGACCGACTGCCAAGCCTGAGCCGTTCAAAGTATGTACCAAACGGTTTTTACCGTTTTCATCTTTGAAACGCGCTTTCATGCGGCGAGCTTGGAAATCTTCGCAGTTGGAACAGCTGGAAATCTCACGATAAGTATTTTGCGCAGGAACCCAAACTTCCAAGTCGTAGGTTTTGGTTGCGCCGAAACCCATGTCGCCGGTACACAAAGTAATCACGCGGTATGGCAGTTCCAACGCTTTCAAAATATTTTCAGCATGGCCGACCATTTCTTCCAGCGCTTCGTATGATTTTTCTGGATGAACGATTTGCACCATTTCCACTTTGTCGAATTGGTGTTGGCGAATCAAACCGCGCACGTCTTTGCCGTATGCGCCCGCTTCGGAGCGGAAACATGGGGAATGCGCAGTCAATTTCAACGGCAAATCGCTGCCAGCCACAATGCTGTCGGCAACAGTATTGGTCAGCGTCACTTCTGCGGTCGGAATCAGATATTGCGTTTTCTTACTCTCATCACCGCCGCGGGTAACGTGGAATAAATCTTCTGCAAATTTAGGCAGTTGACCCGTACCTTGCAGGGTCAGATCGTCCACGATGTAAGGCGTGTAATGTTCAGTATAGCCGTGTTTCAGCGTGTGCGTGTCCAGCATGAACTGAGCCAAAGCGCGATGCAGACGGGCGATTTGGCCTTTCATCACCGTAAAGCGCGCGCCAGACAGTTTCGCACCGCCTTCAAAATCCAAGCCCAAAGGCTCACCCAAATCAACATGGTCTTTGATTTCAAAGTCAAATTCGCGCGGCGTGCCAACTTTGCGAACTTCAACGTTTTCAGTTTCGTCTTTACCGACAGGAACACTTTCGTGCGGCAGGTTCGGAATACTCAGCAGCCAAGCATCCAATTCTTTCTGAACGGCATCCAAATCAGCGGCAGCCTGCTCCAAATCCGCTTTGATTTGGGCAACCTGATCCATCGCAGCTTGAGCCTCTTCGTGTTTGCCTTGACCTTTCAACGCGCCGATTTGTTTGGAAATACTGTTGCGCGAAGCCTGCAACTCTTCTGTTTTCACTTGAACGGCTTTGCGTTGCTCTTCCAAAGCGTTGAAACGCGCGGTATCAAACTCATAACCGCGTGCGGCCAAACGTTCGGCAACTGCGGCGGTATTGCTGCGGAGCAATTGGATGTCTAACATTGTTTTCTCTCGTTAAGATTCAGAATGGCATTATTGTAAACCAATTTAAAGATATTTTCACAGCGACAGGCCGTCTGAAAACAAAAAACGCCCCTGCAAAAAGCAGGAGCGTTTTTTAAGAATTTTGGCACGCCCACGGGGATTCGAACCCCGGTTGCCGCCGTGAAAGGGCAGTGTCCTAGGCCTCTAGACGATGGGCGCGTAACCGAAGCGCGAACTATACAGAAAGCCTTTTCTTCTGTCAACGTCTTTACTGCATTTTTAAAGATGCTGCCGATTTCCGTATGTTATTTTCCCTGTATAATGCCGGTTTTAATAAAAAGGAAAACTCGCCATGTGGTTTAAGCAAATCAGTTTTTATCCGCTCAACAAAGACAAGTTGCCCGAATTGGAAGTCATTGCCGACAAATTGGTGCAATCCGAATTTGCCCATTGTCAGGGTTTGGACTGGTTTAGCGAAGGCTTTGCCACGCCGGTTTCCTTTTCGCCCGAGCTGGTTTTCCCTGCCGATTACACTTGGCGCGTTGCTCTGAAAAAAGAAGAAAAAGTCCTGCCTGCCGGCGTGATCCGCGATATTTTGGATGAAAAGGTTTTGGAAATCCAAAACAACGAAGCGCGCAATGTCGGCCGCAAAGAAAAACAAGAGCTGAAAGAACAGATTACTGACGACCTGCTGCCCCGTGCCTTTACGCGCAGCAGCCGCACACAGGCGATTTTCGACACGCGCCACGGGTATCTTTTAGTCAACAATGCCGCCTCTGCCAAAGCGGAAAATATCCTGACCAAACTGCGCGAAGCCTTGGGCGGTCTTGAAGCAGCCCTGCCCAATACCAAACAATCGCCCTCCTCACTGATGACCAGCTGGCTACTGCAAGGCCACTGTGACGGCGGTTTTGAATTGGACAGCGATTGCGAACTCAAAGGCGTAGGCGATGTTGTCCCGGTCGTCAAAGTTTCCAAACAAGACCTGACCGCCGATGAAGTGGTACAACACGTCAAAAACGGCAAAACCGTTACCCAGCTGGGCTTGGTATGGCGCGAACAAATCGCGTTTATCCTTACCCAAGACTTTACACTCAAACGCATCCAGTATCTGGACGTTTTGCAAGAAGAAGCCGAAAGCAACGGCGACGATGCCGCCAGCCTCGCCTTTGCCTCGCAAATCCTGATGACCGAAGCCATCAGCACCATGTTGGAAGAACTGGTTTCTTATTTAGGCGGCTGGCAAGAATAATTTTTCAGACGGCCTTTTGATTGGGAAATATCAAAGGCCGTCTGAAATATAATACGCATGGTTTCCGCCTGTTGGGCGCGCTCTTCAGGCGTGGCAAGGCTGTCCACATGGGCAAAGTGTGTAAGCTTCTGCACTTCGTCCACACCTTTGACCAGCTCGGCGACAGTACTGTTGCAGCGTTCCGTGAGCAGCTCGCGCCAGTCGGGCACAAAACGCACGATGTCAGCCAAAAGCGTGGCGGCCACCGCATCGGGCAGCAAATCCAATTCGTTCACCATACGCGCCGCACCCAAAAGGTGCGCCAAAAGCGGCTCGCCCGCAGGCGTGGCCGCATCGGCAGGATAATGCGTCTCGGCCAGCGACAAGGCCGTCTGAAGCAGCTTTTGCGCAGGTTCGGGCAAACCGGCGGTATGCGCGTCAAACCGCGCGCGGGATTCTTGCATCGGTGCGGCGGGGATTTCCGGTGTTTGTCGTGTGTTGCTCATGGCGTGCCGTTTCTCCGTTTGTTTTGTTTCGACATAGCGGCTGTATTGTAGCAGCTTGCCCGTATTTTGCGACAAAGCATGTTTCAGACGGCCTGGGCTACCCAACTTGCAATAACATATAAACATCAAAATAAAACAAACAATTAGCGTGTAAATGTGCTTGCAGTGAAAAAATATTAGAAATAATATCAATGCAAGTAATAATTTTTATCAAGAAGGAGATGAGT
>NZ_KV833362.1:0-417 GCF_001837635.1 Neisseria sp. HMSC070H10
GATCCCCTTAGCCTGGCCGCTCATCCTGATACAGAAACCGCCCGCCTCCTTCACCGGCAATTCCGGCCACTTCGTCGACGTCAGCTTAAAGCTGCCCTTTTTCGTGTAGAACTGCTCCATAAAGCGCGCATTTTCCAGCAGGGCAGCATGCGCCGCACGCAGGTTGGCCGAACGGACCGATTCCCGATAGGCCGTAAAGGCCGCCGTCGCCAATATCGAAATCAACAGCATCACCACCAACAGCTGTATCAAAGAATACCCCCTCTGCACAGTTGCCCTATTCCGTTTTCCGTCAAATGCATTTGAGTACATATCTTTATTCCCTTTATCTTTTCTATCCCCATACAATAAGAGGTTATCCGTTTGTCCCTTTACTCAATGGCCCCCATTGGTCCAAGTCTTCATTGCCACTGCCCA
>NZ_KV833363.1:0-12026 GCF_001837635.1 Neisseria sp. HMSC070H10
GGGATTTTGGGGAATTTTGCAAAGGTCTCGGCCTATAATCTATCTGCCACACTCAAATATTCATTTTAAAAGCAAATTTATATCAAATAAGTACTTTTGCTTTATAATAACAACAAATACCCAACAAACAGGGAACGAACATGAAAAAAACTCTAATGACACTGATCCTTTGCGCATTGACTCCTGCCGCCCTGGCTGCCGATACTTACGGCTACCTGGCCATGTGGCAAAACCCTACCGACAGCAATGAAGTGCTGCAAATCAAAACCACTAAAGAAAATGCCACCCAACTGGATGCGACAGCCGAACTCGAAACATTCTGCAAAGGCCAAGATGCCTTAGCCGGCATCAGCTCAGGCCAAGCAACAGGCTGCAAAACGGTTGTCCCTCTGCACAACACCTGTATCGCTGTTGCCTACCCTAAAGCCATGGGCAAATTGACTGCTCAAAACGTAGTGGCCATTACCTCCCCACGTTTCAAAACCGTGCATCAAATTGCCTTGAACCAGTGTATCAAAAAATACGGTTCACAAGGACAATGTGCTTTAGAAACAGTCTATTGCACTTCTGAAACCTACTATCAAGGTACGGTCAAAACCCTCTGGGAAAAAATCAAATCCATTTAAGGCCGTCTGAAAATAAAACCGGCTTGCCCGATATTCTCCATATCACGGCAAGCCGGTTTTTTATTCTGGCTTTTATTTGCTGTTTTTTTCCAACAATTTGGCCACAACGCCTTCAGCCTGTTTCACCAAATCAGGATTGGTTCGGAAGTGGTTTTCATCATTTAAAGAGTAGCTGACAGTAGAAACCGCATACTTCGTGCTTCGCAACACAAATACGCCTTTACGCAAGATTTCGTCATTGCCTTTGGTTTTGTAACGCAGGTTATACGGGCAAGAAGAATCATACAGTTTGCCACGGTTGTCCGCTGTCACAATAGTGCTGCCAATGCCGCGTTTTGCCAAAGCTTTAGACAAAGCACGATCCAAATCATGCGGCCTTACTTTTGCATTTTGAATGATGCAGACATGTTTGATGCTGGTCAGCTCTTCAGGTTTCAATACTCTTTGTTCCGTAGTGGAACACGCGCCCAGCAACAATACGGCTGAAGCCGCCGCTAAAATCATGGTTTTCATCTGTTTTCCTTTTTAAAATTTTCAAACAATAAATATTCAGACGGCCTTTATAAAAGGCCGTCTGAAAAAATCAACGTACGTTTTTCATCAAACGCTGTTTCTCACGCTTCCAATCCGCTTCTTTCAGGCTTTGGCGTTTGTCATGCTGTTTCTTACCCTTGGCCAAACCGATTTCCACTTTGATTATACCGCGGGTGTAATGCAGGTTTAAGGGCACAATCGTATAACCGGCACGTTCGGTTTTACCGATTAACTTGTTGATTTCCGATTGTTTCAACAACAACTTACGCGGACGGACAGGGTCGGGTTTGACGTGTGTCGAAGCAGTGGGCAATGCGGTAATGTGGCAGCCCACCAAATAGAATGCGTCTTTTTTCCAGTAGATATAGCTTTCTTTTAATTGCACGCGTGCAGCGCGGATGGCTTTGACTTCCCATCCCTCCAATACTATACCGGCTTCGATTTGGTCTTCGATAAAGAAATCGTGAAAGGCTTTTTTATTATTGGCAATACTCATTGTGCTGATTCTTTACAAACTTTTCAGACGGCCTATTTTATCAGGCATGCTTAAAAAATAAAACGGCAAACGGTTTTGAAACGTTTATTTGCTTAAAACATGGCGGCGGTAAAAGCAGTCTATATCGGCAATCGCTTTTTTATCTTCAGGGCGCAAATCCAGTTTCAAATCGGCAAGGCGGATCAAGATTTGGTCTTCACGCTCGGCAACGGCGCAGCTAACCTCGCCTTCGCTGCGAAAATGACGGATAAGCTCGTCCAACTGGTTTAAAGCATTTTGATAAGATGAATTTTGATTCATAATTTTTGACTCGAACGCCCATAAAAAATGGCGGGAAACCCCGCCATGATTTTACGGCTTATGCCGCGCATTTGATTAAGCAGCTTGAATATTAGCAGCTTGTTTGCCTTTAGGGCCGGTGGTTACGTCGAAAGACACGCGTTGGCCTTCTTTCAGGGTTTTGAAACCTTCCATGTTGATCGCTGAGAAGTGAGCGAACAAATCTTCGCCACCTTCATCAGGAGTGATGAAACCAAAACCTTTAGCGTCGTTAAACCATTTTACGATACCGGTTGCCATTAGAAACTTCCTATACTTAAAAATTAACAAAATCAGCAAAACAAGGCATACAGCAAACTAAAACGTTCAGCGTTTCTCCCGCGTATTGCATACGCGGTCGAGTGCCAACTTCTGCTTAACCGTCTTTTTACATTTGTTAAGACAAAACGTCAAGCTATGTTTTCAAAAAAGTGGCAAAATAGAAAAAAATTGCCGAAATACAACAGAAAACGGTTTACACTCTAAAACAGGCCGTCTGAAAACTGAAACCTAAGATTATGAACCATCCGAATACCGACCACCAATCCGATACCCTGCTCAGCGATATCAACACACAGCCGCCGAAACGTTACGGCGTATTTTTATTGAACGACGATTACACCACCATGGAATTTGTCGTCGAAATCCTGACCGAAGTCTTTATGCTTGCACAGGAACAGGCAGTGGCCGTCATGTTGCTGGTGCACCACGAAGGCAAAGGCCTGTGCGGCACCTACACGCGCGATATTGCCCAGACTAAGCAACATCAGGTCATGGAACGTGCCAAAGCTGAAGGGCATCCGCTCAAATGTATAGTCGAAGAGGTTTAAACCATGCTTTCACCCGAATTGGAACACATCCTGCAACTGCTCTACCGTGAAGCACGCAACGCGCGTTATGAGTTTATCAGCTTAGAGCACCTGCTTTTGGTGCTGATAGAAGAAGATGCAGCTGTGCCGAACGTCTTGAAACTGTGCGGTGTGGATTTGAAAGTCCTGTCCGAGCAGCTTGCCGCCAGCGTTGCTGAAAATACGCCGCAAATTCCCGATCATCTTCTGGATACGGTCGAAACCCAGCCGACATTGGGCTTCCAACGCGTCATCCAACGGGCGATGGTGCATACCCAGTCTGCCGGTAAAGCCGCAGTAGAGCCTTTGGATATTTTGGTTGCCATGATGAGCGAATCCGAAAGCCATGCCGTTTATTTCCTCAAATTGCAATCCATTACACGCTTTGAAGTCTTGCGTTGCATTGCCCATGGCTCGCCCGATGACGAGGACGGCAATGATTCAGACGGCCTGGGACGCGAGGGCGAAGAAGCGGAACAAAAAACCGGCTCCCTTTCCGACTACACAGTCAATCTCAACACTGAAGTCAAAGCCGGCCGTATCGACCCTTTGATTGGTCGCAAACACGAAATGGAAAGGCTGGTGCAAATCCTATGCCGCCGCCGCAAAAACAATCCACTTTTGGTCGGCGAAGCTGGCGTGGGCAAAACCGCGCTGGCGGAAGGGCTGGCGCATCAAATCGTCAACAGCGACATTCCCGACGCGCTTAAAGATGCCGAAGTGTACGCGCTGGATATGGGTTCGCTTTTGGCGGGCACGAAATACCGCGGCGACTTTGAAGCGCGGGTCAAATCCGTCTTGAAACAGCTCGAAAAAATCCCTCAAGCCATTTTGTTTATCGACGAAATCCACACCATCATCGGCGCGGGCAGCACCAGCGGCGGCACGATGGACGCGTCCAACCTGCTCAAACCCGCACTGGCAAAAGGTTCGCTGCGCTGTATCGGCGCGACCACTTACGACGAATACCGCACTATTTTCGACAAAGACCACGCCTTAAGCCGCCGCTTCCAAAAAATCGACGTGGTCGAACCCACCGTCGCCGAAACCGTGCAAATCCTGCGCGGCTTGAAACCGATGTTTGAAGGTTTCCACCAAGTCCGCTACACGCAAGGCGCACTCGAAGCCGCCGCCGAACTCTCCGCCCGCTACATCAACGAGCGTTTCCTGCCCGACAAAGCCATCGACGTGATGGATGAGGCAGGCGCGGCGCAACGGATTCTGCCCAAATCCAAACAGAAAAAAGTCATCGGCAAAGCGCAAATCGAAACCGTCATCGCCAAAGTCGCGCGGATTCCCGAAAAAACCGTGTCGCACGACGACAAACAAGTGCTGCAATTCCTCGGACGCGATTTGAAAAACATGGTTTACGGTCAGGAAAACGCCATCGACGCGCTGGTTGCCGCCGTCAAAATGTCGCGTTCCGGCCTCGCCCTGCCCGACAAACCCATAGGCTGCTTCCTCTTCTCCGGTCCGACCGGCGTCGGCAAAACCGAAGTCGCCAAACAACTTGCCTACTCGATGGGCGTACCGCTGCAACGTTTCGACATGTCCGAATACATGGAACCCCACGCCGTATCACGCCTGATCGGCGCGCCGCCGGGCTACGTCGGCTTTGACCAGGGCGGCCTTTTGACCGAAGCCGCCAACAAACATCCGCATTGCGTATTACTCTTAGACGAAATCGAAAAAGCCCATCCCGACATTTTCAACGTCCTCCTGCAAGTCATGGACGCAGGCAAACTGACCGACAACAACGGCAAGAGTGCCGATTTCCGCAACGTCATCCTGATTATGACTACCAACGCAGGCGCTGAAAGCCTCAGCCGACCCAGCCTCGGCTTCACCGCCAAACGCGAACGCGGCGACGAAATGCAGGCGATCAACAAACTCTTCACACCCGAGTTCCGCAACCGCTTGGACGCGATTATCCCGTTTGCACCCTTGTCCGAACCCATCATCGCCAAAATCGTGGACAAATTCCTGCTCCAGCTCGAACACCAGCTCCTCGACAAAAAAGTCGAAGCCGAATTCACTCAGGCATTGCGCAAATATCTGGCGGAAAAAGGTTTCGACCCGCAAATGGGCGCGCGCCCGATGCACCGCCTGATTCAGGAAAAAATCCGCAAACCGCTCGCCGACGAACTCCTGTTCGGCAAACTCACCGACGGCGGCTTCGTGCGGATAGACTGGGATGCAGCAAAAGAAGAAGCCGTGTTGAAGTTTAAGAAAAACAAGGTCAAACCTGAAGCAGAAACTGTTTAACCGACTGAAAAATAAAAGGCCGTCTGAAATTTCAGACGGCCTTTTTATCTCAATCAAAAATCTGATTTACAAGACGGATTTAACAGTGGCAATCACATTGTCTACGGTAAAGCCGAATTCTTTGAACAGCAAATCAGCAGGTGCAGACTCGCCGAAGCGGTTGATACCGACTACTGCGCCGTTCAGGCCGACGTATTTGTACCAGCCGTCGGCGTGTCCGGCTTCTACGGCTATGCGCGGCAAGCCTTCCGGCAGAACAGCAGCTTTATAGGCGGCGTCTTGGCGGTCGAATACATTGGTAGAAGGCATAGAAACGACACGCACGGCAATACCTTGTTCTGCCAATATTTTTTGAGCTTCTAAAGCCAATTCAACTTCAGAACCGGTAGCAATTACAACAGCTTGCGCATTACCTTGAGCTTCACTGATGACGTAGCCACCGCGTTTGATGTCGTTCAGCTGTTGCTCATCACGCGCTTGGAATTTCAGGTTTTGACGGCTGAAAATCAAGCTGGACGGGTGGTCGGCCGCTTTAACAGCTTCAGACCATACCACTAAAGATTCAACGGTATCACATGGACGCCATACGTCCATATTTGGAATCAGGCGCAAAGTGGCAGTTTGCTCGATAGGTTGATGGGTTGGACCGTCTTCGCCCAAACCGATAGAATCGTGGGTGAACACAAATACAGGGTTGATTTTCATCAGCGAAGCCATGCGCAAGGCGTTACGCTCGTATTCACTGAACATCAGGAAAGTCGCGCCAAATGGTTTCACACCGCCATGCAGGGTAAGACCGTTCATGATTGCGCCCATGCCGAACTCGCGCACACCGTAGTGAATATAGTTGCCGCCGTGTTCGCGGGTAACGGAAACGCTGTTTGACCAGTCAGTCAGGTTGGACGGGGTCAAGTCGGCAGAACCGCCCACCAATTCAGGCAGCTCTTTTGCCAAGATTTCGATGCTGTTTTGGCTGGCTTTACGGGTGGCGATGGTTTCTGCTTTGGCGCACACTTCTTTCAATGCGGCTTGAACGTATGCATCAAAGTTGTCCGGCAGTTTTTTATCCATACGGCGCACGAATTCTGCGGCTTCGGCAGGATATTTGGCTTGATATTGAGCGAAGAGTTCGTTCCATTCGGCCTCAAGTTTCGCGCCTTTTTCTTTTGCATCCCATGCAGCATAGATTTCTTGAGGGATTTCAAACGCAGTATAAGCCCAACCCAAATGTTTGCGTGTGGCTTCGATCTCGTCCGCACCCAAAGGCGCGCCGTGGGTTTTGTGGCTGCCTTCTTTATTGGCACTGCCTTTGCCGATTAAGGTTTTGCAGCAAATCAGGGAAGGTTTGCCAGTTTCGGCTTTGGCTGCTTCAATAGCCGTCTGAATGGCAGCAGTGTCATGACCGTTTACATTTGGAATCACATGCCAGCCGTAGCTTTCAAAACGTTGCGGAATATTTTCGGTAAACCATCCGTCCACTTTACCGTCGATGGAAATATTGTTGTCATCATATAAAACAATCAGTTTGCCCAAGCCCAAAGTACCGGCAAGCGAACAGGCTTCATGCGATACGCCTTCCATCATACAACCGTCGCCCATGAAGACGTAAGTGTGGTGGTCAACGATGTTCAAGCCGTCTTTATTGAACTCGGCAGCCAAGATTTTTTCAGCCAAAGCCATGCCCACTGCGTTGGCAATACCTTGTCCCAATGGGCCGGTCGTGGTTTCCACGCCGTCGGTGTAGCCGTATTCCGGATGGCCGGGGGTTTTGCTGTGCAGTTGGCGGAAATTTTTCAGATCATCAATAGAAACGTTGTAGCCGGTCAGGTGCAACAGGCTGTAAAGAATCATGGAAGCATGACCATTGGAGAGGACAAAACGGTCGCGGTTGTAGAATTTTGGGTTGGCCGGATTATGATTGAGGAACTTCGTCCACAATACTTCCGCCATTTCCGCCATACCCATAGGCGCACCCGGGTGGCCAGAGTTGGCTTTTTGTACGGCATCGACTGAGAGGAAACGGATTGCGTTTGCCAGTTGAGACATGGTTTGACCTTCCTTGGACAAGATTGGAAATATGAAAAAAGTGTGCCGATTATCGCCTGAATCAGCCGTGCTTTCAAGAATAGCCTTTGATATTTGCATTGTCAGACGGCATGATTTCCAACAGGCCATCTGAAACGGACGGGATAGATGATATTAACTGTTATTTCGTTTTGAAACAGTATGTTGTAAATTTTTTATCGGATAAATAGGAAATCACTATAAGCATAAACCTACACTTATTCCGTAAGTCTTTGAATACTGCTCTTTTCAGACGGCCTTGTATGAGACAGGAGTACCGCAACTATTGTTAAGGCTAAACCCTGCTTTTGCTTTGCATAGAGTCAAATGTTATGATTTTATATGCACTCCAAAGGCCGTCTGAAAATATTCGCATCAAACTACTACCATGACAAAAGGCTTGTGTGCACTTCGATTAAGGAACACTGATTATGTCACCCGAAAACCAAGCTGAAAACGCCACACCCTCAACAGAAAAAACGGCAAAAGCCACTCCGCCCAAACCTTCCAAACCCAAATCCAGCGTAATTCAAATTCATCCCGAAGGCGAACGCATCCATCCGAAAAAAGCAGAAGGACGCTTTGCCAAACTACGTATCGCCGCCGTATTGGCGACCCAGTTTGTATTTTACGTAATTCCATGGTTTAACTGGAGTAACCGTCAGGCAGTTTTATTCAATATCCCTGACCGTCATTTTTTCATTTTCGGCCTGTCACTGGGCATGGGCGATTTGATTTACCTTGCCTTGCTGCTGATGATTTGTGCTTTCGGACTGTTTTGGTGGACAACCATTGCCGGTCGTTTGTGGTGCGGCTACTCTTGCCCGCAAACGGTTTACACCGAAATCATGCTTTGGATCGACAACTTGGTTGAAGGCGACCGCAACAAACGTTTAAAACTGGAAAAATCGCCTTGGAACTTTACTAAAATCCGTATTAAAGCCACCAAATACCTGCTGATTTTCCTTGTCTGTGCATGGACAGGTATCACTTTTGCAGGCTGGTTTGTCCCTATCCGCCAGTTTGTTCCCGATTTATTCACCGGAGCAGCAGGCGGTGGCGCAATGTTTGCCGCAGCGTTTTACGGATTCATGACCTTCTTTTTTGCCCACATCATGCGCGAAAAAGTGTGTCTGCATATGTGCCCGTATGCACGCTTCCAAAGTGCGATGTTTGACAAAGACACGCTGATTATTTCCTACGATACCGAACGCGGCGAACCTCGCGGTGCACGCAAAAAAACCGCCAACAAAGAAGACAGCGGCTTAGGCGACTGCATCAACTGCACCATGTGCGTACAAGTCTGCCCCGTTGGTATCGACATCCGCGACGGTCTGCAATACCAATGTATCGGTTGTGCAGCCTGTGTCGATGCTTGTGACGAAATCATGGACAAAATGGGTTATCCTCGCGGCCTGATCCGTTATACTACCGAAGGCGCAATGGAGCATGAATACCCTGAAAGCGACATCAAAAAACGCCTGAAACGCCCTCGCGTTGCAGGTTATGGTGCAGTATTGTTTGTGGTTATTATTGCTTTCTTAACCGGTATTTCCACCCGTAAAATGGTCGAAGTGGATATTCTGAAAGACCGCGGCGTGATGGTGCGTGAAAACAGCCAAGGCTGGTTGGAAAATGCCTACAACCTGCGCATCATTAATAAGAGCGAACATGAGCAGACCGTTACTGCCACAGTCAAAGGTTTTGATGATATCGCCTTGACTGGCTTACCCGAAAACGGTATTAAAATTGCGCCACGCGAAACCGTGACCATTCCGGTTCAAGTATCCACCATCCCTGAGTACGCCGAAAAAGGCAGCCAGCCGATTGAATTTACTTTCACATATCGTGAAACCGATGACGCTGATGCCGAACCGACTGTCTTGAATGAAAAAGCAACCTTTATTGGAGAATAACAACGGTGTCCAAACCCAATTCCACTAAGCCTTGGTATAAACACACTTGGCCTTGGGTGCTGATGGCAGGTCCAATCTTTGTCGTTATCGCCAGCGTGTCTATGTTCTTCGTCGCAAAAGAACATACGACAGACTTAGTTTCCGACGATTACTATAAAGACGGCAAACACATCGAAATCCAGCTTCACCGCGATGAAGAAGCCGTTAAACGACAGATTCAGGTGCAGGTTTTAATCAGTCCGGACATGAATGCCGCCAAAGTATTCGTCAGTGGACAATTCGATACCAAACAGCCATTAAACCTATTGTTGATGCACCCAACGCGCAAAGCCGATGACCAAACCGTCAAGCTGCGCGCCGTAACAGCCGAACCGCAAAACGGCCGCATGGAATACGAAGCCGTCTTTAAACCTTTACGCCCAACCAATCATTGGTACCTGCGCGTTGAAGATGCCTCAGGCGTATGGCGTGTTGAAAACAAATGGATAGTCAGCCAAGGCAACGCAGTCAATCTGACGCCTATGGACAAATTGTTCGACAACGGCAAACAAGCCGCCTCAGAAGAACAATAAATCCCATGTCAGGCCGTCTGAAACCTTTCAGACGGCCTGAAAATCTTTATATCCTCTATCATTCTTTAAAATATGATTTTTTCCAATTGGCGCAGACTGACAGAAAATGAAGTCCGTATGGCAAAACAGGTTTTTGCCAACGGCATAGACTTCAACCGCATTAAAATATATCGTGGCATCCCCTTCCTACCCAACCCCAATACCGCCATTGCCCCCAATGGAAATATATATTTCCCGCGCAAACACTGCCCTGATGATTTCACTCAAGCCGGCATTGCCTACAAAATCTGGCTGATTCATGAGCTTACACACGTCTGGCAACACCAGCGCGGTCACAAAGTTTGGTTATCCGGTTTATTCATTATGCTCAAAGGCGGATATAGGAAACGCAAAGCTTACGCCTATCCCATGCCTTTGCCTCACTTCAACCAACTCAATATTGAGCAGCAGGCCGACCTCGTTGCCCACTATTTTGCAGCCACTTACCTGCCCAAAAACATTTATACCCCTCAACAACCCATTTTTCAGACGGCCTTAACAGACTTTCTTCACAACCCGCATAACAAAGCCCTTTGCCCACGTTACTTGTCGGCAAAAAAACAACACTCAAAAAAGCCCAGTAAGCAAATAAGCTATAATGGACAATCCGACACATCGTCCAAAAGGTCACAAACCATGCCTTGGAACATACCTATTTTACTTACCTGGATGCGCGTCCTATTAATCCCCGTGTTTACCATCCTATTCTATTTACCGAACACATGGATTCAACCACAAACCGTCAACTGGACAGCCGCTATCATCTTTGCACTTGCCGCTATTACAGACTGGTTCGACGGCTTTTTGGCACGCCGCTGGAAACAAACTTCCGACTTTGGCGCATTCCTCGACCCCGTTGCCGACAAGCTCATGGTTGCCGTTGCCCTGCTCCTGCTCGTCAGCCTTGGCAGAACATACGCTATCTTCGCCATGATTATTATTGGCCGAGAAATTACCATTTCCGCCCTGCGCGAATGGATGGCACAAATGGGCAAACGCGGCAGCGTTGCAGTGGCCACTATCGGCAAATTCAAAACCACTGCCCAAATGATCGCCATCTTCCTTTTACTTATCGGCACAGACAAATATAACGACCCTTTCTATCTCATTGGTAACATATTGATGTTTATAGCATCTGTATTGACCATCTGGTCCATGTGCTACTACCTGAAAATGGCATGGAAAGAATTCAAATAAAATTTTTAAAAAAATAAAAACAAAACACTTGACGCACACGATTAAATCCATAATAATTGCGTCTTCTTCGATATACGAAGCAACAAATATCAGAGCGGGAATAGCTCAGTTGGTAGAGCGCAACCTTGCCAAGGTTGAGGTCGCGAGTTCGAGACTCGTTTCCCGCTCCAGTTTAATTTCAGATGCACTCAAATGCGGGAATAGCTCAGTTGGTAGAGCGCAACCTTGCCAAGGTTGAGGTCGCGAGTTCGAGACTCGTTTCCCGCTCCAGTTTCATACTACAACACTCAAACGTAGTTTTGGCGAGATAGCAAAGTGGTTATGCAGCGGATTGCAAATCCGTCTACGCCGGTTCGATTCCGACTCTCGCCTCCATCCATTTCATGGCGGGGTGGCAGAGTGTTTATGCTATAAGGGGTGCAACCCTTATATAGGCCGGTTCAAATCCGCGCCCCCGCCTCCAATCTCTCAATTTATTGTCTACGCCCGGGTGGTGAAATAGGTAGACACAACGGACTTAAAATCCGTCGGCCCTAAACCGGCCGTGCCGGTTCGATTCCGGCTCCGGGCACCAATAAATATCTGAATTTATTGAAAAACCTAATATTCCAAATTTCTAATTGACAGCTTATTTGTAAGGCTGTCTTTTTTGTTTGTGCCTGATTTGTGTCTAACTTGCACCATTTGTGTCAAATGTGACAAGCTCGTGCAAAACTTGAGCATGTTGATGAAGATGTTCAGGAGCCAAATGTGCGTATCTCTGCACCATCCTTAACGTCTTCCAACCACCCATTTCTTGCAACACTCTCAATGGTACGCCAAGCTGAACTAACCAATTTGCCCAAGTGTGCCTTAAATAATCGTGCCAAATAAAGTCTTCTATTTCTGCCAGTTCTAACGTCTTCTTCCAATATCGGCTGTTAATGCCGCTAATTGGTTTATTCCGCTTATTCACAAAAACAAATTTCTTATGCTTGCCTATCTGCCGCTTTAATACTTCAACAGCAGTATCATTCAAAGCAACACCCAGTGTATTTCCAGCTTTCATTTCATCAGGATGATACCAACAGACCTTCCTGTCTAAATCAACCTGATTCCATGTCAAACCCAAACCATTTGAGACCTTTGCAAAATTCCCCAAAATCCCCTAA
>NZ_KV833364.1:0-9783 GCF_001837635.1 Neisseria sp. HMSC070H10
GGCTGTTGGGGAAGGGCTTTTTTGCAAAGGTCTCCGATTGTGATTGAGGATGATGTTTGGATCGGACGGCGCGCGATTATTATGGGCGGTGTCCGAGTAGGCAAAGGAGCGGTTATCGGCGCAGGGGCTGTGGTAACTAAAGATGTGTCGCCGTATTGCGTCGCTGCTGGGAATCCTGCGGTCATCAAGAAGAACCTGTTAGAAGATTAAGTACACACATCACGGTTTTCAACCAGATATAAAAAGGTCGTCTGAAAATGTTTTCAGACGACCTTTTTATATCAAATCAAATTAGCCGCGCCGCCAAGTCGTACCACCGGCGTTGTCTTCCAGAATGATTTTGTGTTCGTTCAGAAGGTCGCGGATACGGTCGGATTCCGCCCAGTTTTTATCCGCGCGTGCCTGTTTGCGGCGGGCGATTAAGTCTTCGATTTCTTCGTTGGAGAGGCCGTCTGAAACCGCGCCGCCTTGCAGAAACTCAATCGGATCACGTTGCAACAGGCCGATGATGCCGCCCAAAGTTTTCAGGCAGCCGGCGAGGTGTGCATCATTGGTTTTGTTAACTTCGCCTGCCAGCTCAAACAACACGGCAACCGCTTCGACCGTACCGAAATCGTCGTTCATGGCGGCGTAGAAGCGGCGGGTGTAGTCATTGGCGTTTTCAGATAAATCAAACTCAGCCGCTGGTGTGTTTTTCAACGTGGTGTACAGACGGGTCAGCGCACCTTTTGCGTCGTCCAAATGCGCGTCGGAGTAGTTCAACGGGCTGCGGTAGTGGGCGCGCAGAATGAAGAAACGCACGACTTCAGGGTCGTATTGTTTCAACACTTCGCGGATGGTGAAGAAGTTGCCCAACGATTTGGACATTTTTTCGCCGTCCACACGGATGAAGCCGTTGTGCAGCCAGTATTTGACGTGGCTGGCGATGCTTTGACCGTGATGGGTTTGCGCGTGGTCGTGGCCACAGGTATGACCGCTGGCACCGACGCTTTGGGCGATTTCATTTTCATGGTGCGGGAACTGCAAGTCCGCGCCGCCGCCGTGAATATCGAAAGTATCGCCGAACAGGTTTTCACTCATGGCAGAGCATTCAATATGCCAACCCGGACGGCCGTTGCCCCAAGGGCTTTCCCATGCCGGTTCGCCTGTTTTGGCCGCTTTCCACAATACAAAATCAAGCGGATCGCGTTTGAAACCGTCCACTTCCACACGCTCGCCTGCGCGCAGGTCGTCCAGCGATTTGCCCGACAATTGACCGTAAGCGGAAAATTCGCGCACGGCGTAATAAACGTCGCCGTTTGCGGCAGGATAGGCTTTGCCGTTTTGAATTAGGGTTTCAATCATGGCAATCATTTGCGGAATGTTTTCCGTCGCCTTTGGCTCAATATCCGGACGCAACACACCCAAAGCATCGGCATCTTCGTGCATAGCCTGAATGAAACGCGCGGTCAGTTCGCCGATGGTTTCGCCGTTTTCAGCTGCGCGGGCAATGATTTTGTCGTCAATGTCGGTAATGTTGCGCACATAAGTGAGCGGATAACCGCACTCGCGCAACCAGCGGGCAATCATGTCGAACACAACCATTACGCGGGCGTGGCCCAAGTGGCAATAGTCGTAAACGGTCATACCGCAAACGTACATACGCACGTTTTTAGGATCGATGGGGGAAAAGGGTTCTTTTTGGCGGGTAAGGGTGTTGTAGATGGTGGTCATGGGATTTTCAAATTTTGTATAAACTGGGGTTATTTGGACTTTTTGTGCAAGCAAAATTCAAATACGTTTCGTTCTGGGCCATTATTAGTTGCATGTGCTTTTTTAACTATATAAGGCTGATGCTCATCTAATGTAAATTCACCGATGTATCGGACATGAGCATTTAGTGTGTCATTAGCAAAAACACGGATGGTTTTTCCTGTCTGTTTATGTTCCAAGAGAGCTTTATTCCCATTGATCATACGCTGATCGCCACGTTGCCCTTCGCCACAATAAAACAGGGTGGTTCCCTTCTCATCCCAGCGATCATAATAGCCGTGGTCTTCGCCTTTTTCTGGGTGAGTAAAGAGGAAGATATTGGGCGTTTTTGCCGAAGCAGCAATGCCACTTTGTCTATTGCCACCGTATTGGTCATGTAATTCTGAACGGTTAATAACATCGTTTTCTCGTAAAGAGAAAGAGTTGGAAGACATGCGACTCTCCATTTTATTAAAAAGGCCGTCTGAAATTTTTTACTCCGGTTTAAACACGCCAGTATCCGTTTTAGGCTGCTGCTCGGCAATTTCGGCTTTTGCCACTACCTGTTCCGCTTCTGCTTTTTCGGCTTCGATGCGTTTTTTCTCGGTTAGGTATTGGTTGATTTGGTGTACCAATTCCTGCGTGCCTTGGTGGGTTAGTGCGCTGATTTGGAAGAGGCGCGGAGTTTCCATGTCGAATTGGAAGCGGTCGTCGGGTTTGGGGTAGTACCAGCCGATGGCTTCGAGGAAGGCGACGGTGCGCGTTTGGGCTTCTTCTTCGTCAAGCATGTCGAGTTTATTCAGCACCAGCCAGCGCGGTTTGCCGTAAAGTTCTTCATCGTATTTGCGCAATTCGTTGATGATGGCGAGTGCTTCTTCGGCCGGGTTGACGGTTTCGTCGAAGGGCGCCAAATCGACGACGTGCAGCAGCAGGCCGGTGCGCGATAAGTGTTTGAGGAAGCGGTGGCCGAGGCCTGCGCCTTCTGCTGCACCTTCAATCAGGCCGGGGATGTCTGCCATGACGAAGCTGTGGTTTTCGTCAATGCGCACGACGCCCAAGTTGGGATGCAGGGTGGTGAAGGGGTAGTTGGCGATTTTGGGGCGTGCGGCGGACACGGCGGTAATCAGTGTGGATTTACCGGCGTTGGGCATGCCTAATAAGCCGACATCGGCGAGGACTTTAAGCTCGAGTTGCAGGGAACGGGTTTCGCCTTCTTCGCCGGGGGTGGATTGTTTGGGCGCGCGGTTGACGGACGATTTGAAGTGGATGTTGCCCAAGCCGCCTTTGCCGCCTTTGGCGAGGCAGACGCGTTGGCCGTGATAAGTGAGGTCGGCAACGATTTCGTCGGTGTCGAGGTCGCGGATAAGGGTGCCGACGGGCATTTTGAGGACGATGTCGTCCGCACCTGCGCCGTAGCGGTCGGAGCCGTGGCCTTTTTCGCCGTTTTTGGCTTGGTAGCGTTTGACGAAGCGGTATTCGACGAGGGTGTTGGTGTTTTCATCGGCTTCTGCCCAAACGCTGCCGCCTTTGCCACCGTCGCCGCCGTCAGGGCCGCCTCGGGGTACGAATTTTTCGCGGCGGAAACTGGTTGCGCCATTACCGCCTTTGCCTGCGGCGACTTCGATTTTTGCTTCGTCGATAAATTTCATGATGTTCTCTTATGGGTATTCGGTTGTTTCAGACGGCCTTCGTTGATAGAGGAGCTTGGTGTCTGAACGGATAAAATGTTGCTTATTATAAAGGATATTTCGGTTTTAGGCCGTCTGAAATATGGTTTCAGACGGCCTTGGATTTATTGGGCGAGGGCTTGGTCGATTTCTTGATAGAGTTGGGAGAAATTGGGTTCGCCAACGTAGGTTTTGAGGATGTTGCCGTTTTTGTCGATCAGGACGGAAGTCGGGTAAACCTGTGTACCAAAGGCTTTTGCGGCAGTTTTGTCGGCATCGTATATGACGGTGAAAGGCAGGCCGTATTCTTTGACGTACTGATGGACGCTCTCAATAGGGTCGATGGGCTGGGCGATGCCGAGGACTTGGAAGTTTTTGCCTTGATAATCTTGGGCGGTTTTGATGATTTTAGGCATCTCGCTCACGCAGCCAGGGCAGGAGGGAAACCAGAAGTTGATGAGGGTGACTTTGCCTTTCAAGTCGGCGTTGGTAATGGTTTTGCCTTGCAGGTCAGGCAGGGCGAAATCAGGGGCGGCTTTGTTGCTGGGGATAAGGACGAAGGCAAGAAGCGCGCCAATCGTGGCAACGACAAGGAGTGTGAGTATTTTTTTCATGATTCGAGGTTTTGAATTGCGTGAGCTAAGGTTTGGGGAACGCTGATGCTGCGGCCGCTTTCGCTGCTGACGGGCATAAGGGTAACTTCGGCTTCGATGGCGGCTTTGCCGTTGGGTAGGGTCGCGGTTTGGCTGAGGATGATGTGGCGTGTGCCGATGTCTTTCAGACGGCCTGTAAAGGTCAAAACATCGCCTTCAAGCGACGGGCGGCGGTAGCGGATATCGATACGTGCAACAACGAGCATGATGCCTTCGAGTTCGGACAGAAGGTCATGCTCTTGAAAAAACGTCCAGCGCGCTTCTTCGAGAAATTCGAGATAGCGCGCATTGTTGACGTGGCCGTAGCCGTCGAGGTGGTAGTTGCGGACGGTCAGTTTCATCAGTTGAGATTGATGGGTTGGAACTCTTCGCGTGCGATGGGTTCGTGTTCGAGGTCGGTAATCACGGTGGAGAGTTGGATATCGAACCATTCGTTGAAAATGTCGGCGTCCAAATCAGGCCATTCGCTTTCGTCTTCGCACCAGTCGGCCAATTCGGCAGCAAAAATGTCTTCAAAGCGTGCTTCGATTTCGTCCCATACTTCGTCGGCGGTTTCGCACGGGCGAACGAGGTAGGAATTGGCATCGGCTTGGATATCTTCAAGCGTCAGGCCATCCAAGTGATTGCCGGGCAGGGATTTCAGCCAGTTCCAAAATGGATCGAGGGGGATAAGCAGGAAGACGCTGCGGTTGACTTCGTACATGGTGTTTTCCTTGGTTTCTGTATAGTTGAATGATATAGCAAAGGTGGTGGACTGGCTATCTTTTGGGGGATAAAGGCCGTCTGAATTTCAGACGGCCTTTATTTTTGGGAATAATCAGGGATTTTCTGATGGTGTTTGATGCAGGGTTTGGGGATTGGCTGTATCGGGGATTTCTGCCGGAGCGGTTTGGGGTGCTGCTACCGGTTCGGAAGTGGTGTTACTGTCCACCAAGTCATCGATGTCGATGTTGTCGTCTTCGCTTTGAGGAAGCGTGCCGCCGGTTTGTTGGGAGCGGACTTTCATGTAAAGGTCGCGTGTGTAGCTGTATTTGTCGATGGCTGCGCCTTCGAGGCTGTCGGTCAGGTCGAGCAGTTCTTCACGGGTGTTGATGGCTTGCTGGCCGGTTGTGCCCCAGCGTCCTGCTCTGGTGTGGAAGACGGCGTTTTTAACCGGATAGACGGTGGTGACGGCGTTGCCGACGGTATCGCGTACGGTAGATGGGCCGAGTAGGGGGACGACGAAGTAGTTGCTGTTTTTCCAGCCCCATGAGGCGAAGGTGTCGCCGAGGGTGTTTTTATTGTTGGGTACGCCGCCTGCACCGGCTACGTCGATTAAACCGCCAAGGCCGAAGGTGGTGTTGATACCAACGCGGACGAGGTCTTCGCTGGCGCGTTTGACGTCAAGGCGCAGAACATTGCTGCCGAAGCTGACGACATCGCGCAGGTTGTTGAAGAAGTTGCTCACGCCGGTACGCACCGGTTTGGGCGTTACTTTGCGATAACCGCGTGCGACGGGGGAAAGGACGTATTTGTCTGCTTTGTCGTTAAACTTGGAAACGGTACGGTTGTAGCCTTCGTAAGGGTCGGCCGGATTGCGTTCGGCAAGTGCGGGAGCGGAGGCAAGGCTGATGATGAGGCAAAGGGAAGCGGTGGTTTTTTTCATGATTGCAACCAGTCTTTGATTTCGTAAAGTTCGGCCAGTGCGCGGACGGAATCGGGAATGTTTTGAATGGTCGGTTTTTTGTCTGTCCGGCGCAGAGCGTTGAGCAGCAGGGAAACGCAGGCGGAATCTGCTTTGCCTACTTGGCTGAAGTCTATGTTGTCTGTTTCTTTCAGACGGCATTGCTGTTCGTAGCGCGCAAAGGCGGAGGCAGTCAGGGTTTTGACGGTAACGTCGCCGCTGATGTAGAGCGTGCCGTTGCGGATTTCTGTTTGCATGGTGTCTTTATGATGTAAGGCACCATGCCGTCTGAACATCAGGCGGCATGGTGCGGGGGTGGATTATTTACCGCCGTTTTTGGCTTTCAAATCGGCAATCAGGCCGTCGATGCCTTTGGCTTTGATGGTTTCGCCGAATTGGTTGCGGTATACGGTAACCAAGCTTGCGCCTTCGACTGCGACATTGTATGCGCGGTATTTGCTGCCGCTTTGGTAGGTGGTGAAGTCCATGTTGACCGGTTTTTGGCCGGAAACGTTGATTTCGGCGCGGACAACGACTTCTTTACCGCCTTTGTTGACGACAGGGTTGTCTTTGATGTTGACCTTGGCGTTTTTGAATTTCAGCATGGTGCCGGAGTAGGTGCGGATCAGCAGGGTTTGGAACTCTTTGGTCAACGCTTGTTTTTGTGCGTCAGTCGCAGTGCGCCATGGGTTGCCGACGGCCAAAGCGGTCATGCGTTGGAAGTCGAAGTAAGGGATGGCGTAGGCTTCGGCTTTTTGGCGTGCGGTGTTGGCGTCGCCGCTGTTGAGGATTTTCAGCACTTGAACGGAGTTTTCACGGACTTGGTTGACTGCGTCGGCAGGAGAGGCAAATGCCATGCTGATGCTCAATACGCCGATGCTCAATGCGCTGATGAAGGATGTTTTTTTCATGGGAGTGTCCTGAATATTGGGTTGATATGTGTTTATTGTTTGTTTTGACCGGCAGATTCACTGTCTGCGTTTTTTTCGGCAAAGCTGGTCATGAATTTGCCGATAAGGTTTTCCAAAACCATGGCGGAGCTGGTAACAGTAATGGTGTCGCCTGCCGCCAAAGAATCGGTATCGCCACCTTGTTGCAGGCCGATGTATTGTTCGCCCAACAGGCCTGAAGTCAGGATTTGTGCGGAAACGTCGCTGCTGAAATGATATTGGCTGTCCAGATTGAGGGCGACTTTTGCCTGATAGGATTTAGGGTCGAGCTGAATGGAGGCAACACGGCCCACCAGTACGCCTGCAGATTTGACCGGAGCGTTGGTTTTCAAGCCGCCGATGTCGCTGAAATCGGCATAGACGGTGTAGGTTTGAGAGGATTTGCCGAACGATTGTCCGCCGGCGGCGCGGAAGGCGAGAAAGCCAATAGCGGCCGCGCCCAGTAAGACAAACAGTCCTACCCAAAATTCCAAAGCATTTTTTTTCATGTGCTATTGTCCTTGTTTCATTCTTTTAAAGTGTCGTTTCAGACGGCCTTTAGTCGGTAAACATCCATGCGGTCAACATGAAGTCGACAGCGAGGATGGTCAGGGCGGAAGACACTACTGTGCGTGTACTGGCGCGCAAAATACCTTCTGAGGTCGGTACGCAGTGGAAGCCCTGATGTACGGCTATCAGCGTAACAGCTACGCCGAAAGCGGCGGATTTGATTAAGCCGTTGAGTACGTCGTAATGGAAGGTAATGTTGTTTTGCATTTGCGACCAGAAAATACCGCCGTCCAAACCCAGCCATTCGACACCGACCAAATACGCGCCGTAAATACCGGCAACGTTGAAAATCGAAGCCAGCAAAGGCATGGAAAACACGCCCGCCCAAAAGCGCGGCGCAACCACGCGTGCCACGGGGTCGACCGCCATCACGTTCATTGCTTCAAGCTGCTCGGTGGTTTTCATCAAGCCGATTTCGCTGGTCATGGCACCGCCCGCGCTGCTGGCAAACAGAATAGCAGACAATACGGGACCCAATTCACGCAACAGGGAAGCGGCAACCATATAACCCAAAATATCGGCGGATTTGAATTTTGCCAGCTGCGTATAGCCTTGCAAGCCCAATACCATGCCGACAAACAGGCCGGACACGGCAACAATCAGGACAGACAACACGCCTGCAAAGTAAACCTGGCGGATGCTCAGGCGCGGGCGGGTAAACGCCGTACCTGATTTGGCCAGGATATGCAGGAAAAACAGCGTAATGCTGCCCAGCGATTGGATGAAGCCGAGGGTTTTTGCCCCGACGGAACGGATAAAATTCATAGGTTTCAGTTGATTGGTTAAATGGTTTTCAGACGGCCTTGTTTAAAATTCAGGCCGTCTGAACATCAGCCCAGCAAGTCTTGTTTTAAAGTCGTTTGCGCCGGATAGCGGTATGCTACGGGACCGTCTGCCAAACCGCCGACAAACTGGCGTACCCAAGGCGAGTCGAGTTCGCGCATTTCTTCGGGCGAACCGGAGAACATGATTTCGCCGTGTGCCAAGAAAATGACTTGATCGACAATTTCCAGTGACTTTTCAATATCATGCGTTACCATGACGCTGGTTGAGCGCAGGGCTTTGTTGGCACGGCTGATGAGGTGGGCGATAACGCCCAGCGAAATCGGGTCGAGGCCGGTGAAAGGCTCGTCATACAACATGATTTCAGGGTCGAGCGCAATCGTACGCGCGAGGGCGACGCGGCGCGACATACCGCCGGAAAGCTCCGAAGGCATCAGGTTTTCAACACCGCGCAAACCGACTGCATTCAGTTTCAGCACCACCAAATCGCGGATGACCGCTTCAGGCAAATCCGTCAGCTCGCGCATGGGGAAGGCAATGTTGTCGAAGACGGATAAGTCGGTGAACAATGCGCCGTGTTGGAACAAAACGCCCATGCGGCGGCGGTGTTCGTACAGCTCCTGCGCCGAAAATGCGGCCAAATCGCGCCCTTCAATCAACACTTTTCCCGATTGTGGGCGGATTTGACCCGTAATCAGGCGCATCAGCGTGGTTTTACCGCTGCCCGAACCACCCATTACGGCGGCGAAATTTCCTTGTGGAATGCTGAAGTTGATGTTGTTCAGAATAGGACGGTCGCCATATGCGAAGGCAACGTCTTTCATTTCGATGAAGGGTGTGGAACTCATGCAGGAGAGGGGTGTCAAAAAATGTATTTTAATTACGGGTATTGTAAAGGGTATTGGATATTCGGGCAATTTTCAGACGGCCTGCGCTTAGGAATAACGGGTAAAAACGTGTGAAAGAATGCAGAAGCGTTGGTGCCACGGTCGTTTTGTCGCGTGTTGTGTCAAACATACAGACAGATGTGTAGGTATATTTGTATAGAAATACAAAAAACAACTGAATCAAATCCAATAAAAATATTTTTATCATCAAATATCAATACTTTTTTTGGGGGGAGCTTAGACAGGAAACAGCTAATCCAATATCTATATTGAATTCTTTGTGAAAAGAAAGAATAAAACATCGATAAATTTCCTTTTCTCTCTCTTATAGAGTTATAAGGATATTTCTTTAATCTCATTATTTTGCTCTGTGCCTAAAGCGTCCTGTTGGTCCATATATTTCACCCGTTATGAGCCTATTTTCATCCATATAGTTTCAAGTTTAGTGGGATACGGACTTAGCTAATGGGCTTAAATCAACGAATAGAAGGAACTCCTCCATTTTTAGAAACAAATATAGGCCAATTTCCAATAATAGATTTGTTTATATCCATTGTTTCTAAATATTCTTTTGACTGATATGGGAAAAACCATCCATCATCATTTTCTCGTACATGAGATTCAACTATTAACAATGAAATTCCCATTTCTTGCTCTATTTGACTTAAAAAAGATACTGCGATTTTCTTTGCTTCTTGATAAGTAATTATCATGGAAATACTCCAAATTGAAAATGTTTGAAGATAGTAAAATTGACTTCTCCTCCTTTTTGTATTTGCCCATCAATATACCTTTTTGGATAATTGCGCTTTATGGCTTGCTGGTTCGATGGCGTTAAACAAAGGCTGTCTGAAACGGTTTTTCTGTTTTCAGACGGCCTCTTAGCTCAAACCTTGAGAA